>NZ_JBKKAD010000014.1:0-15074 GCF_046714715.1 Conyzicola sp. | reverse complement strand
GCACGAACGAGTTCGGAGACGTGCACGCCGGCTCCCCCGTATACCTCAGGCGGATACTCACGTGAAATTAGATCGACTCGCATAGTCAGACGGTAGTACAGCTCCGCTCGCTCGCATACTCTGTAGCCATGGCATCGAAGAAGATCTTTGGAATTGTGCTCGCGGGTGGAGAAGGAAAGCGGCTGATGCCGCTTACCGCGGATCGGGCCAAGCCCGCCGTGCCCTTCGGTGGCGGGTACCGTCTCATCGACTTCGCCCTGAGCAACCTCATCAACTCCGGTCTCACCAAGATCGTGGTCCTCACCCAGTACAAGTCGCACAGCCTCGACCGTCACATCTCTCAGACGTGGCGCCTCAGCGGGCTGCTCGACGCCTACGTGGCATCCGTACCGGCGCAGCAGCGCCTCGGCAAGCGCTGGTTCAGCGGTTCCGCCGACGCGATCCTGCAGAGCCTCAACCTGCTCCGCGACGAGAAGCCCGACATCGTCGTGGTGGTCGGCGCCGACCACGTGTACCGCATGGATTTCAGCCAGATGATCGACGCGCACATCGCGTCCGGCCGTGGACTCACCGTCGCCGCGATCCGCCAGCCGATCAGCCTCGCCGACCAGTTCGGCGTGATCGAGCTCGACAAGGACGACCCGACCAAGATCAACGCGTTCCTCGAGAAGCCGCAGAACGCCGAGGGTCTCGCCGACTCCCCCAACGAGGTTCTCGCCTCGATGGGCAACTACGTCTTCGACGCCGACATCCTCATCGACGCCGTGCTGCGCGACGGCGAACGCAGCGACTCCAACCACGACATGGGCGGCGACATCGTTCCCGACTTCGTGTCGCGCGGGGCCGCCGGCGTCTACGACCTCAACCAGAACGAGGTTCCCGGGTCGACCGATCGCGACCGGTTCTACTGGCGTGACGTCGGTAGCATCGACTCCTTCTTCGAGGCGCACCAGGACCTCATCTCGGCCCTGCCGATCTTCAACCTGTACAACCGCGAGTGGCCGATCTTCAGCCAGCAGCTCAACTCGCCTCCGGCCAAGTTCGTGCGCGACGCCCGCGGCTACCTCGGCACCACGATCGACTCGATCGTGTCGCTCGGTTCGCTGCTTTCGGGCGCGCACATCGAGCGCAGCGTGCTCGGCCCGTGGACGACGGTGGAATCCGGCGCCATGGTGGTCGACTCGATCGTGTTCGAGCGTGCCCGCATCGAGCCGAACGCCGTCGTGCGCCGCGCTATTCTCGACAAAGACGTGGTCATCGGAGCCGGCGCCCACGTGGGTGTCGACGCCGATTCCGACCGGGCGCGCGGGCTGACCGTCACCGACTCGGGCATCACGATCGTCGGCAAGGGCGTACACGTCTCGCCGTAGCCGTCAGCCCGGCCTATCCGGCCAGGGCACGTAGCCCACCCGTTTCACGTTCCAGGAAGGCTACAGCGCGCCCATGGCCCGATTTCTCGTAGTGCTCGACGTCGATTCCACCCTCATCGAGAACGAGGTGATCGAACTGCTCGCGGAGGTCGCGGGCACGCTTCCCCTCGTGGCCGGGATCACGCTCAGCGCGATGAACGGCGAGCTCGACTTCGAGCAGAGCCTGCGCGCCCGGGTGGCCACCCTGGCCGGACTGGCCGAGAGCGTCTTCGCGGAGGTCGCGCCCCGCATCGTTGTGACGGATGGCGTGCCCGAGATGATCGCGGCCGTCCAGGGCGCGGGGGGCAGGGTCGCCGTCGTCTCCGGCGGATTCCACGAGGTGCTCGACCCGGTCGCCGCGCAGCTCGGACTCGACCGCTGGCGAGCGAACCGTCTCGAGATCGTCGACGGCGTGCTGACCGGCGGACTCGTGGGCCCCATCATCGACGCGCGCGCGAAGGCGGACACGCTGCGGGAGTGGGCCGACGAGTTCGACGTGCCGCTCGGCCAGACCATGGCCGTCGGCGACGGGGCCAACGACCTCGAGATGATGGCCATCACCGGCCTGTCCGTCGGCTTCGACGCGAAGGCGCCGGTACGCGACGAGGCGCACGTGCTCATCGACGTGCGCGACATGAGCCTGCTGCTGCCGTTGCTGGGCCTTCGGGGCTAGTTGTGGTGGGGGGCTAGTGGCCCATTCCCAGGCCGCCGTCGACGGGGATGACCGCGCCGGAGATGTAGCCCGCATCGTCGCCCGCGAGCCAGGAGATGACCTTCGCGACCTCCTGCGGTGATGCGAACCGGCCGGCCGGGATCGACTTCTTGTAGTCGGCCTGCACCTCGTCGGACAGCACCGCCGTCATCTCCGTCTCGATGAGGCCGGGGGCGACCACGTTCGCCGTGATGCCGCGCGAGCCGAGCTCGCGGGTCACCGAGCGGGCGAGGCCGATGAGGCCGCTCTTCGAGGCCGAGTAGTTGATCTGGCCCGCGGCCCCGAGCAGTCCGGACACGCTCGAGACCAGGATGATGCGACCGAACCGCGCCTTCATCATGCCCTTGGAGGCGCGCTTGACCACGCGGAACGCGCCCGTGAGATTGGTGTCGATGACGTCGGTGAAGTCCTGCTCGTTCATGCGCACGAGCAGCAGGTCGCGCGTGATGCCGGCGTTGGCGACGACGACCTCGACCGGTCCGTAGGCCGCTTCTACCTCGGTGAACGCGGCGTCGAGGCTCGCGGCGTCCGTGACATCCGCCTTCACCGTCAGGGAACCCTCTGGCCCCTCGCCCGACCGGGCCGTGACGGCCACGCGGTGGCCCTCGGCGACGAATTGTTCCGCGATGGCGAAACCGATTCCGCGGTTGCCTCCCGTGATGAGAACTGTGCGGATGGTCGGTGCGGCAAAAGTCATGCGCACCAGCTTACTGTCAGCCGGAAAAGACTTAAGCTTGAGGGTGTGGGGGCCTTCCGGCCCCCTGAGAGCCCAGGACATGAAGACCCAGCAGTCGATCACTTCGCTTCCGGCGTCGCCAGCAGACGACCGTCGCAAGCGCATGATCCAGTACACGGTGGCGATGAGCATCCGTCTCGTCTGCGTGATCCTGCTCTTCTTCGTGCAGGGCTGGTGGCTTCTGGTCGTCGGACTCGGCGCCGTCGTGCTGCCCTACATCGCCGTCGTGCTGGCGAACAACGTACACGGCGGAACTCCGGGCGACGTCGAGCGGCCCGGGGCGATCGTGCCCGTGCGCGACCCCCGCGGCCCGAGCCCGTACGGACCGGACCACGACGCGTGATCGGCGGCTCGACCGACGAACTGCGCTGCTCCCGATCCGGCTGCCGCAGCGAGGCGGTCTGGAACGTGAACTGGCGCAACCCGCGCATCCACCCGATCGACCGGGTCAAGGTCTGGCTCGCGTGTGACGAGCACAGCGAGTATCTGCGCGACTACCTGGACACACGCGGGTTCCCGGTGGCCGTGACGCCGCTCGGCGTGGCCGTCGAACGTGTCGGAGACGCGTCGTGAGGGGCTGGGGCTTCGCCTTCACCTGGCACTGGGCCCGGTACCTGGCCCTCGCGGTCGTCTTCGCGATCGTCTGCGTCGGGTTGTGCCTCTGGCAGCTCGATCGTCGCGACACCGCGCTCGAAGAACTGGCCCGCATCGACAACAACTACTCTGCCGAGCCCGTACCGCTCGCCGAGGCGCTGCCCGAGCTGGATTCGTTCGACCTGAGCGACAAGTGGACGCCCGTGACGATGACGGGAACCTACCTCTCGGACGACGAACTGCTCGTGCGCAACCGGCCGTACAACAGCGGCCCGGGCTTCGAGGTGCTCACCCCCCTGCTGCTCGCCGACGGCAGCGTCTTCATCGTCGACCGTGGCGGGTTGCCGACGGGCCGCGAGCAGGATGCGCCCGACGTGATTCCGGCCGCACCCACCGGCGAGGTCACGGTCACCGCCCGGCTGAAGCCCGGGGAGCCCACGCTTCCCGGCCGTTCGGCGCCGGCCGGCCAGATCGCCACGATCCAGCTGGACGAGATCGCGGGCATGCTCGACCGCCCGGTCTACACCGGGGCGTACGGCCTCATGGTGAACGAGAATCCCGCACCCGCCGACCGTCCGCTCGCCGCCACCAAGCCGGCGCGCGACGAGGGGCCGCACCTGTCCTACGCGTTCCAATGGCTCGTGTTCGCGCTGTTCGGATTCTTCGGCCTCGGCTACGGATTGCGCCAGGAGTACCGGCGCATCAACGAGGACGACCCCGACGAGATGGTGCGCGCCGAGGCACGACGCGTCAAGGACGCCGCGCGCACGCGCACCGACGCCGAGATCGAAGACGAGCTGATCGACTCGGGCCGTTAGATTGCTGGTTGAGTAGGTCGCGCAGCGACCGTGTCGAAACCCAGAGGGGATTTCGATACAGGCCGCAGACGGCCTTACTCAATCAGCGAAGCAGCCTAGGCCAGAGTGATCAGGTCGAGGTAGTCGGCGTTCCAGTGGTCTTCCACGCCGTCGGGCAGGATGAGAACCCGCTCGGGGTTGAGCGCCTCGACGGCGCCCTCGTCGTGGCTGACCAGCACGACGGCACCCGAGTAGTTCGCGAGCGCGTCGAGGATCTCGAAGCGGCTCGCGGGGTCGAGGTTGTTAGTGGGCTCGTCGAGCAGCAGCACGTTCGCGCCCGAGACCACGATCATCGCCAGCGCGAGGCGGGTCTTCTCCCCACCGGAGAGCACGCCCGCGAGCTTGTGGCCGTCGTCGCCGGTGAACAGGAACGAGCCGAGAACGCGGCGCGCCTCCATCTCGGTGATGCTCGGTGACGACGACACCATGTTCTGCAGCACGGTGCGCTTGACGTCGATGGTCTCGTGCTCCTGGGCGTAGTAGCCCACGCGGAGGCCGTGGCCCGGCTCGATCTGCCCCGTGTCGGGTTTGTCGACGCCCGCGAGCATCCGAAGCAGCGTGGTCTTTCCCGCACCGTTCAATCCGAGTATGACCACTTTTGAGCCGCGGTCGATCGCGAGGTCGACCGAGGTGAAGATCTCGAGCGAGCCGTAGCTCTTGCTCAGGTTCGACGCCATCAGGGGCGTCTTGCCGCAGGGCGCGGGTTCGGGGAAGCGCAGCTTGGCCACGCGCTCCACGGTGCGCACCTCGTCGAGGCCGGCGAGCAGCTTCTCGGCGCGGGCCACCATCTGGTGGGCCGACGCCGCCTTCGACGCTTTGGCGCCGAACTTCGCGGCCTGCGTCTGCAGCACCGACGCCTTTTTCTCGGCGTTGGCGCGCTCCTTCTTGCGGCGCTCCTCGTCGGAGGCGCGCTGCTTGAGGTAGTTCTTCCAGCCCATGTTGTAGACGTCGATGACCTGGCGGTTGCCGTCGAGGTAGAAGACCTTGTTGACGGTCTCTTCGACGAGCGCAATATCGTGGGTGATCACGATCAGACCGCCCTGGAAACTCTTGAGGTAGTCGCGCAGCCAGACGACGGAGTCGGCGTCGAGGTGGTTGGTCGGTTCGTCGAGCAGCATCGTGTCGGCACCCGAGAACAGGATGCGGGCGAGCTCGATGCGGCGGCGCTGACCACCCGACAGCGTGGAGAGCGGCTGGTCGAGAATGCGGTCGGGAAGACTGAGATTGCTCGCGATCGACGCGGCCTCGGCCTCCGCCGCATAGCCGCCGAGGGCCGTGAAGCGTTCCTCGAGGTTGCCGTACTTCTTCATGGCGGCGGCGCTGACGGCGGCGTCGGGGCTGGCCATATCGGTCATCGTCTTGTTCATGCCGATGAGCAGGGTGCCCAGGCCGCGAGCATCGAGGATGCGCGTGCGAGCGAGGTCTTCGGGATTTCCCGACCGCGGGTCCTGCGGCAGGTAGCCGATCTCCCCGGACCGGTCGATGCGGCCGCCCGAGGGCTGCAGTTCGCCGGCGAGCGTCTTCGTGAGCGTGGTCTTGCCCGCTCCGTTGCGCCCGACGAGGCCGATCTTGTCGCCCTTGTCAACGCGGAAGTTGACCTCATCCATGAGCACTCTTGCGCCCACTCGTAATTCGAGATCATGCACGGCAAGCACAGGCAAAGTCCAATTGTTTAGGCGTGTTTCGACAACACAGAAGTAAGGGGTGAGACCGATAGTCTACTTGAGCGGACAGCAAAGCTTTCTGCCCATGCACTGTGTGCGGCCTCGCCGCACGCGACACCCTAGGAGCGTTCATGACGACACTGACCCTGGCCGCCGGCCGCCCGACTCTCGCTGACCGTCTGTTCAGCCGCAGCCTCGCCACCGACGCCGTGCTCATCGCCGCGGGCGCCGGGCTCACCGCTCTCGCCGCGCAGGTCGTCGTTCCGCTCTACCCCGTGCCGATCACCGGCCAGACCGCGGCCGTGCTCATCGTCGCCGGAGCGCTCGGCGCCACCCGTGGCGCGCTCGCCATGGCGCTCTACGCCGTGCTCGGCCTGTTCCTGCCGGTATACAGCGAAGGCGCACAGGGAATCAGCGTCATCCTCGGCCCGACCGGCGGCTACATCGTCGGCTTCATCTTCGCCGCCGCGCTCACCGGCTACCTCGCCGAGCGCGAGTGGGACCACAAGATCTTCGGCGGCATCGCCGCGTTCCTCGCCGGAACCGTGGTCACCTTCGTCTTCGGTATGACCTGGCTCTCGATCGCTCTCGGCCTCACCCTCGAGCAGACGCTGCAGGGCGGGCTGTACCCGTTCATCATCGGCGGAATCGTCAAGGCGGTCTTCGCGGCAGCGGTCATGCGCCTCACCTGGTTGGCCGTGCACCGTTCCGACGACCGCAGGGCGAACGACGCCGCGTAGCGGATCGGCGGGTATCGTGGAACCGGGCTTCCCCCGAGGATCTCTATGCTTCGTGCCGCGAGCTCTATCCCGAGCCACCTAAGGATCAGCCGTGGCACAGACCGCCGTGCCCCGCCGCAGCCCGTGGCGCATCGACCCCAAGGGCGTAATCGCGATCATCGTCGCCGGGGCGCTGGTCATCGCGGCGGGAGGCTCGTACCTGTGGAACACCGTGTTGTCTGACCTGCCGCTGTCCTCGGGCACCAGCAACCCGCTCGGCAGCGGACAGTTCTACGTCAACCCCGACTCCGCCGCCGTTCGGGCGGCCGCCGACCCCACCCTGAGCGCGGCCGACGCCGCCGACATCCTCGCCCTGTCGACGACGCCGCAGGCGATCTGGTTGGTTCCCGAAGCGCACCCCACGGCATCGATCGGCTCGTACGTGTCGGAGATCGTCGCAGCCGAGACCGCCTCCGACACGATCGCGACCTTCGTGGTCTACGGGATCCCCGAGCGCGACTGCGGCAACTTCTCCGCCGGCGGGCTGACCGCCGCCGAATACCCGCTCTGGCTCGACGCCGTCGCCGCGGGCATCGGCGACACCACCACCGCGGTTGTTCTCGAACCCGACTCGCTGTCGCTCGCCGAGGAGTGCGGCAACACCGACTCGCGGGTCGCGACCACCCATGACGCGATCACCCGGTTCGAGGCGACCGCCGCCGTGATCTACCTCGATGGCGGCCACTCGAACTGGCACCCGGTCGAGCAGACCGCCGCGCTGCTCGCGCGGGCCGGGGTCGACCGTGTGCGGGGATTCGCCACCAACGTCTCCAACTACAACACCACTGACGACGAGGTCGCCTACGCCGAACGCTTGAGCGCGCTCACGGGCGACGCGCACTATGTCGTCGACACGGGCCGCAACGGCAACGGATCGAACGGCGAGTGGTGCAACCCCGCCGGAAGCGCGCTCGGAAGCCCGCCGGCGGCCTTCGCCGAGGGCCACCTCGACGCCGAACTGTGGATCAAGACGCCCGGCGAAAGCGACGGCGAGTGCAACGGCGGACCGGGCGCGGGCGAATGGTGGAACGCGGGAGCCCTCGCCCTCGTTCGCAACTAGCGACGCGGTCACGAGCGGAAATCCGAAGGCCCGGATCTGAGCTGCTGTTGCAGACCACGCCGACGTGGGCGGAGTGTGCGAAGCAGACGGCGACCGACGTGCTCACGATCGCACCCTAGGTTTCGCTCGGATCTCTAGACGTCCTGGTTCAGACCGGCCGCGGCCGACCGGGCGAGATCGGCAAAGTCGTATCCGGCGTCGGCGGTGGTCGCTACCCCGAAGGCGGCCAGGGCGCGCACTCCCTCGATCTCGTCGATGGGGTTCTCGGCGATGGCCGTCATCACCCGTTCCGCAACGTCACGAGGCTCGCCCACTGCTGGCGAGGGTGTGATCACGGCGAACCGTCGCGGGCTGAGCCGGCCGACGATCGAGGCGGTCGGCACGTTGTCCCTGGTGAACCAGCCGACGGTCTGGATGGCGCGTTCTCCGTATTCCGACCCGAGCGCGATATTCATCTGGTCGAGGTTCTCGACCTCGAAGATCGCGAGGGTGAGCGAATCGTCGGCGCGGTGGGCGCGACGCAACCAGTCCTGCGCCTGCTGTTCGAAGAGCGTGCGCGAGGCGACGCCCGCAATCGTGGAGCGGTCGGATGTCTTCTCCCGCGCGTAGTCGGGGATGCGTTCGCTCTGCAGAACCGAGAACGAGATAGACGCGACGGTGAGGAATCCGATGTTCAGAAGGGTCGTGTTCACGGTACCGAAATAGCTGAGGAACGCGACGCTCGATTCGCCCGCGACGAAATAGACGACAGTGCGGGCCAGGTAGTAGGCCGAGATAGCCAGGAAGACCACGGAGAGAATGCGCGCGTAGACGCGGCGGCGTAGCTGTCCGCGCATCGTCTCGACGGCGGTCGCGGCCGTGAAGCCCGCGATGGCGATGTACATCACCGGTGCCCCGGCCCACTCGCCACCCTCTGGTCCGTGAATGACGACCGCCGCGAAGACGATCGTTGCCACGATCATCGCCACGAGCAGCAACGGGCGCGCGGCGTTGTACGCCCGGCTCCCCGCCCACATGGCGCCCATCGCGAAAACGAGCGCGGCGTTTCCGATGCCGGTGATCCACCACAGCTCGGGGCTGTATCCCCACGCGGCATAGGCGATGGTCGCGAGCATGCCGGAGATGAAGCCCAGTCCCCAGAGGCGGGCCACCTCGTCGTCGCGCCGGAAGATCGAACTGATGACGAAGGATGTACCGGCGGCAGTGACGACGAGGCCGCTGGCGTAGAGCACTGTCAGTGTGTCGAGGTTCATGCGGTTTCCTGGGTCGTGGCGGGCAGGATCAGCGAGAAGGAGCTTCCGACACCGACCTCGCTCGTCACCGAGAGGCTGCCGCCGTGCAGTTTGGCGATGTCGCGGCTGATGCCCAGCCCGAGGCCGGTGCCGACGACGTCGGAACGGCGGGCAGAGCCGGCGCGAAAGAACCGGTCGAAGAGGTGCACCTGATCGGCCTCGGAGACCCCGACGCCGGTGTCGGTGACGTCGACGCGCACCGAGTCGTCGGAGAAGCCGACGGCGACCGTGATCGATCCCCCGGTGCGGTTGTATTTGACCGCGTTGCTGAGCAGGTTGTCGATGACCTGCCTGATGCGGAACGGGTCGGCGTTCGTGATGGCCGGTCGGTCGATGTCTGTCACTACCGTGAGTTCGCGCTGGCCGGCTGCGAGCTGCGACGACTCGACCGCCTGGCGGGCGAGCTCCGCGATATCGCACGACGAGATCTCGAGCGTGAGCGAACCGTCCTTGTCGCTCGCGGTCTGGAGGAGGTCGGTGACGAGGCCGAGCATCCGTTCGGAGTTGCGCGCGGCGATGTCGAGCATCCGCCGGGTCTCGCTGGTGAGCTCGGGAGCATCGACGGCGAGCTCGAGAAACCCGATGATCGACGTGAGCGGTGTGCGCAGCTCGTGGCTCACCGATGCCGCGAGGTTCTCGCGCGCGCGCACCGCCTCGAGTTCGACGGTCACGTCGCGCACCACGACGACGCCGCCGTCGGCGTGGCCGTCGGAATTCTTCGTCTGGCGGGCGGTCGCCGAGAAGGCGGCGCGTGTCTCGCCCGGTGAACCCACCCAGTAGACGAGGTTCTCGAATTCCTCGCCCGCGAGGGCGCGGGCGTAGGGACGCTCCGAATCCGAATACACGGTCGTGCCGTCCGGCTCGTAGATGACGGGGTGGATGACCGCGGAGTGCGGAGCCCCGAACTCGCGGAGCGACTGCTCATGCGCGTTGTTACGCAGGGTCGCCCGACCGCGGTCGTCGAAAGCGATCACGCCGAACTCCACGGCGTTGAGCACCTCCTTGAGCAGCCGCTCCTGCTTGCGGGCGCGCACGAGCGCAGACTCGACGAGGGCCGCCTGCTGACGCAGGAGCGCGCGCTGGCTCTGGCTGCGACGGCTGGTGGCGTAGGTGGTCGTCGAGATGAAGGCGAAGGTCAGCGGCAACAGAACGAGACCGACGAAGTCGGTGATGCTGATCTGCACTCCACGGAAGGGCCACGCCACCCAGATCGCCAGGGTGGCCAACACCACTCCGCCCACGGCGCCGACGAAACCGTAGTTGCGTGCCAGCCAGATCACGGGGAGCACGAGCAGCAGGCCTGCGCCCAATTGCGGTTGCGCCTCGCGGATGCCGACGATCGCGAGAATGTCGAGCACGGGCAGGACGGCGGCCCACGGCTTGCGGCTCGGCGTCCAGTCGGTGATGAGGGCGACGCCGGTGAGAACGAAGACGAGCAGGAGCGAGACGAAGAACAGGGGTTCCTGGAACGCGTCCGGCTGGATGGCGAACACCACGACGGCGAACAGCAGCATCGCCGCAGAAATGAGCAGCTGGCTGTTGACTATCGACCGGGAGATCCGAGAGGACTGGACCGAATCTTGAGGAGTACTAGAACGGTCCATAAAGAGAGACTACTTCACTCCGCGCGGGTGGCCCGTGACGCCGCCGGATGTCACATTGCGAAGCCGAGCGCCCTCATCATGTCGCGACCGTCGTCGGTGATCTTCTCGGGACCCCACGGCGGCATCCATACCCAATTGATGCGGAAGGCGTCGACCACTCCGTCGAGTGCCTGAGCGGTCTGCTCCTCGAGCACATCGGTCAACGGACAACCGGCGCTCGTCAGCGTCATGCTGATGATGAGCGCGTTGTTCTCGTCGTCCCAGGTGAGGTCGTAGATCAGTCCGAGGTCGACGATGTTGACCCCGAGCTCGGGATCCATGACGTCTTTCAGTGCCTCTTCGACCTGGTCGAAGAGCACGGGAGCGAGTGCGGTGGCCATGGTTCTACGCTACGCCGGTCGCGGAGACATAGCGATCGTAGCCCTCGTCTTCGAGACGGTCGGCGAGCTCGGGGCCGCCCTCTTCCGCGACGCGGCCATCGACGAACACGTGCACGAAGTCCGGCTTGATGTACCGCAGGATGCGCGTGTAGTGCGTGATGAGCAGCAGTCCGAGACCGGTGTTGTCCTTCGCGCGGTTGACGCCCTCGGAGACGACCTTGAGCGCGTCGACGTCGAGGCCCGAGTCGGTCTCGTCGAGGATGGCGAACTTCGGCTTGAGCAGTTCGAGCTGGAGGATCTCGTGGCGCTTCTTCTCTCCGCCCGAGAAGCCCTCGTTGACGTTGCGCTCGGCGAAGGCCTTGTCCATGCGCAGGTCGCTCATCGCGCCCTTGACCTCTTTGAGCCACGGGCGCAGCGCGGGCGCTTCGCCGTCGATCGCGGTCTTCGCGGTGCGCAGGAAGTTCGAGACGGTGACGCCCGGGATCTCGACCGGGTACTGCATGGCCAGGAAGAGACCGGCTCGCGCGCGCTCGTCGACGCTCATCGTGAGCACCTCGACGCCGTCGAGGGTGACCGAGCCTCCCTCGACGTGATACTTCGGGTGACCGGCGATCGTGTACGCGAGGGTGGACTTGCCGGAGCCATTCGGGCCCATGATGGCGTGGATCTCGCCCTCGGCGATCGACAGGTCGACGCCCTTGAGGATTTCCTTGGTGCCCTGCTCGGTCTCGACGCTGACGCGGAGATCTTTTACTTCAAGTACTGACATGTTGTGGTCCTAAACGGCGACGGAGTCGCTGGTGGCGATCGGGGTGGGGTCGATGAAAACATCGTCATCGACAATGGAGACCGTGTACACGGGAACCGGCTCGTAGGCCGGAAGGGTGAGGGGCTTGCCCGACGTGAGGTCGAATTTCGAGCCGTGGGCCCAGCACTCGAGCGTGTCGTCTTCGACGAATCCCTCGGCCAGCGAGATGTCGCCGTGCGTGCAGGTATCGCCGAGCGCGTGCACGGCTCCGGCCGAATCCATCACGACCGCGATGGGCTTGCCGTCGACCACGACGCGCAGGGCGGTGCTCGGGGACAGGTCGGCCTTGCTGCATACCTTGGTGGGTTCGGCCATTACTCCGCTCCCCCGACGATCTTGCTCGAACTGCGGTTCAGTTCTTCGTCGATGGAGATCTGCAGGCGCTGCTCGAGTTCGGGCTTGCCGATCTTCTGGATGATCTCGGTGAGGAACCCCAGCACGACGAGGCGACGCGCTTCGTGCTCGGTGATTCCGCGGGCCTGGAGGTAGAAGAGCTGCTCGTCGTCGAAACGTCCCGTCGCACTGGCGTGCCCGGCACCGAGGATGTCGCCGGTCTCGATTTCGAGGTTCGGGATTGAATCGGCTCGGGTGCCCTCGCTCAGCACGAGGTTGCGGTTCTGTTCGTACGAATCGGTGCCCGCGGCAGCCGGCCCGATCAGCACGTCGCCGACCCAGACGGTGTGGGCACCGGCGCCCTGCAGCGCGCCCTTGTAGTTGACGCGACCCTTGGTGTTGGCGCCCTCGTGGTGCATGTACACGCGCTGTTCGAGGTGCTGGCCGGCGTCGGCGAAGTAGAGGCCGGAGAGTTCGCCGTCTGCTCCCTCGCCCGAGAGGGCGACCGACGGGTTCACGCGAACGACCTTGCCGCCGAGCGACACGACGACGTGACGGAACGTGGCGTCGCGGCCGACCGTCGCGAAGTGCGTGGCGAGGTGGATGGCGTCGTCCGCCCACTCCTGCACCGAGACGACCGCCAGCTGCGCGCCGTCTTCGACGACGATCTCGATGTTCTCGACGAGGTGCGCCTGCGAGGTGTTGAGCAGGATGACACGGCCGCGGCTGTTCTTCGTGGCGGTGATCACGGTGTGGGCGCCGCGCGCGGCGTCGCCGAGCATCGAGCGCGAGATCGTGATCTCGGAGGTCTCTTCGCCGGTGATGGTGATCGCCATCGCCTTCTCGAACGAGTTCCACGCGTTGGCGGACGACTTCTCTTCCGCCTGTCCCACGGCGCCGATGCGCGCGTCGGTGCGGTCGATCCACTCGACATCCGCACCGTCGGTCTCGGTGACGAGGAACGGGTACGGCGAGCCGTCCAGTTCACCGTCGATCAGGGGCCGGAGCAGGTCGACGGGAGTGAGCTTCCACTCGGCCTCGCGGCCGTTCACGTCGGGGTGCTCGCTCGGAACGTTCGACTTGAAACGGTCGGAACGCGTCTGAACGGGAACGAAGGCGCCCTCGGGGGCATCCCAGCCTCCGTCGCTGTGCGCTTTCGCTCCGTGCTGCTGGGTTGACTCGGGTGTAACGACTGACATTTAGCCGACGCTGCCTTCCATGCTCATCTCGATGAGCTTGTTGAGTTCGAGGGCGTATTCCATGGGCAGCTCGCGGGCGATGGGCTCGATGAAGCCGCGCACGATCATCGCCATGGCCTCGTCTTCGGGCATTCCGCGCGACTGCAGGTAGAAGAGCTGCTCGGCGCTGACACGCGAGACGGTGGCCTCGTGACCGAGCTGCACGTCGTCGACCCGGATGTCGATGGCCGGGTAGGTGTCGGACCGGGAGATCGTGTCGACCAGGAGGGCGTCGCAACGCACGGTGTTCGCCGAGTGGTGAGCCGCGGCATCCACGCGCACTTCTCCGCGGTATCCCGCGCGTCCGCCGCCTCGGGCGATCGACTTCGAGACGATCGACGACGTCGTGTACGGCGCCATGTGGATCATCTTGGCGCCCGCGTCCTGGTGCTGGCCGGGGCCCGCGAAAGCGACCGAGAGCGTCTCGCCCTTGGCGTGCTCGCCCATCAGGTAGATCGACGGGTACTTCATCGTGACCTTGGAACCGATGTTTCCGTCGATCCACTCCATGGTGGCGCCCTCGTGGGCGACCGCACGCTTGGTGACGAGGTTGTAGACGTTGTTCGACCAGTTCTGGATCGTCGTGTACCGAACGCGGGCGTTCTTCTTCACGATGATCTCGACGACGGCCGAGTGCAGCGAGTCGCTCTTGTAGATCGGGGCCGTGCAGCCCTCGATGTAGTGAACGTAGGAACCCTCGTCGGCGATGATCAGCGTGCGCTCGAACTGGCCCATGTTCTCGGTGTTGATGCGGAAGTAGGCCTGCAGCGGGATCTCGACGTGGACGCCCTTCGGCACGTAGACGAACGATCCACCCGACCAGACGGCGGTGTTGAGCGCCGCGAACTTGTTGTCGCCGGGCGGGATGACCGTGCCGAAGTACTCCTCGAAGAACTCGGGGTGCTCGCGCAGCGCGGTGTCGGTGTCCATGAAGATGACGCCCTGGGCCTCGAGCTCGGCGTTGATGGTGTGGTAAACCACCTCCGACTCGTACTGTGCGGCGACACCGGAGACCAGGCGCTTGCGCTCGGCCTCGGGAATACCGAGCTTCTCGTAGGTGTCCTTGATGTCGTCGGGGAGGTCTTCCCACGACTGCGCCTGCTTCTCGGTGGAGCGGACGAAGTACTAGATGTTGTCGAAGTCGATGCCGGACAGATCGGCACCCCACGTCGGCATCGGCTTCATGCCGAAGAGTTTGAGCCCCTTGAGCCGGAGCTTGAGCATCCACTCCGCTTCGTTCTTCAAGTTCGAGATGTCGGTGACGACTTCCTCGTTGATTCCACGGCGAGCGGATGCACCGGCAGCGTCGGAATCCGACCAGCCGAACTCGTACTGTCCGAGACTGTTGAGTTCCGGGCGATCGATCAGCACGTCAGTCATAGTTACCTCTTTCCTACCGGCAGCAACCAAGGTGGGTGCAGCGGTATTCCGTCACGCAGCTTTTTACCGGGAAATATCTGTGCGCATACGTTCTTGCTTCGTCGCGGCGAGCGGGTGTGATTGGTGCACCTACGGCTTGCTTAGACTTGAACCCGGACTGCGACGCCTGACGCTGTGAATCGGTCAGGGACGCAAGTCTCCATCGACTCCCCGGCACGGGCTGTGTTC
>NZ_JBKKAD010000013.1:0-6880 GCF_046714715.1 Conyzicola sp. | reverse complement strand
GACGCCACCTGTCCGCCGTCGACGGTCTTCGGGGCCTACAACGCGTATGCCGGCCCCAAACAGATGTCGGTCTGGGAGTTCAACGGGCACGAGGGGGGCGACACCGAGGATCTCCTCTCGGCATGGCGCCATTTCTCCTCGATCGCCGGATCCGCGGCCTGACCTCTAGCGAAGGCGGCGCTGATCAGTGACCGGCGACTCGAGCGAACCGAGGCGAGCGGTGTCATCCTTCAGGGTGGCCGGGGTGACCGCGCGTCCGGTCGACGAAGACGAATAGATGGCCGTGACCAGTTCGAGCGATCTGGCGGGAGACGTCGCCACCGCCGGCAGAGGCTCACCCTTGCCCAGGGCGTCGTAGACCTCGCGGATGAACGCGTCGTGACCACTCCGTTCCTCCTGTTCCGGAAGAATCCAGTCGTCGTGATCATCGAGGCTTCCTGAAACAGGAGTGATGCGCCAGTTCTCGTGGCCATGGCCGTAGAGATGATCCACCGTGATCGTGGCGAGTTCCGTGTCGATGCGGATCGAGCTGGTCTCGCGCGGCGACACGACCGAGGTCGAGACGGATGCCACGGTGCCGGTCTCGAACAGGATGGTGCCGGTCGACACGTCTTCGGTCTGCACATCACGCGCTTGGCGCCAGAGCTGCGCGGAGGCCTGACGCCAGTCGCCGAGCAGGTAGGCGAGCAAATCGATCTGATGGATGCCGTGGCTGAGCGTGGTGCCGCCCCCCTCGGTCTCCCAGCGCCCGCGCCACGGCACGGAGTAGTACTCGGCGTCGCGAAACCAGAGCGTGTTGCACGTCGCGAAAAGCGCGCGCCCGAACGCACCGGCGTCGAGCAGCCGTTTGACGTGGTCGGCGGCCGACCCGGTGCGCTGCTGAAAGACCACCGCGAACTCGCGGCCTGCGGAAGCCGCGGCATCCGTCATCGACTGCAGCTCGGCCAGAGACAGGGCCGGCGGCTTCTCGGCGATCACGTGCGCGCCGTGGGCGAAGGCGGCCACGGCCTGAGGCGCGTGCACTCCGGGCGGGGTGCAGAGGTGCACGACGTCGACCCGTTCTGCGGCGAACAGAGCCTCGAGCGAGTCGTAGGCGTGGGCGGCCGCGGCGTGCTCGTCGGCGAACTCCCGGGCCCGACCAGGCATCACGTCGGCGACCGCCACGAGCTCGACGCCCTCGATGTGGTCGAGGCTGCGGGCGTGCAGGGTCGCGACGGAGCCGGTTCCGATGATGGCGGCGCGCAGGGTGGTGGTCACGGTGCTTCTCTCTCTCATTGCAGTTCTACGGGTCGTTGCAGTTCTACGGGCCTGCGGATGCCGCCCACCGTCACGGTCGGCCACGCGTCGTCCGCGGTGATCACCTCGATGCCGTCGGCGGTGAGCAGCACGGTGTCCTCGATCTTCGCGCCGGGCGCGGTGGGGTTCCAGGCGAAGGCCTGCCCCAGCTGGATGATGTCGGTCGCGCCCGGCGTCGCGCGCGGGTCCCGGCCGTTGTAGCCGGCCGCGCCGCCCTGGTGGTGGTTGCGCCACTCGTCGGGGTCGAAACCGTTGGCCGCGTAGCCCGCGGTGCCGGCGACGAACGCGTCGCCGAGGGTGGCGCCGGCGACCGTGGCCGCGAAGAACGCCGCCTCGACCTCGCGGATGCGCGCCTCCGCGTCGGCCTCGGCCGCCCGCGCCGGTCCGAAGCGCACCCAGCGCGTGAGGTTCGCGATGAGTCCGTCGCGGCGCCCGCAGACGACCACCATCGCGCGGTCGCCGAGCGGGGCATCCGTCGGCAGGGGATGACGGTGGGCCAGCCGGTCGCGCCCGGCGACGAGCAGAACGAGCGGGTCGATGCCGCGGGAGATGAGAGCGGCACCGAGTGTCGCGGCGCTGTCGCGTTCGCTCTGGATGCCGCGTGCCTCGCCCAGCACGGATGTGACGACCTCGGCGCACTCACGGCCGAGCGCGCGGAAGCCGGCGAGCTCGGCGGGAAGCAGGGCGGCGCGGGCGGCGCGCAACTCGGCGGCGACGTCGTGCTCGTTCAGCACGCGCGGGCCGGTCGGCAGGGCGCTCGCGAGCGGATCGTGCCAGGGCACCTCGACCACGTCGATGTCGGCGGGAAGCTCCTCGGCCTCGAGTCGGGCACGCTCGTTCGAGAACACGACCACGGTGTCGCGGTGGCGCCCGACGACGACGGCGAGCAGCGGGTCCCCGGCCAGGCTCACGTGCGTGCGGGCACCCCCGAGGTACCAGGAGACGGCGCCGTGGCCGGTGAGCACGAGCTCGTCAGCCCCCGCGGCCGCGAGCACGCCGAGCAGGCGCTCGCGCTTGGCGGCGCGGTCGGCCGTGATTGTCATCGCTCGACCTCCGCGGTGCTCGACCGCACGACCAGCGTCGGCGTGAACAGCACGGGCGCCGCCGCGGCGCCGCCCTCGATCTCGGCGAGCAGGGCGTCCCACGCGCGGGCGCCGAGCAGTTGGCGCGGCACGGCCATGGTGGTGAGCGCCGGGGTCGCATAGCGCGCGAACTCGATGTCGTCGAAGCCGACGACCGACACGCTGCCCGGCACACGCACGCCGGCGTCGCGCAGGGCCGCAAGCAGCCCGAACGCCACGAGGTCGTTGAAGGCGATGACGCCGGTCGCGTCGCCGAGCGTGCCGGCCGCGCGCGCCCCGTCGTCCACGGTGGCGCCGCAGGCGATGGTCGAGACCACGAGGTCGGCATGGCGGGACCGCGCCCGTTCGAGTCCGGCCAGCCGGCGGCGGTTCGACTCGCTCGACGGCGGGCCCGCGAGATAGGCGATGCGGGTGTGGCCGAGCCCCGCGAGGTGGTCGGCGGCGGCGGCCGCGCCCGCGGCGTAGTCGACCACCACCTCGGGAGTTCCGGCGATAGAGCGGTTCACCAGCACGACCGGCGCGAGTCGGGGCAGCAGCTCGCCCAGCTCGTCGTCGGTCATCCGCGGCGCGACGAGCACCAGCGCGTCGCAGCGGCGGCGGGCCTCGGCCGCGAGTTCCGGTTCGTCGGCGAGCGACTCCTGCGAATCGGCCACGAGCACGCGGTATCCTGCGGCGGACGCGGCCTGGGTGACCCCGCGCAGCACCTCCTGGAACATCGGGTTGCCGAGGTCGGGCACGAGCACACCCACCGTCTGCGTGCTTCCGCGGGCGAGATTGCGCGCCGTGGCGCTGGGGCGGTAGCCGAGTTCGTCGACCACGGCGAGCACGCGGCGGGCGATCGCCGGGTCGACGGTGCTCTTGCCGTTCACGACGCGGGAGACGGTGGCCTGCGACACGGCAGCAGCGAGGGCGACGTCGAAGATCGTCACCGCGCGACCCTCGGGTCGAACCGTCATACTCCCCGCTCCTTTGCGTGAAATTCTCTGCTGCGTCGAAACGATCGTGTCGCTGGTGGTGCGGCGGGGATCGCTTCGAGCCTAGAGTGTATCCGAGAAAGCGCTTTCTGGTCCTCTCACCTGCACGACCCCCACGAGCACCCTCCGATCAACGACGATGAGGACGAATGAAGATCCTGGTAACGGGCGGCGCCGGACGCCTCGGACGCTCCACGCTCGACGCGCTCACGGCGGCGAGCCACGAGGTGGTCTCGGTCGACCGGGTCACGGCTCCCGGTTTCGGCGGCCGCCAGGTCGACATCGACCTCGCCCACCCCACCGCGTTCTCCGACTTCGTGGCCGCCGAAACCCCCGACGCGATCGTGCACCTGGCCGCCATCGCCGTGCCGTTCAGCGCGCCCGAGGGCGTCATCCTCGACACCAACTCCCGGCTCGCGTTCACGGTGCTCGACGCCGCCCGCGAGCACGGCGTCGCCCGTGTGCTCGCCGCGTCGAGCCCCACCGTGATGGGCTACGGCAGCCCGACCGGGTGGCAGCCCGACTACCTGCCGCTCGACGAGGAGCACCGCGCCCGGCCATGGAACGCCTACGCCCTGTCGAAGCAGCTGGTGGAGAACCTCGTCGCGATGTTCGCCCGCCAGCAGACATCCACCCTCTTCGGCGCCTTCCGACCCTGCTTCGTGATCTCCCCGGGGGAATGGGCGGGCGCGCCCACGCAGCAGGGGCACACCGTCGTCGACCGGCTGAACGACCCGTCGCTCGCCGCCGTCTCACTGTTCAACTACGTCGACGCGCGGGATGCCGCGGACTTCGTGGTCGCCTGGGTCGAGCGCGCGGGCGCCGACGCGAACGGCGAGGTCTTCTTCGTCGGGGCGTCCGACGCGCTCGCGCTGGCGCCGTTGCGGGAGCTGCTGCCCTACGCGGCGGCGTCCGAGCTCGACGGCACCGCCCCGGCGTTCAGCTCGGCCCACGCGACCGACCGGCTGGGCTGGGCGCCGACCCGGTCGTGGCGCACCGAGCTGACGCCCGACCAGCGCGCGCTGCTCGTCGCCCCCGCGGAGGGAACGTCGTGAGCGTCCCCACGATCACCCGCGTCGCCACGACGCCGCTGACCGCCGCCATGCCGCGACCGTGGGTGCCGAGCGCGCCCTGGCTGCATCTCGTTCGCGTCGACGTCGAATGCAGCGACGGCGTCACGGGGACCGGCTTCTCGTGGACCCCCACCATCGGCGCCGAGGCCGTGCGCGCGCTCATCGACACCGACATCGCGCGGTTCGTCGTCGGCCGCGGTGCCGACGCGCGCACACTCTGGGCCGACCTGTGGCGGCACCTGCACGAGGCCGGCGGCGGGGGCGTCACCACCATCGCCATGGCGGGCGTCGACCTGGCCCTCTGGGATGCGGCTGGCCGACGCGCGTCACTCGGGCTCGCCGACGCGGTGGGGCGCATCCGCAGCACCGTCGGCGTCTACGGCAGCGGCGTCAACCTGCACTACTCGCTCGACGAGCTCGTCGCGCAGGCGCAGCGCTGGGTCGGGACCGGCTACGACGCCGTCAAGATCAAGGTCGGCAAGCCGGATGTCACGGAGGACGTCGACCGCGTCGCCGCCGTTCGCGACGTGATCGGCCCCGACCGCCAGCTGATGATCGACGCGAATCAGCGCTGGGACGTGCCGACCGCGGTCGCCGCCATCGGCGCGCTGGAACGGTTCGACCCGCACTGGATCGAGGAACCGCTGCGCAGCGACGACACGCTCGGCTACCTCGAGTTGCGCGGGTCGATCGGGGTGCCGGTCGCGTTGGGCGAGAACGTGCACACGATCCACCGGTTCCGCGAACTGGCGTCGCTCGGCGCCGCGGACATCCTGCAACCGAACGTCGTGCGGGTGGGAGGCATCACGCCGTTCCTCGAGATTGCGGACCTCGTCGACGAGGCCGACCTGCGTCTCGCCCCGCACCTGCTGCCCGAGCTGAGCGGGCAGCTCGCGATGTGCATCGCGCAGGAGACGCGCGTCGAACGGGTCGAGGACGCCGACCTCGACACCCTCGGGCTGCTCGCCGGGCCGAGCCCGGTGGTGTTCCACGGCCCGACGCTCACGGCGCCGGGCGCCCCGGGCATCGGAATCCCGCTCGTCGAGCGGTCGCCGCTCTAGCCGTCGCGTCGTCGGCGGCATAGTGCTCTTCCTGGCGCCCGGGAAGCGCAATATGCCGCCGATGAACTAGGGCTAGACGCCCAGGTCGGCGATCAGCACCGGCAGCCCGCTCGCGAGCGACGCGTTGCCCGCGATGCCCACCGACACGGCCTTGACCCCGTCGGCATACCCGGCCGGGCGGCCGAGCGGGTCGGACGTCACCCGGTTGAATACGTGGTCGAGCAGGTAGGCGTCACCGCCACCGTGGCTGCCGATGCCGTCGGGGATCGGCACCTCGACCGCCGCCTCCCAGTGCCGCTGCAGCAGCAGGCGCTCCCCCTCGGGCCGCAGGTTGTCGCCCGAGCCAGACAGCGGCGTCGCGCTCGGGTCGACGACCACCACGCCGTCTTCGCCGACCAGCACCGCGCCGCGTTCGACGACCTCCAGCTCGGCGCGGCCCAGGGTGCCGTTGACCATCACGCGGTACCCCTCCCACGGGCTGTGCGCGTTGAGCGAATACGACATCGTCGCGCCGCTGTCGTAGTCGACGAGCAGCGCCAGGTTGTCCTCGATCGTTATGTCGTCGTCGAACACGTCGCGGTCGCGCACGTAGCCGTCAAGGTGTTCGTTGTCGAGGTAGAGGCCCTTCAGCCGCGGGTCGGCGGCCATGTCGAGCACGAACGGGTCGCCCGCGTGGGTGTTGCGCGGAATGCGCGCACCGAGGCCGCGGCTGGCGGCGTTCGCGGCGCCGTAGAACCGCAGCCCACCGCTCGCGAAGACACGGCGGGGAGCGGCGTCGATCCACCAGTTGACGAGGTCGAAGTGGTGGGAGGCCTTGTGGATGAGCAGGCCGCCCGAGCTCTGCTTGTCGCGGTGCCAACGCCGGAAGTAGTCGGCGCCGTGCACGGTGTCGAGCACCCATTCGAAGTGCACGGATGTCACGGAGCCGATCGCCCCCGACTGGATCAGTTCGCGCAGCGCCGAGTTACGCGGGCTGTACCGGTAGTTGAACGTGGTGACCACGGTTTTGCCGCTGGCCTCGATGGCCGCGGCGATCTGGCGCAGGCCCTCGGCGTTGATAGTGATCGGCTTCTCGACCACCACGTCGGCGCCCGCGAGCAGCGCCCGCGACACGAGGTCGGCGTGGGTGAAGTCGGGCGAGGTGACGATCACCCGGTCGATTCTCTGCTCGGCGATCGTGCGCTCGAGGTCGTCCGGCGCGAACCGCAGCGGAACCGCAGCGTGCGACGCCACGAACTGCGCCTGGTAGAAGTCGAGCCGACCCTGGTTGGTGTCGCTCCAGGCCACGAGTTCGGCCACGTCGGCGTGGTCGCCCCGCATGGCGTCGAGGTACATCTGGGCGCGGTGCCCGGTTCCGATGAGCGCGTAGCGTTCGGTCACGAGGGGTCCTTCTG
>NZ_JBKKAD010000012.1:0-17072 GCF_046714715.1 Conyzicola sp. | reverse complement strand
CCGGGCCAGCTCGGCTAAAAATAAAAAACACCCCCCCTTTTTGCGGGTGGGGGGGGGTTACCCCCCCCCCCGACAGCCTCAGGTTCGCACCTCTTCGCCACTACCAGCAGACGGGTCCCGGAACACGAATGACGACAGAACGAGTGTCGCCTAGAGCCAAGCTCCGGCTCGGGGACCGCATCTTCACAACGAGCACGGTAACCGCGGGTGTCATCATCCTTGTGGCTCTCGCCGCTGTTGCCGTCTTCCTGATCGCCCAGAGCATCCCCGCTCTGATGGCCGATCCCGCCGAACTCAAGGGCTCGCCGTCGAGTTTCTGGGAGTTCGTCGCGCCGCTCGCCTTCGGCACCGTCTGGGCGGCCTTCCTGGCCCTGCTCATGGCCCTGCCGGTCTCGATCGGTATCGCGCTGTTCATCTCGCACTACGCGCCCCGCCGTGTGGCTCAGACGCTCGGCTACATCATCGACCTGCTCGCCGCGGTCCCTTCGGTGGTCTTCGGCCTCTGGGGCATCAAGGTCCTCGCCCCCGCCGTCACCCCGCTCTACAACTGGCTGGTCGACAACTTCGGCTGGTTCCCGCTCTTCACCCCGCCCGTCTCCGGCACCGGCCGCACCGTGCTCACCGTCGCCATCGTGCTGGCGGTGATGATCATCCCGATCATCACCGCTGTCACCCGCGAGGTCTTCCTGCAGACTCCGACACTGCACGAGGAGGCCGCGTTGGCTCTCGGCGCCACGCGCTGGGAAATGATCCAGATGGCGGTGCTGCCGTTCGGCCGACCCGGCATGATCTCGGCGGCGATGCTCGGCCTCGGGCGAGCGCTCGGCGAGACGATGGTGGTCGCGATGGTGCTGTCGCCCGCGCTCGTCATCAGCTTCGTACTCACGAGCTCGACCAACTCGCCGACGATCGCCGGCAACATCGCGCTCAACTTCCCCGAGGCCCACGGCGTCGGCGTTAACGCGCTCATCGCGACGGGCCTCATCCTGTTCGCCATCACCTTCGTGATCAACTCCATCGCCCGCGTAGTCATCAACCGCCGCAAGGCGTTCTCTGGAGCCAACTAGTGAGCACCGCAACGGCCACGCCTCCCGTGGAATCCAGCACCCCCACCACGAACGCGCTCACGTCAGGCCGCCTGCCCCGCTGGGCGCCGTGGGCGCTGCTCGCCCTCAGCTGGCTCGTCTTCATCGTCGTCTTCGCGATCATCGCGATGGCGGGCGAGACCGAGTTCAACATCGCCGCTGCGCTGTTCCTCGGCACCATCCTCTTCGACGTGCTGATCTTCGCGGTCACCTATCTCGTCGAGGGTGCGCGCCAGGCCCGCGACCGTCTCGTCACGTCTCTCGTCGCGACCGCGTTCATCATCGCGCTGCTACCGCTCGTGTCGCTGCTCTTCACCGTGCTCGTCAACGGCACGGCCCGCTTCGACCTCGCCTTCTTCTCGCAGTCGATGCGCAACGTCGTCGGCGAGGGCGGCGGCGCCCTGCACGCCATCATGGGCACGTTGCTCATCACCGGCGCAGCGACCCTCATCTCGGTTCCGATCGGCCTGCTCACCGCGATCTACCTCGTCGAGTACGGCCGCGGCCAGCTCGCCCGCGCGATCACGTTCTTCGTCGACGTCATGACGGGCATCCCGTCGATCGTCGCCGGCCTCTTCGCCTTCGCCTTCTTCTCGCTCCTGTTCGACGACCCGGGCATCCGCTTCGGTCTGGGCGGATCCATCGCGCTCTCGCTGCTGATGGTTCCCGTCGTAGTGCGCTCGAGCGAGGAAATGCTCAAGCTGGTGCCGAACGAACTGCGCGAGGCATCCTATGCACTGGGTGTTCCGAAGTGGCTCACGATCCTCAAGATCGTCATCCCCACCTCGATCGCGGGCATCACGACCGGCGTCACGCTGGCCATCTCGCGCGTGATCGGCGAGACCGCGCCGCTACTCATCATCGCCGGCTTCACCGCCAGCATGAACTACAACCTGTTCGACGAGAAGATGATGTCGCTGCCGGTGTTCGTGTACACCCAGTACGCGAACCCCGGAACCGACATCCAGCCCTATCTCGACCGCGCATGGGCCGGAGCGCTCACCCTCATCGTGATCGTTATGGTGCTCAACCTCATCGCCCGTCTCATCGCCCGGATCTTCTCCCCCAAGCTCGGCCGCTAGCCTCACCGGCCAGCAGAACATAAGGAAACTAAGTGTCCAAGCGCATTGAAGTCAACGACCTCAACGTCTACTACAGCAAGTTCAAGGCTGTAGAGGATGTCACGTTGACGATCGAACCCCGCACCGTCACCGCCTTCATCGGTCCGAGCGGTTGCGGCAAGTCCACCTTCCTGCGCACGCTCAACCGCATGCACGAGGTCATCCCCGGCGCACGCGTCGAGGGCGAGGTACGCATCGACGGCAACAACCTCTACGCGGCCGGCGTCGACCCGGTGCTGGTTCGCCGCCAGGTGGGCATGGTCTTCCAGCGTCCCAACCCGTTCCCGACCATGTCGATCCGCGACAACGTTCTCGCCGGCGTCAAGCTCAACAACACGCGCATGTCGAAGAGCGAGGGCGACGACCTCGTCGAGAAGAGCCTGCAGGGCGCAAACCTCTGGAAAGAGGTGAAGGACCGCCTGGCACTGCCCGGATCGGGCCTCTCCGGCGGTCAGCAGCAGCGTCTGTGCATCGCCCGCGCGATCGCCGTCTCCCCCGAGGTCATCCTCATGGACGAGCCGTGCTCGGCCCTCGACCCGATCTCGACCCTCGCGATCGAAGACCTCATCGAAGAGCTGAAGACCGACTACACGATCGTGATCGTGACCCACAACATGCAGCAGGCGTCGCGCGTCTCCGACAAGACGGCGTTCTTCAACATCGCCGGAACCGGTGCCCCCGGCAAGCTCATCGAGTACGACGACACCGCGACCATGTTCTCGAAGCCCAGCGTTCAGGCGACCGAGGACTACGTCTCGGGCAAGTTCGGATAACGAGCCGCCAGCACCACGAAGAACGCCCCGCCGCCGCGGGGCGTTCTTTCGTTAAGCGTGTTCGCGCAACTCAGGCAGAACGTGAGCGGCTGTGCGCGGAACCCCGCCAATGCGGGGCGGGCGCCGCGGCATCCGCGATTCTGCCTGAGTTGCGAAAAGGGTGGCGGTTCGTGTCCGTGATTCAGGATGATCCGGGGCGCGGGCATGGCAGGCCGACGTGATCACGCCGGCGGGAGCGGCCGCACGTGTGATCCGTCCTGAATGACGAACGCCGGTCGCGTAACTCAGGCTGGATTGTCCCGGGAGCCGGCGGACCCGCACGATGCGGGGCGGGCGCCGCGGCATCCGCGATTCTGCCTGAGTTGCGAGGGACCGGGTGTGGCTACGCGCTGGCGATGGCGACGATCGGGGCCGTCGTGGGGGTGTCGGAGCCGCCGCTGGGCTCCACTGTGACGCCCACGGTGTCACCGGAGTGCATCTCGCCTTCAAGCACGCGCCAGGTGGCGCCGTTCTCGCCGACGCCGAACGTTCCGGCGGGGCGGGCGACGCTCTCGGTGTCGATGTACCAGAGCTCGTAGACCTTGTCGGAGGGAAGCGCGGGCAGGCCGTCGACGATCATCGCCGAACTGGCGAGCTCGTTCGACCAGACCAGCGTGGCCGTGCCGCCGCCCTCGACCTCGGCGACCGCCTGCTGCATGTCGCGGGACGCGTTGATCGCGGCGAGCTGGTCGGCCGCGAGCTGCTGCGTCTGCGACTCGCCGATCGTGTTGACGAGCACTCCGCCGCCGAGGATCAGTCCGAGGACCGCAGCGGCGGACACGAGGGCGACGGCGGGCCGGGTGAACCAGCGGCTCTGAGCCTTCTGCCCGGCCGGCGTGAGCGCGGGCGCAGTCTGGGCGGGCGTGGCCTGAGCGGGCGCCGGCACGGCGACGAGCGGGGTGACGGTCGCTGCGGCATCCGGTTCAACCGCTACCGGACCCGAGAGGGGCGGAAGCTGCGGGGTCGTCGCGATGAGGCCCATGATGTTGGCCTTCAGGGCGGCGGAGGGCTGCACGGGAGCGATTGCTCCGCCCAGCAGCACCGCGGTGTCGGCCAGTTCGGTCGTCTCGTGGCGCAGGGTCTCAGACTCGGCGAGGTGGGCCTCGAACGCCGCACGCTCCTCGATGGACAGGGCATTCAGCACGTAGGCTCCCAAAAGCGTGGCCGAATCGTCGGCCGAATCGCGTGTGTCGTCGTTCACGATGCCACCCCCAGTTCGTCGCGCAGACGGATCATCCCGTCGCGCAGTCTGGTCTTCACTGTTCCGATCGGAACGCTCAGCATGTTCGCCACCTCGCTGTGGCTATACCCGCCGTAGTACGCGAGAGAGACGGCTTGGCGCTGCAGTTCGGTCAGTCGGAGCATTGCCTTTTCCACCCTTTCGTGTTCGATGCGGGTCTGAACGGTGTCAGATACGTTGTCGTAATCCGCATCGTAGTCACGAATGCCGATTTTGGTATCCCGGTCACGCGAAGCCTGTGATGCGCGCACCCGGTCGACGGCGCGGCGGTGGGCCATGGTCATGATCCAGGTGGAGGCGCCACCCTTGGCGGGGTCGTAGCGAGTAGCGGTCTGCCAGATCTCCAGGAAGATCTCCTGCGTAACCTCCTCCGACTGCGCATGGTCGCGCAGCAGGCGGCGCACGAGCCCGAGCACCCGTGGGGCGATCTGGTCGTACAGTTCGGCGAACGCGGCCTGATCCCCCTCGGCGACGCGCGCCAGAAGCTGGTTTTGAGTGGGGGGTTCGCCAGAACCGAGGTCCTGGTGGTCGTCGGTCTCGCGGGTCACGAGCATAAGCATGACAGTAGTTCGGCGCGATACGTGAATCGGATGGGTGCCGATACCAAGACGTGAGGTGCCGGGCCGCAGAACGCCTCTCGGCGCAAGGCCGCTCGAAGCGGCTATTAGTGGAGCCCGGGGTTACCGCGGCCCGGCGGGTTCTATTTTACCCGCATCGAAGCTGGATGCGACCTCAGTCCAGACTTCCCGCACGGTCCAGTCGGGCGCAGGTGCTCAACTCGTCGCCTGTGAGGGTGAGCCGAAGCGCGCGGGTGGTGAGCTCACTGCCCCGCTCGGGCGTGATGAGATCGACGTCGTCGGCGACGCTCACGCACCCCGCCGCGGTGATGCGGCAGAACGCGGCCGCCCGGTCGAGCGCCGTGGCGAAGTCGCCGCGGAACAGCCCGCGCAGGATCTCGTCGGCGAGCTCGGTGATCTCGTCGGGACCGGTGGGCATGGGCGCCCCCGCTACGGCGGCGTCGATGGTGCCGAGAACCTCGCTGCCGCGTTGGAACAGATAGGACGTGCCATCCGGATCTTGGCGAATGAGCAATCTGATCAGATAGATACGCCACAGCGCGCCAGGGAGGCTCTTCGCACTCGACCGCGCCCACAGCTCGGACAGCGCGTCGACGCCGTGCTCGTCGGTGTACGCGACGAGGCGCTCGACGACGGCCGGATCGTTCGACGACCGCGCGCGGGCGACCAGCGCGTGGGCGGTGTCGTGCGCGATCCGCAGGATCTGGGCGGGATCTTCGCCGCCTTCGAAGGTGTCGAACTTGTCGCCGGAGTACTGGGTCGGCTTATGGAACTCATCGGTCACCAGTACACGCTACATTTAATACCAAGGGCCTCTAGCTCAGTTGGTAGAGCATCGGACTTTTAATCCGTGGGTCGTCGGTTCGAGCCCGACGGGGCCCACCCCTGCGGGATCCGCGCTTCGGCGCGGGTCCCGCCTTTTTGTGTCCGCACTTTCGAACTTTCGGATGACGCCTGCCGCTCACTCGAGCCGAAAGGGCGATGAGGCGTTCCAGGGGGCACACCTAGCGTGAGAATCCACACCACCGGAGGATCTTTCATGCGCCACAGCCTGCTCACCACCACCGCCGTTCTGGCCGTCGCCGCGACTCTCGCGCTCGCGGGCTGCGCGGCGGAAGGCCCCGGGTCGCAGCCACACGACGACCGCGTCGCCGCCGCCCAGCCCGAGACGAAGACGCCGTTCAGCCCCTACTGGGATGCGATGTACGGCGTGTACGACGCGCGAGACGAGGTCGAGAAGCGGGAGAGGGTCGAAGAACTGGTGGCCGCCTGCATGGCGGCGGAGGGTTTCGACTACACCCCGATCGACCAGACGCCCGACAGCACCGTCGGGAGCTACGAGGAGGGCTGGGGCACGGAGGACTGGGTGGCCGAGCACGGCTACGGGGCGTTCCCGACCGACGAAGAGACCCGGGAGATCGACGCGCAGGTCTCGGCGGAGGATCCGAATCAGGAGTACGTGGCCGGCCTCTCCGAGACGGAACAGGCGGCCTACTACAGGGCACTGCAGATCCCGGGGCCAGACGCTGAGTCGTTGGAGGCGATGAAGGACGGCGAGGCGCCCGCCTACGACTGGGAGACGGCCGGGTGTCAGGGTGCCGCACAGCACGAGGTGATGGGCGACGACCCGACGCAGACCGAACGGTACGCGCCGCTGGTGGCCGCGATGAACGCGCTCGAACAGGACCAGCTGACCGATCCGGCGATGGCGCCCATCGACGCGGAATGGTCGGCGTGTATGGACGATGCCGGATACGGCGGTCTGGCCAAGCGGCAGTCGGCCGCCGACGCCGTCTTCTCGCAGTCCACCGACTACTGGGACGGCGGCGCGACCGACGAACCCTCCGACGACCTGCGGGCCGAATGGCGTGCCTACGAGATCGAGCTCGCGCTGGCCGACTTCCGGTGTGCCGAGACGGTCGACTACGACACCGAGAAGATCGCGGTGCAGGCCGACCGCGAAAACCGGTTCATCACCGACAACCGGTCGGAGCTCGACGCGATGCTCGCCGAGCTAGCGCAAGGATAGGAGCGCTAGCGGGCGACCTGGTCGCGCCCCATCGACTTGGCCCGGTACATGGCGACATCCGCGCCGCGCAGCAGCTCTTCGGCCGACGACGCGATGCTCGCGCCGGCGATGCCCACCGAGGCTGTGACGCTCAGCGCCACGCCGTTCACGACGATGGGATCGCGGATCGCCTCGATGATGCGGCCCGCGATCACGCCGGCCTCTTCGCGGTTCGTGGTCTCGCAGAGCACGACGAACTCGTCGCCGCCGAGTCGTGCGACCGTGTCGCCGGCGCGGGTGCTCTCGAGAATCCGTTGCGAGGCGTGCAGCAGCACCTGGTCGCCGAAGTCGTGGCCGTGCGTGTCGTTGATCTGCTTGAAGGAGTCGAGGTCGATGAAGAGCACCGTCGTCTCGCCGGATTCGAGGGGAATGGAGAGCGCCTTCGACAGGCGGTCCATCAGCATCCGACGGTTGGGGAGGCCGGTGAGCGCGTCGCTCATCGCGAGGGCGGCGAGTTTCGCTTCCGCGAGGCGGACCATCGCGCCCGCGAGGTCACGGCTGAGTTCTTCGGCTTCCCGTTCGAGCCCGTTCCACGGCTCGCTCTTGCCCGTGACGCTCTCGGTCCACGCCGAGAACGACGTGCGCGGGGAGAGCGTCGTCACGCGGTTGCCCGGGGTCTGGTCGCCCAGCCAGCGCACGTCGTCGGTGATCTCGGGGCGGAACCACGCGATGAAATCGCCAGTGCCGGGAAGCGGCACATAGAGCAGACCCGTGACGCCGACGAGTCGCTCGGCGAGGTCGGGATGCGCGGCGGGAAGCCGCTCGGTGGAGTAGCTCTTGCCGACGACGTTCGACTTCGCCCAACGGTCCAGGTAGCCGATGGCTTCCAGCGGGGGCACATCGCCGATCGTGGTGATCGAGTCGGCGAGGCTCAGAACAGCGCCGCTTGCCGGCACCAGGTTGAGAACCGTGAGGTTGCCTTCGAAGAGGGCGGCGGCGATGTCCGACGTGTTGGTCGATTCGGTGACGCCTGACTGGTCGACGAGCTGGGCCCGGATACTGCGCACGTGCACCTGCGCCGTGAGCCGGTCGATCTCGTCCATCGACTGCAGTTGCAGGGCGACCTGGTTCGCGAGCACCTCGAGGCCCTGTCGCAGCGCGTAGGGCACCTTGTGCGTCGTGCTCTGCGCCAGGGTGATCATGCCGATCAGCCGCCCGTCGCGCACGAGAGACAGTGACAGCGTCGACGCCTGCCCCATGTTGCGCATGAACTGCAGGTGGTGCGGCGAGACGCTGCGCAGTTCGGCGGCGCTCAGGTCGAGCGGGGCCGGCTCGCTCCCGTCGGCCGGTGCCAGCGTCAGCAGCTCGGACGTCGCACCCGAGTTGTCGACGATCAGGCGCGAGAGTTTGGTCAGGTAGAGCTGGCGGGCCTGCTCGGGGATGTCGGATGCCGGGAAGTGCAGGCCGAGGTAGGGCTCCATCCCTTCCTCGAGCTCTTCGGCGACGATCTCGCCGTGGCCGTCGGGGTGGAACGAGTAGATCGTGACCCGCTCGAACAGGGTGAGCTTGCACAACTCGCGCGCGGTCGCCTGCCACAGACCACCCTGCGTGCGCAGGCGGGCGAGGCGGTGCATCGCCCCGTACACGGCGACGGCCATGCGGTCGCCGTAGTCGCTATCGACCGGTTCGAACTCGACGATCGAGAACGGCCCGTCGTGGTGCACGATCACTTCGAATCGCTTGGCACCGAGTTCCAGGGCTCGCGGGTTGCCGTCGGTCGCCGTCTCCACGTTCGGATCGACGTGCTCTTGCGCCCACGATTCGCCGGTGACCGCGCTGAGCGGCCGGCCGAGCAGAAGCCGGGCGTCGATTCCGAGTACGACCGCGCAGTTGTCGGAGGCGTACATGATTTCCAGCGTGTCGGGCGCAACGGCGAGCAGAGCCCCGTGGGGCTGGATCGCCCCCGGCGCCCGGATCGGCTCCCGGACGCACTCCTCGAGGCGTAGGCGCTCGTCCTCCGATAACACAAAGGGGCCAGATGGCACGTGACTCGATTCTTTCTCCAGGTCACGGCCGGGGCGGGCGACTCGCGCGCCTACGATGGCGGAGTGACTGACCCCAGAGTATCCCAGCGCCCGCACCCGATGGGTGACGTCGTGCCACGCGCGTTCAGCGTTCCCTCGTCGGCGGGACGACCGGGTCCGACATTCCTTCTATTGCACGGGATCGGTCTCTCCCACCGCGAGTTCACCGGGCTCGCCCGTCACCTCTCACGGCGGGGCCGCGTGGTCTCTTTCGACCTCCCGGGGTTCGGCGAGCTGGCGCGGGCCCGCGACCGGCCCCGGCACAGGGCGTCGGTCGAGCAGTACGCCGCGATCGTGCGGCGCGCGCTCGGGCGGCTCGACCTCGGCCCGGTCGTCGTGGTCGGCCACTCGATGGGCGCGCAGTTCGCCGTGGAACTCGCACGCCAGAGCCCGGAGTCGGTCTCGCACGTCGTGCTCGTCGGCCCGGTGGTCGACTCGCACAAACCCACGCTCACGGCGCAGTCCCTCGTGCTGCTGCGGGATTCCCTGCTGGAACCCCCTGCCACCCAGCTGATGGTCGCGATCGACTACGTGCGGTGCGGTATTCCGTGGTTCCTGATCGAGGCGGTTGCCATGCGCGACTACGCCACCGACCGCGGGATCACCGGGGTGAGACACCCGGTGTTGATCGTCCGCGGCGGCAACGACCCGATCGCCGACGCCCGCTGGTGCCGGGAGTTGAGCCTGCTGGCGCCCGACGGGCGCGTTGCGACCATCCCGGGCCACCGCCACAACGTGGTGCACTCCAACCCCGCCGCCACCGCCGCGGCCATCCTCGCGTTCGTCGATGAGGACGCGCGGCCGCTCTGACACCCGCCGGTCAGGCGGCCATTCGGGTCACTTCGGCGATCACGCGGGGGTGGGCAAGCACGCGGAAGTGCCCCCCGGTGTCGAGGCGCACGTTCTTCGCGCCCTGAAGGTAGCTGCCGCCGGGGATGTGCGGATCGAACGCGCCGAACACCGAGACGATGCGCTCGTTGACCACCAGCTCGCGGGCCAACGAGACGATCACCGCGTCTTTCGGCGAGAAGATACGCAGGCTCGGCAGAAACAGGTATCGGGCGTACCGCGAACCGCTGAAGGGGGTCGCGACGGCGACCATGCCGCGCACCCGCCCCGCCGAGGATCCCTTGACCATGACGTACTTGCCGATGAGCCCGCCCTTGCTGTGCGCGACCAGCAGCACGTCGGTGAGGTCGTGCTCGTCAAGATAGGCGTCGACGTGTGCGGCCTCGTCCATCACCGGCCGGCTGTTCGAGTGCAGCAGCCGCACCACGTGAACGGGATGACCGCGCTCGTGCATGCTCGTCACGAGCGGCTGCAGGAACTTCCACGATTCCCAGACGCCGGGCACCACGACGATCGGCGTCAGACCGCCCGACAGGAACCCCGCTGGGTCGGTGCGGTTGAACAGGGCGCGTGCCTGCCAGATCACCGCGTACGCATAGTCGGCGGCCCACCAGGCGAGCGCGCGAAAGATCAGGATGCCGCGAGTTTCGCCACCGCGTCGTCGGCGACGGCGTCGTCGACCCCGAGCTTCGTGGTGAGGAACTCCCGAACCGCCTGGAGGTCGCCGCGGTTGTACGCCGCGTAGGCCGTCTCCGCGTCACGCGCCAGGTCGTCGGTGATTTCGCCCTTCACGCCCAGCTGGTCGGCGAGCTGCCCCGCGGTGTCGACGCCGAACGAGCGGCGAACGCCCGCCGGCAGCGGATATGAGCCGTACTTTCCGAGATTCATGAGGCCTCCGTCTGTTCGGACGCCCTCGCGTCCGAATTCCAGACTAGGTCGGGCACCGATATCGCGCGCAGGCTGGACTTTTGGCACGGAGCGGGGTGCGATCAGATGGCTGCTGTGCCGGAGACCACGAGATCGGCACGCTCTTTCGTCGCCTCGATGAGCAGCGCGTTCGCGCCGTCGACCGTACTCGCCCATTCGAGCGCCGCTTCTGGGCTGCGGCCGTGCTCCGAGTGCCGGACGACGAGCCGGGCAAGGCGCTCATCGGCACCGGTCTCGCAAAACCAGGTCTCGGCCAGCAGCCCCGCGATGCGGTCCCACGGCGGCCGGTCGACGAGCAGGTAGTTGCCTTCGACGACCACGATGTCGGCCTCCGGCGGGATCACCACCTCGCCGGCGATGCCCTCGTCGACCGTGCGTTCGAAGCTCGGCGCGAAGACGTCGTGGTCGCGTTCGACGAGCAGACGTTCGAGCAACGCCACGAATCCCCAGCCGTCGAACGTCTCGATGGCGCCCTTGCGCCCCCGCAGACCGAGACGGTCGAGGGTGACGTTCGCGAGGTGGAACCCGTCCATCGGCAGATACGCGGCGCGCGCGACATCCGAACCGCTGTTGATTCCCGCGACCAGCTCTCTCGCCAGCGTCGTCTTGCCGGCACCCGGGCTACCGGTGATCCCGATGATGACGCGAGACCCGGGTGTGGCGAGTGTGAGCGCGCGTTCGACGAGCAGCTCAGGCCTCCATCGACGGGATCGCCACGATGGCGACGCGCAGCGCCTCACCGGCGATCGCGGCCGCCTGCACCGACGGATGGATGCCGTCGGGCGTGTAGGACGGCGCGTAGGTGCCCTCGGGCGTGCGCATCGTCTGCCACGGGTCGACGAATCTCCACGCGTTGTCTGCGGCCAGTTTCTGCAGCGCGGCGTTCCAGGCGGTGGACGCGGCCGGGTCGCGGTCGAGGGGCGGCACGGCAGAGAGGATGACGCGCTCAGCACCGGCCTTCTCGACGATCTCGGTCACCAGCCCGAGCCGGTTCTCGATGGTCAGTACCCCGTCGAGGTCGTTGGTGCCGGCGAGTACGACCAGGACGTCGGCGGTTACCGGCGCGGCGTTGGTGGTCATCTCGAGGAGTTTCGCGCCGCTCTGCGCCCAGCCTTCGGCGACGAACTCCGCGCCGCCCTGCGACGCGTAGGTGGTCCAGGATCCGCCGCTCATGTCGAGACCGGCGCGACTCGCGCGCGCGGAGATCGAGTCTCCGATGACGGCGAACGTCGTCGGGGTCGTTGGAAGGGTCGTCGGCGGCGGCACAACGACACCGGGAACGGTCGGGCCGACTCGTCCCTCCGCGATGGTGGTGACGGGCCAGACAGCGGTGGTGGCGTTGATGCCGACCGCGAGCAGAATCGCCGCGCCCGCGGCGAGCAGCACACGTTTTCTCGTCATGGCGGTTCCAATTTGTTCGGCCTGACGAACATGGTAGCCAATTCGGCTGGCCGACAGGCCGACGCAACGCGCCGAGGTGGATTGAAGGTCATATCAGCGCGGAAAAATAGGGGGATGCCAAGGCGAGCTTTAATCGCTATGGTTTGTCTCACACCCGCGATTTGAGTATCGAGACGAGTACCCGAAATTCGACTCACTACCCGTCGGCGGCTTTGCTGCTGCCATTCGATGCCCGCGTCAACTCTGCGTTGGGGGAATGATGGGACTGCTTACCTACGACGGCTTCGAGGCGGACTTCGACGACCGCCTGCTCGCCCACCTACACGTCGTGATCGTGCAGAAACTGCGTCGCGGAGAAAGCTTCTCCATGTCGTGGCGTGAGTCGAACGACGGCGGCGGAGGGCGCAGTTCACTCTGGCTGCACCCGTCGATCCCCCTGCATTTCAAGTTCCACGGCAGCAAGCCGCCCACGTTGAACCGCGAGTGGCTCGCCACTCTCACGCTCTCGTCGAACAGCTCGCAGGGCCTCGTCGTGACTCCGGAGCCCGACCCGACGCCCGGGCCGGTTCCGGTTCAGACAGCGAGGTCGTCGAGCAGCGCCAGCAGCGCACGGGCGTAGGCGTCCGCGGCATCCGGCGCCTCGAACGCGCGCGGCTCGCCCGCGACGACGGCGGTCAGCCGGTAGGCGCTGCCGTCGAGTCTCACCGCACCGATCGCCTCGATGCTCGGCACCCGCTCGAGCGACCGGAAAGCCATGCCCAGCAGCTCGCGCAGCTGGTCTTCGCGCGGCAGCCACAGGGCGTCGTCGAGCGCCACAGAGTCGAGCGCCCACTCGGTCGTGCCGTTGAAACCGAGTACCGTGCCGCTCGAGAACTCGTGCGCCTCGACCGTCATGTCGCTGAGCGTGTAGATCTCGGCGTCGGCCTCGACCCTGTCGATGCAGAAGTTGTCGCCGCGCACGGGTCGCCAGACGAGGTCGGAGTCGCGCAGCGCCCTGGCCAGTTCGATCGAGATCATCGCTTCATTATGCGTCGCCGTCGTTACGCAGCGCTGACCCCGAACGCCAGGCCGAGCAGGTAGGTGGCGCCGGCGGCCCCGAATCCGATCGCCAGCTGCCGCAGCGCCCGCTTGAGGGGCGGGCCGCCCGAGAGCAGACCCGTGACGGCACCGGTGCCGAGCAGGGCGACGCCGACCAGCGCCGACGAGAGCACCACGGCCGCGAGCCCCTGCAGGCCGAACAGGTACGGAAGCACGGGGATGATCGCGCCCGAGGCGAAGAACAGGAAGCTCGAGACCGCGGCCCCGAGCGCCGATCCGATCTCCTCGTGCTCGTCGACGGTGTCGCCCGCCGAATGGTCGACGGAGAGGTCGCGCAGCACCTCGGCGGCGTGCGCGACGGCCGCGTTCTCGTCCATGCCGCGGGCGCGGTAGACGAGGGAGAGCTCGTTCGCGTCGACGTCGAGGTGCGGGAGCGCGGAGCGGGTCTCCGGATTGGGGTCGGATGCCGCGAGCAGCTCGCGCTGGCTGCGGATCGAGACGAACTCGCCGGCGCCCATCGACAGCGCCCCCGCCAGCAGGCCCGCGAGCCCGGTCGCCAGGATGATCGGGGTCGAGACACCCGTCGCGCCGATGCCGAGCACGAGGGCGAGGTTGCTGACGAGACCGTCGTTCGCGCCGAACACCGCGGCGCGGAACGTGCCGGAGAGGCGGTTGCGTCCGCGGGTGGCGAGGCCGCGCACGACCTCCTCGTGGATACGCTCGTCAGCGGCCATCGCGGGCGTCGCGTCGATGTCGCCCTCGTAGGGCGAGCGGGCCTCCGCCCGTTGCGCGAGGGCGAGAACGAACACCGAGCCGAAACGTCGGGCGAGCCATCCGAGGGCCCGCGTGCGGATCTCACCGGCGTGCGGCCGTCCGACGTTGTCGCCGAGCAGCGCCAGCCAATGCGCCTCGTGACGCGCTTCGGCCTCGGCGAGGGCGAGCAGAATGTCGCGCTCTTCGCCCGTGCGTCGGCTCGCGAGGTCGCGGTACACCGCCGCTTCCGCGCGTTCGTCGGCGAGGTACTTGCGCCATCGGCGGATGGTGGAGGGGGTTGGGGCGGCCACGGGCGCTCCTTCGGCTAGGGCCGGCCGAACGATTTTCGGGTACGAAAAACCTCGGCCAGTCAAGATTCTGACCGAAGGTCTCGTTCGCCTGGTGAGTGATATCACCGAGGTGGAGCACCGGGTGCGTCGTCGTGACGAACCAGTATGTCGATGTCTCGCGCCATAGCCGGTCGAGACCGGCTGAGGGAACTACTCCCCTTCGTTGCTACCCAGAGTAGCGGATGCCCCAGCGAACGACCCACTTCTCGTCGGGCTCGAGCCACTTCAGCCCGGCACCCGTGTTGAGCGCGTTGGGGGCGGCGGTCATCGGCTCGATGGCGACGGCGAGCCCGAGGCCGCCATCTTTCGGGAACTTGCGGGTCGTAAAGACCTGCACGTAGGGGTGGCTCTCGTCTTGCCAGAGCTCGAGGCGGCGGCCGTCGGGCGCGGTCAGCGAGCTGACGCTCTCGCCCCCGGTGAACACCACGCCGCCGAACGCGTCGTCGAGGTAGAGGTCGCCGACGAGGCGTCCGTCGCGGAGGTCGAAGTTCGTGCCGTCCACCGGGTTCTCGGCGACCGGGATGAGCCGGTCGTCGGTCTCGAAACGGGTCGCGGCGGTGAGGCGCAGTGTGAGATCGCCGGTGGGCACGTCGCCGATACGGAAGAACGGGTGCGTGCCCACGGCCACCGGCGCCTTCGCGGCCGAGGCGTTGTGCAGCGAGTGCGTCACGGTGAGGCCGCCGTCGACGAGCTCGTAGGTGACGCTCGTGTCGATCATGAAGGGGTAGCCGTGCTGCGGGTAGACGGTGGCGTTGAGGGTGACGGATGACTCGGACTGCTCGGTCACGCGATAGGCGGTCGAGCGCAGCAGCCCGTGGATGGCGTTGTGTCTGGCCGGCTCGGTGATGTCGAGGTGCTGGCGCTTGCCGTCGAGCATCCAGATGCCGTCTTCGACCCGGTTCGGCCAGGGCGCGAGCACGATGCCGTCGCCGAACGGCGGCGTGCGGTCTTCCGCGTACGGCTCGGTGAGGTCGACACCGTCGATCTGGAAGGTGCGCAACGACGCGGCGACCTCGGTGATGATGGCGGTCGACGAGCCCGTCGCGGTGGCGCGGGTCAAGACGAATTGTTCTCCGGTGGGTGCACGCATTTCTTCAGCCTAGTTGTCGGCGTCGATGACGTGCAGACCGGCGGTCTCCAGCCGCGCGACGACAGCGGCATCCGGCCCGCCCGCGGTCACGAGCGACTCGAAGTCGGAGAGGGGCCCCACGTTGCCGAGCCGGCGGCTGCCCAGCTTCGAGGCGTCGGCGACGAGCACGCGCCGGGCCGCCGACTGCATCATGCGGCGCTTCACCTCGGCCTCGGGCAGGTTGACGTTGGTCACGCCCACCTCGGGGTCGACTCCGTTGCAGCCGATGAAGGCGATGTCGCCGTGCAGGCTCTCGAGGAAGGCCGACGCGAACGGGTTGACGAGCGAGTGCTGCAGGGGGCGCAGGGTGCCACCCGTGACCACCACGGTGAGCCGTGGCATGCCGGGCTCGAGTGCGAGGGCGATCGACAGCCCGTTCGTCACGACCAGCACGTCGCTCAGGTCGCTGCGCCGCGCGAGCGCGTGGGCGACGGCGAGCGCGGTCGTGCCCACGTCGAGCAGCACGCTCTGGCCCGACTTCACCATTGCGGCGGCGCGGCGTCCGATGGCCAGCTTGGCGGCGGCCTCGCGGGCCAGCGACGACTCGAACGACGACTCCCCGGCGTTGCCCGAGCCGCGCGGCATCGCGCCGCCGTGCACCCGCACGATGCTGCCGGCGAGCTCGAGCGCGCTCAGGTCGGAGCGCACGGTCACCGCGCTCACGCCCAGCTCGATGCTCGCGTCGGCGACCCGCAGGAAGCCCCGGTCGACGATGTCCTGCAGCAGCCGCTCGCGCCGGATGACCGTGGGGGCAGAATCGTCCGTCATCGTCGTTTGCTCCTTGCGAATATTTACGAAAAGAAAAGCCAGTCTTTCGTTATCGTAATAGCATGACAGATCCGGTGATCGTAAAGCGCCCCACCATCCTGGCCGACGGGCGAGAGCTCATCTACTTCGACGACGCGGACACCACGCTCGGCCCCGACCGCGCCGTCGACGCCCGCGTGCTCGACCCACGGCCGCAGACGGCGACCATGCGCCAGGACCCGCTCACCGGCGAGTGGATCTCGATCGCCTCGGCGCGCCAGAACCGCGTGTTCCTGCCGCCGGCCGACCAGGACCCGCTGGCCCCCGCGACGCCCACCAACCCGTCGGAGGTGCCGAGCAACTACGACGTAGCGGTCTTCGAGAACCGCTCCCCCTCGTTCGGGCCGGCCATCGGCGCCGAGTACACGCTCGACGACCTCGATCAGATCGGGCTCGGCCGCACGCTGCCGTCGATCGGCCGCTGCGAGGTCGTGTGCTTCAGCCCCGAGCACGAGGGCTCGTTCGGCAGCCAGACCGAGTCGCGCGCCCGCACCGTGATCGAGGCGTGGGCCGACCGCACGGCCGCACTGTCGGCGATGCCCGGAATCCAGCAGGTGTTCCCGTTCGAGAACCGCGGCGAGGCCATCGGCGTCACCCTGCTGCACCCGCACGGGCAGATCTACTCGTACCCCTACGTGACGCCGCGCACGAAGAGGCTTGTCGAGTCGATCGAGAAATTCGGCCCCCATCTGTTCGAATCCATTCTCGAGAGCGAACGGGCATCCGAACGCGTCGTGATCTCGGGCGAGCACTGGACCGCCTACGTTCCCTTCGCGGCCCGCTGGCCCATCGAGGTGCACATGCTGCCGCACCGCCACATCCCCGACTTCGCGGCGACGAACACCGAGGAGCGCGACGAGCTCGCCGGCCTGTACCTGACGCTGCTGCGC
>NZ_JBKKAD010000011.1:0-11186 GCF_046714715.1 Conyzicola sp. | reverse complement strand
TCCAGACCCTGGTCGAGCGCGCCAACGCCAACCACCCGCGCCCCGACGGCCGCGAGTGGACCGCGGCGGACACGCTGAAGAACGTGGTGCTCGCGCTCGTGCAGCTCGACGGCAGCCGCGAGATCGTCGTGATCGGCGTGCCCGGCGACCGTGAGGTCGACCTCAAGCGCGTCGAGGTGGCCTTCGCCCCCGCCGAGGTGGAAGCGGCCAACGACGGCGACTTCGCCAAGCTCGACAAGATCCCCGGCCGCCCCGGCCTGGTGAAGGGCTACATCGGCCCGTGGGCAGCAACCGGCGCGATGCTGGGCGCGGAGTCGGCCACCGGCATCCGTTACCTGGTCGACCCGCGCGTGGTCGACGGCACCGAGTGGATCACCGGTGCCAACGAGGCCGGGCGCCACGTCTTCGGCCTCGTCGCCGGGCGTGACTTCGTAGCCGACGGCACCGTCGAAGCCGCAGAGGTGCGCGCCGGAGACCCCGCTCCCGACGGCTCCGGCCCGGTCGAGCTGGCCCGAGGCATGGAGATCGGGCACGTCTTTCAGCTCGGTCGCAAGTATGCCGAGGCGCTCGGCCTCAAGGTGCTCGACGAGAACGGCAAGCTCGTCACCGTGACGATGGGCTCGTACGGCATCGGCGTCACCCGGGTCATGGCCGTGATCGCGGAGAGCAACAACGACGGCAAGGGCCTCATCTGGCCCACCAACGTGAGCCCCTTCGACGTTCACGTCGTGGCCGCCGGCAAGGAGCCGATCGTGTGGGAGACCGCCGAGTCGCTCGTCGCGGCGCTCGAGGGCAGCGACAAGGACGTGCTGTTCGACGACCGTCCGAAGGTGTCGCCCGGCGTCAAATTCGGCGACGCCGAGCTGCTCGGAGTGCCGCTCATCGTGATCGTCGGCCGCGGCGCCGTGGACGGCAACGTCGAGCTGTGGGACCGCCGCACGAACGAACGCACGCCCTACACGGTCGCCGAGCTCGTCGAGGTCCTGTCGAAGTGACCCGGATCTCGCCAGACGAACTCGAGCGGGCCAAGTCGATCCTCGGCACCATCGCGTCGTCGTACGGGCACACCGTCGTCGGCCAGGACGGCCTCCGCTCCAGCCTCATGATCGCGCTGATGACGGGCGGGCACATCCTGCTCGAGAGCGTGCCCGGCCTCGCGAAGACGACGGCGGCCAAGGCCCTCGCCGACGCCGTGAGCGCGAGTTTCAAGCGCATCCAGTGCACGCCCGACCTGCTGCCCTCCGACATCATCGGCAGCCAGGTCTTCGACTACGCGACGTCGAGCTTCTCGACCCAGCTGGGCCCGGTGCACGCCAACTTCGTGCTGCTCGACGAGATCAACCGCTCGAGCGCCAAAACGCAGTCGGCGATGCTCGAGGCCATGCAGGAGCGCCAGACCACGATCGGCGGCGAGGTGTTCCCGCTGCCGCATCCGTTCCTCGTGCTCGCCACCCAGAACCCGATCGAGCAGGAGGGCACCTACCACCTGCCCGAGGCGCAGCTCGACCGCTTCCTGCTCAAGGAGGTGCTCGACTACCCCGAGTTCGCCGAGGAGATCGAGATCCTCGCCCGCCTCGAGGCCGGCGTCTACGACGACGACGAGGCCGACGCGACCCAGCCCGAGACCGTCAGCATCGACGACGTGCTCTTCCTGCAGTCGGTCACCAAGCGCGTGTTCCTCGACGAGTCGATCACGAACTACATCGTGTCGGCCGTCTACGTGACGCGTCACGCCGACCAGTACATCTCGGCCGACCTCGCCGGCAGCATCGAATACGGTGCGAGCCCGCGCGCGAGCATCGCGTTCAGCAAGGCCGCGCGTGCGCTCGCCCTGTTGAACGGCCGCGACCACGTGATCCCCGACGACGTGAAGACCCTGCGCCACGTCGTGCTGCGCCACCGGATCATCCTGAACTTCGAGGCGATCGCCGACAACATCGTTCCCGAGACCATCATCGACGCCGTCTTCGACGCCGTGCAGGCGCCATAGGGCCCGCGTGACATCCCTGCTGCGTCGCGTCAAAACGACACTCTCGATCCGCGCGCACCGCAGGGTGCGCGGGCTGCTCGAGGGGGAGTACACCTCGGTCTTCCACGGGCGCAGCATGGAGTTCGACGACCTCCGGCCCTACGTCGCGGGCGACGAGGTGCGCGACATCGACTGGAAGGCCACGGCCCGGCTGCGCACCCCGATGACGAAGCGGTTCATCGCGTCGCGCAAGCACACGGTGCTCGTGATCGCCGACACCGGCCGCAACATGGCCGCCCTCGCCGAGCACGGCGAGACGAAGCGCGACCTCGCGGTTCTCGCCGCCGGCACCGTCGGCTATCTCGCCATCCGCCACGGTGACCGCGTCGCCATGGTCGCGGGAGACGCCGACCACACGGTCTTCGTCGAGCCGGCGTCGACCGAGGCACACCTCGAGCGGATGCTGCAGCGGATCGACACGAACACCCGCGTCGATTCCGGTGCGAGCGACCTGACCAGGCAGCTCGAGTATGCGGCGAAGGTGTTCCGCCGGCGCATGATCGTGTTCGTCATCGCCGACGACCGCGAGCTCGGCACTGAGGAGCAGCGTCTCGTGCGCCGGCTCTGCGTGCAGCACGAGGTGCTCTGGCTGCGCATCGGCGACGCCGACCTGATGAGACCCGAGTGGGGCCGCAGCGGAATGCACGACGTGCACGACGAGGCCTCGATCCCCGCGTTCCTGCGCGGCGACGCGAAGCTGCGCGCGGAGTTCCAGGCCGCCGTCGCCGAGAGCTCGGCCCGCGCGGAGGACGTGTTCGAGAGCTTCGCGGTGAGCAGCCAGCGAGTGAGCAGCGAGGCGCAGGTCGTGCCAGGGCTGTTCCGGCTGTTGGAGGTGCACCGTCATGCGCGGCGTTGAGACCCTGATCGGCGCCGAGACCCTGATCGGCGCCGAGCCCCTGATCCGCGCCGCGACGCTCACCGACGGCACCTTCTACCCTCCCGTGCAGTACTCGCCGGTGTGGCTGGTGATCGGCGTCGTGCTGGTCGCCCTCGTGATCGGCTGGCTCGTGTTCGTGCTGCTGCTGACCCGCCGCCGCCCCGAGCCCTACGAGTACGTCGGCACCATTCCCCAGCTCACCGAGACCGTGCGCGAGGCCTACCTGGTGCGCATCGACGACGTCGGCCGCCGCTACGACGCGGGCGCCGTGAGCTTCAGCGACGCCCACCACGAGCTCAGCGCGCTCGTGCGCTCGTTCGCCTCGGAGGCCCAGGGTGTGCGCGCGCAGTTCATGACGCTCGACGACCTGCGCAGAACCCCGCACCGGGCCCTCGCCGAGACGGTGGAGCGTCTCTACCCCGGCGCCTTCAGCGGCGCGACGACGGGGCGCATCGACGACGCCACGGCCCGGGCGAGCGAGCTGGTGCGCGCGTGGAACTGATCTTCTGGTGGATGCCCCTGCTCTGGCTCGTCGGGCTCGTCGCGGCGGTGGCCGTCGCGGCGGTGATGGTGCGTCGCAGTCGGCGTCGGATGGCCGCGTCGCTGCCCATCGCCCACCGCGACCGCCTCACCGGCCTGCCGGGATATGCCCGGGCGCTGCGCCGGTACCGCAGACTGCTGGTCGGTCTCATCGCGAGCCTGCTTCTGCTGCTGGTCGGGGTGGCGCTGATCACCGCGCGGCCGGCGTCCGTGTCATCCGTTCAACCCAAACTCAGCAACCGCGACATCGTGCTCTGCCTCGACGTGTCCGGGTCGATGGTCGACTACGACAGGGAGGTGCTCGACGTGTTCGGCGAGCTCGCCGAGCAGTTCACGGGGGAGCGCATCTCGCTCGTCGTGTTCAATGCGTCGGCCGTCACCCGGTTCCCGCTCACGAGCGACTACGACTACATCGCCGACCAGTTCGCCGCTCTGCGCGACGACTTCGACTCGGAGACCAGCGACTACTACCGCGGAACGCTCTTCGGCAACGGCTCCTCGCTCGTCGGTGACGGGCTGGCGTCGTGTGTCGTGCGCTTCGACGCGCCCGACGCCGAGCGCAGCCGTTCGGTGATCCTCGTGACCGACAACCTCATCGCGGGCGAACCGATCTTCACGCTGCCCGAGGCGGGCGCCCTCGCGCAGCAGCGTGGCGTCACCGTCTACGGCATCAACCCGGGTGACACCGACGCGAAGTCCTACCTCGACGACCTCGCGACGGAGTTCCGCACCGTCGTCGAGGGCACGCAGGGCTCGTACTTCGCGCTCGACGATCCGCGGGCGATCCCGTCGATCGTCGGCGAGATCACCGCGCAGCAGGCCGCCGAGATGGTGGGGGAGCCGCAGGTCGTGCTCACGGACCAGCCCGCCGTGCCGGTGTCCATCGCGGTCCTCGGCCTCGCCGGGCTCTTCGTGTTCGCGTGGAGGTTGCGCCGATGACCTTCGACCCGCTCGTACCGTTCTGGCTGCTGTTCCCTCTCGCCGGCGTCTTCGCCGCGTTCGCCGTCTGGCGTATAGTTCGGTCGCCCTCCGTGCGCATCGGCCTGGCGTGGGTGGCGCGCCTCGTCGCTGTGCTGCTGCTCGCCGCGGTGGCGGCGCAGCCCATCATCCCCGCCCCGCCCGCGCAGCGCTCCGTCGCCGAGGGCGGTCTCGAGGTCTACATCGCCGTCGACACGACTTCCAGCATGGCCGCCGAAGACTGGGCGGGCGACGCCCCGCGCCTCGAGGGTGTCAAGGCAGACATCCGGTCTATCGCGCAGCGGCTCGACGGCGCGAGCTTCTCCCTGGTCACCTTCGACGGTGCCGTGGTGCAACGTGTGCCCTTGACGACGGATGCCACGGCTCTCGTCTCCGCGGGGGACGTGCTGACGCAGGAGGTCACGGCGTACTCGCTCGGCAGCAGCGTCGACGAGCCCGTCGCGGTGCTCGGCGAGATCCTCGGTGAGGCGGCCGCCGAGAACCCCCGCCAGCGACGCGTGCTCTTCTACCTCGGCGACGGCGAGCAGACGTCGGGCGCCGTGCCCGGCAGTTTCGAGTCGCTCGCCCCGCTGCTCAGCGGGGGAGCCGTGCTCGGATACGGAACGGAGCAGGGCGGTCCTATGCGCCAGTTCGACGGGGGCTATGTCGACCCGGCCGCGCCGGGCCCGTACATCCAGGATTTCAGCGCGGGCCAGTCGGTCGACGCGATCTCGCGCATCGACGAGCAGCAGCTCGCGCAGATCGCCACCCAGCTCGGCGTCGGCTACACGCAACGCACCGCCGCCGAGAGCATCGACCCCGTGCTCGCGGAGTTCGACGTGGGCGAGGCGAACGTCACCGACGGCGCCCGGGGTGTGCGCACCGAGCTCTACTGGATCCCGGCGATCCCGCTCGGCTTCCTCGCGCTCGTCGAGATCGTGCTGCTGGCTGGCGCCCTCGCCGAACTGAAGCCGAAGGCAAAGCGGGGGGTGGCCGGGTGACCTATCGATCGCACCAGGACGACACTCGGGCTCGTCGCCGTCGCCGCGCGAAGTACCTGCTCTGGTCGCTGCCCGTGCTCGTCGCCCTGCTCTACCTGGCGGTGCGGCTCATCGGGCTCTCGGTGGTGAACCAGACCGCCATCGACCTGTACGACTCCGGCCAGTACGAGGCGAGCGAAGACCGCTCGACGAGCCTGCTCGACCAGCAGATCGTGGAGCCGTATCTGCCGTGGTTCAACCGCGGCGACGCCAAAGCCGCGCGGGAGCAGTACACCGACGCGATCGACGACTTCGAGCGCGCCCTCGAACTCGCCCCGGCCGAGCGGCAGTGCGACGTGCGCGTCAACCTCGCCCTCAGCTGGGAGCGGCTCGGCGACATCTACTCCGCCGCGGGTTTCCCCGACGGCGCCAAGCTGCTCTACGAGGCGTCGCTCGCCGTCATCGCCGAGGGTGACGACTGCGTGCCGCCCGAGCCCGCCGGCCTCGATCTGACGGAGGCCGGACCGCGGGTGCAGTCGAAAATCGACCAGGCCGAGCAGCAGAGCCAGGCCGCCGATCCGGGCGGCGACACCGAATCGGGCGGTCTCGACCAGCAACTCGACGAGCTCGGCCAGAAGGGTCAGGCCGGCGAACAGGACCTGCAGAACGGCGAGTCGCTCGACCGCGGCGAAGAGAGCGGAAACGAGGGGTTCCCGCTCAAGCCGTGGTGACGAGTGCGGCATCCGGTAGGCGATGCGCGCGCGGCTCGGGTAACTTAGTCTTCAGGTATTCGCGACCCAGAGGCTGCGGACCTACAAAAACCTGAATAGTGGAGGCCCTCAGTGGACATCGATCTGAGCGTGCTGCGTCTCATGGAACGAGAGCGCGAGATTCCGTTCGAGGAACTCGTGGCGATCATCGAGCAGGCCATTCTCACGGCCTATCTCAAGCACACCGAAGAGAACGAGCAGAAGCCGGGCGACGGTGTGCCTGCAAAGGCACGCGTTCACCTGGACCGAAAGACCGGACACGTGAGCGTGTTCGTGGCCGAGGTCGACGACGACGGAATCGTCATCGGCGAGGCTGAAGACAGCCCGAGCGACTTCGGTCGGATCGCGGCGTTCGCGGCCAAGCAGGTCATCAACCAGCGCCTGCGCGACATCGCCGACGAGCACATCCTCGGCGAGTTCCGGGGGCGCGAGGGCGACATCGTCGCCGGCGTCATCCAGCAAGGGCCGAACCCGCGCATGATCCACGTCGACCTCGGCACCATCGAGGCGATCCTGCCTCCCGAGGAGCAGGTGCCGAGCGAGACCTACGCCCACGGCAGCCGGCTGCGCGTCTACGTGACGAGCGTCGCCAAGGGGGCCAAGGGCCCGCAGATCACCGTGAGCCGCACGCATCCGGCTCTCGTGCGCAAGCTCTTCGCTCTCGAGGTCCCCGAGATCGCGAGCGGTCTCGTCGAGATCACGTCGCTCGCGCGCGAAGCCGGTCACCGCACCAAGATGGCCGTTCGCGCGACCGAGGCCGGCATCAACGCCAAGGGCTCGTGCATCGGCGAGCTGGGCCAGCGCGTGCGCGCCGTCTCGGCCGAGCTCAACGACGAGAAGATCGACATCGTCGACTACTCCGAAGACCTCGCGACCTTCGTGGGCAACGCCCTGTCGCCCGCGCGCGTCACCAGCTCGTTCGTGATCGACCAGGCCACGAAGGCCGTTCGCGCCCTGGTTCCCGACTACCAGCTGTCGCTCGCGATCGGCAAGGAGGGCCAGAACGCCCGCCTCGCCGCGAAGCTCACGGGCGCCCGCATCGACATCCAGCCGGATTCGATACTCGAAGACAAGTAGCGTTCGGATGCTGCTGGTTGAGTAGGAGCGCCAGCGACGTATCGAAACCATGCTCTCGCCGGGTTTCGATACGCGCGGTAGATCGCGCTACTCAACCAGCGGCAACAACAGGGGGTAGTATGGACTCCGTTAGAACCTGCCTCGGCTGCCGCGCGCGCGCCGACCGTTCCTCCTTGTTGAGGGTGGTCGCTCGTGACGGTGTCGTCGTCGCCGATCCGTCGGCTACGCTTCCCGGTCGAGGTGCGTGGGTACATCCCACGGTTCAGTGCGTAGAAACCTCGATGAAACGTAAGGCCTTCGGCCGAGCGTTCCGTTCGAGCGTCACGGTCGATACCGTGCAGCTTCTCGCAATTGGAGGAGTCTCCCAGAGGCTCCATGAAGAACAGGCTGATTGACCTATGGACAACTAATGAGCGGCTCGAAATGAGTTCCGTCCACTAATGGTCTGCCCCTGTCCGGGTGCAGACCCAGACAGGAGAATTGTGGCTGCCAAACCACGCGTACACGAAATCGCCGCCGAACTCGGCGTCGACAGCAAGATCGCCCTCGACAAGCTCAAAGAAATGGGCGAATACGTCAAGGGCCCCTCGTCGAGTATTGAGCCCCCCGTAGCCCGTCGCCTCAAGGCGGCGCTCGAAGCAGCAGGCGTCAAGCCCGCGGCTGCGGCCCCCAGTGCCCCCAAGCCCCCCGTCAAGGCCGCGGCTCCGCGTCCGGCGGCGCCGAAGCCCGTCGTGGCCGAGGCTCCCGTCGTCGTCGAAGAGCCCGTTGCCGAGCCGGTCGTCACCGCGCCCGCGCCCCTCACGGTGGCCGAGCGTCAGGCCCAGGCCGAAGCGGCGGCAGCAGCTGCCGCCGCGGCTCCCGCTGCTCCCGCCGAGGGCGCGGCTCCCGCCGCCGCCGGCGCCAAGCCGGGTGCGTCCAGCATCCCGCGTCCCGGACAGCCCCGCCCGGGTAACAACCCGTTCGGCAGCAACCAGGGCATGCAGCGTCCCGGCGCCGCTCGCCCCGGCAACAACCCCTTCGCCTCCAACCAGGGCATGCAGCGTCCCGGCGCTCCGGTTCCCGGTGCGGCACCGTCGGGCACGCCCGGCATCCCGCGTCCCGGCGCACCCCGCCCCGGCGCGCCCCGTCCGGGTGGACCCGGCCAGGGCGCTCGTCCGCCGGCATTCGGTGCTCGTCCGGCTGGCGCCGGTCGTCCCGGTGGCGCCGGTGGCGCACGTCCGGCCGGTGGCGGTTTCCGTCCCGGTGGCGCGCCCGGTGGAGCCCCCGGAACCCCCGGTTCCAACTTCGGACCCAACCGCCCCGCCGGCGGCGGCGGTCGCGGTCGCGGCCCGGGCGGTGGCACCGCTGGTGCCTTCGGCCGCGGTGGCGGCAAGAGCAAGGCCCGCAAGTCGAAGCGCACGAAGCGCGCCGAGTTCGAGCTCCGCGAAGCTCCATCGCTCGGTGGCGTCAGCGTTCCCCGCGGCGACGGCTCGACGGTCATCCGTCTGCGTCGTGGCGCGTCGATCACCGACTTCGCCGACAAGATCGACACCAGCCCCGGAAACCTCGTCACCGTGCTGTTCCACCTCGGGCAGATGGCGACGGCGACCGAGTCCCTCGACGAGGCGACCTTCGGCATCCTCGGCGACGAGCTCGGATTCAAGATCGACATGGTCTCGCCGGAAGACGAAGACCGCGAGCTGCTGAGCGGCTTCGACATCGACCTCGATCAGGAGCTCGAAGACGAAGACGACGAAGACCTGGAGATCAGGCCCCCCGTCGTCACCGTCATGGGTCACGTCGACCACGGTAAGACGCGCCTCCTCGACGCCATCCGCAACGCGAACGTCGTCGCGAGCGAGGCCGGCGGAATCACGCAGCACATCGGTGCGTACCAGGTCGCTGCCGAGCACGAGGGCATCGAGCGCAAGATCACGTTCATCGACACCCCGGGTCACGAGGCGTTCACCGCAATGCGCGCCCGTGGTGCGCAGGTGACCGACATCGCGATCCTCGTGGTCGCGGCCGACGACGGCATCATGCCGCAGACGGTGGAAGCCCTTAACCACGCTCAGGCGGCCGGCGTGCCGATCGTCGTCGCGGTGAACAAGATCGACAAGGTCGGGGCGAACCCGGCCAAGGTGCGCCAGCAGCTCACCGAGTTCGGTCTCGTCGCGGAAGAGTACGGCGGAGACACGATGTTCGTCGACGTCTCGGCGTTGAACAACATCGGCATCGACAAGCTGCTCGACGCCGTCCTGCTCACCGCAGACGCCGGCCTCGACATGCGCGCCAACCCGAACAAGGACGCCCGTGGTGTCTCGATCGAGGCGAAACTCGACAAGGGACGTGGTGCGGTCGCGACCGTGCTCATCCAGTCGGGAACGCTCGAGGTCGGAGACCCCATCGTCTCCGGAACGGCGTACGGACGTGTCCGTGCCATGTTCGACGAGAACGGCAACTCGGTCGAGTTCGCGACGCCGGCCCGCCCCGTGCAGGTGCTCGGACTCACGTCCGTTCCCCGCGCCGGCGACACGTTCCTCGTGACCGACGACGACCGCACCGCCCGCCAGATCGCCGAGAAGCGCGAAGCAGCAGAGCGCAACGCCCTGCTCGCCCGCAGCCGCAAGCGCATCAGCCTCGAGGACTTCACCAAGGCCCTCGAAGACGGCAAGGTCGAATCGCTCAACCTCATCATCAAGGGTGACGTCTCCGGTGCTGTCGAAGCGCTCGAAGAGTCGCTGCTCAAGATCGAGGTCGACGAGTCGGTTCAGCTGCGCATCATCCACCGCGGTGTCGGTGCTGTTACCGAGAGCGACGTCAACCTCGCGACCGTCGACAACGCCATCATCATCGGCTTCAACGTGCGCCCCGACCCGAAGGCGCGCGACCGCGCGTCTCGCGAGGGTGTCGACGTGCGTTTCTACTCGGTCATCTACGCGGCTCTCGAAGACGTGGAGAACGCCCTCAAGGGAATGCTCAAGCCGGAGTTCGAAGAGGTGCAGTCGGGTGTCGCGGAAATCCGCGAGATCTTCCGCTCCTCCAAGTTCGGCAACGTCGCGGGTGTCATCGTGCGCTCCGGTACGATCACGCGAAACGCCAAGGCTCGCGTCATCCGCGAGGGAGTCGTCGTCGGCGACAACCTCGCGATCGAGAGCCTGCGTCGATTCAAGGACGACGTCACCGAGGTCCGTACCGACTTCGAGGCCGGTATCGGTCTCGGTAAGTTCAACGACATCCAGATCGGCGACGAGATCGAGACGATCGAAATGAAGGAAAAGCCGCGGGTCTAGTCACCCCCGGTGTCACCGCTGATTGGGCAGGTCGCTTGCGGCCTGCCCAATCAGCGCCTTAACAACAGCGCCTCAACAACGTAGGAGCATGACATGGCCGACCAGGCTCGCGCCGCCAAGATGGCGGACCGCATCAAGGTAATCATCGCCAAGACCCTCGAGCGCGGCGTCAAAGACCCGCGCCTCGGCTTCGTGACCATCACCGACGTGCGCGTCACGGGTGACCTCCAGCACGCCTCCGTGTTCTACACGGTCTACGGTTCCGACGAGGAGCGCGCGGACACTGCGGCGGCCCTCAAGTCGGCCACCGGCATGATCCGCAGCGAAGTGGGCAAGAACATCACCGCCCGCCTCACACCGAGCATCGAGTTCATCGCCGACGGCATCCCCGAGAACGCCGCGCTCATCGAGAGCCTGCTGAACGAGGCCCGCTCGCGCGACGCCGAGTCGGAGACGCTCGCGAAGACCGCGCAGTACGCCGGCGACGAAGACCCCTACGTCAAGCCGCGCCCGTTCGTCGGCGACGAGAACGACATCGCTGACGACGAGGACGACGACGACGACGCCGCGTTCGAGTCGGGGCCGCGTCCCTAACACCCGCGCCCCTGACACCCGCGCCCCTAGCTAGCGCGGCAGCTCGAACGCTCCGCCCACGTCGACCACCAGGCCGTCGACGAGCAGCCC
>NZ_JBKKAD010000010.1:0-34616 GCF_046714715.1 Conyzicola sp. | reverse complement strand
TGCGCGAGCACGTGCGCGGCCTGCGCGCCTCGGGTACTCCGCTCGCGAGCGACGCGCCCACGAGCTACACGCAGCACCTCGACCGGGAGCTCGCGAACCTGCGTTCCGTGCTCGCCGGCCTCGATCTCACGCCGGCCGCCTCCCTCATTGCCGGCGCGCGGCGCGTGCTCGTGGTCGGGTTCCGCAACAGCTACCCGATGGCGTTGCACCTCAGGCAGCAGCTCGCCCAGGCCAGGGACGGCGTGCAGCTCGCGCCGCTGCCCGGCCAGTCGATCGGCGAAGAGCTCGCCGCCCTCGGTGCCGACGACGTCGTGGTGCTGGTGGGCTTCCGGCGCAGGCCGCGCGGGTTCTCGCGGGTGCTGGCGCTCGTCGAGTCATCCGAGGCACGCAGCGTGCTGCTCACCGACGCGCCGCGGCTGGGTGCCGACATCGTGATCGAGTGCCCGGTCGACAGTGTCACCGCCTTCGACAGTTACGCTGCGGCGGCCAGCGTGATCAGCCTGCTCGCGGCCGGTGTGCTCGCGGCGGACCTGGCCGCCGGACGCTCCCGCATCGCGACCATCGGCGACGCCTACCGCGAGCTCGACGAGTTGGAATGACCCCTTTCGACGCGTGATCGCGCGGGCGTACAGTCTGCGGCATGACCGACGACGATCCGATACTGACGAACCCCGACCACAACCGGCTCATGAGGGAGAACGACTTCGTGCGGGTGCTCGAGTACACCGACGAGCCCGGTACCCGCACGACGCCGCACGACCACCCGAACAGCGTGATGGTCACGCTCAGCGCCTTCCAACGCCGGCTCTCGGCGGGCGGACGGGAGTTCGAGACCGCGCTGCCCTCGGGCGCCGCCGTCTGGTTGCCGGCCCAGAAGCACGCCGGCGAGAACATCGGCGAGACGCCGACTCACACGATCCTGATCGAGCTGAAGGGCGAAGCCGCTGGGTCGCCGGGCGACGGAGTGCTGGGCCCGCGGTAGCAGTCGCATCTGCCAATCTGGGTCGATGACCGATTCCGACGAGAAGTCCGTTCTGCTGCGCTACCTGCAGGAGGGCCGCGAGGCCCTCCTCTGGAAGTTGGAGGGCCTGTCGGAGTACGACGCCCGCCGCCCTCTCGTGCCCACCGGCACCAACCTGCTCGGTCTGGTCAAACACGTCGCGAGCACCGAGGCCGGCTACCTCGGCGATGTCTTCGGCCGCCCATTCGCCGAGCCGCTGCCCTGGCTCGCCCACGACGCCGAGCCCAACGCCGAGATGTGGGCGACGGCCGAAGAGAGCCGGGACGACATCGTCGCCCTCTACAAACGCGTCTGGCAGAGTTCGGATGCCACGGTCGCCGCCCTCCCGCTGGATGCGCCGGGCGTGGTCCCGTGGTGGCGGGAAGAGACCCGCGATGTCACGCTGCAGCAGATCCTCGTGCACATGATCGCGGAGACCCACCGTCACGCCGGCCACGCCGACATCGTGCGCGAGCTCATCGACGGCGCCGCCGGGCTGCGCGCGAACAACAGCAACCTGCCCGAGGCGCAGAGGGAGTGGTGGGACGGTTACCGCGACCGCCTCGAGACCGTCGCGCGCGAAGCGCAGTAGCTGTGTCTTTTCATCGACGGAACCAGAACGCCTTCTGGTTCGTGCTCGGCACCAGCCAGATATTGCCGATGGCTATGCTCCTCGCGCTGTTCGTCTGGAGACCCGAGATGCGCGTAGTCATAGCCGGCGGGTTGTTCGTGTTGCTTATCCTCGCTGCCGTGCTGATCTTCGTGGTGACGAGGGTAAATCGGGTCTCCGAGGCGATCCGCCTGGCAGCGGCTCCCGGCTGGGTCGTATTCGCCGCCTACAACCACCCGGGAGCGCTCGTGCACGTCGGCGACTACCTCGTGCCGGGGGTAGACGTCGCCCGGGGACTCGGGCTGATCGTCGTGGCGGATGACGCCGGTCTCTCCTACCTCACACCGGACAGGCCTCCGCAGCCGTTCGTTCAGATCCCCTGGTCGGGTATCGACGACATCGCGGAGGTCGGGGGCGAGTTGGCCGTGGGGCTGGCGAACGGCGACGTGCAGTACATCGTGCCCGGGGCTCGGATCCCGGTGGCCAAGCGCCGGGTGCGGGCGATTGCCGAGCAACTCTCGGCTCTCCAGCCGCAGCGGCAGCTTTGAATTCGATCTGCCACCTTTTGGTGGCATAGCGAAAAAGAAAAGGGTCTCTAAAATCGAGGTTCAGTTCGTGCTGAATATCAACGCGAACTGAAACATTGTTTTCGCGAAGGTGGGTTTCGATACGCGCCCTAGCGGGCGCTACTCAACCAGCAGGCGGTATTCAACCAGCGTGCGCGGCGACCAGAGCCACGAGTTGTGCCCGCGAGGTGGTTCCGGTCTTGTGCAGCAGGTTCGCCACGTGGAACTTCACGGTGTTCTCGCTGATCGTGAGCGCCACCCCGATCGCCCTGTTGCGGGCGCCCTCGGCGAGCAGGGTGAGCACGTCCCGTTCGCGCGGGGTGAGCTGCCCGGCGTCGGGCACGTTGATGACGGGCGCCGCGGCATCCAGAGGCAGCGTGATCTGCAATTGGGAGCCCCATCCGGCGGTACCGGCGACCGTGAAGCTGCCGTCGAGCACGGCCACGCGCGCCGCGAGCTGACCGAGACCGGGGGTCTCGACGGTCAGGTCGCCCGCACCGTTGTCGCGGATGTCGACGAGCAGGTTGGAGCCGTCGCAGTCCCACTGGATGCGCACCCGGTCGACCCCGTCGGCGTCGCTCAGGGCGAGCACCGCACCCCGCACGACGGCGCGGGCGGCGTGCGCCACCTCGCCGGGCAGCGGGCGTCCGGTGGCGGGCGGCGGAACGAACTCGACGTCGAGCCCGCCGTGACGCACGAGCGGGGCCAGATCGTCGCGCAGCCGCTCGAACGCGCTGTGCACGGGCTCCTCGGCGAGCATCCGGTCGCGGTCCGAGACGGCCCGAAGCGAGACCATCGCGCCCGCGGCGATGTCGATGGCGCGTTGTCTGGCCGCCGCGTCGCCGTGCTGGGGTGAGCGCAGAACGACGAGCAGCGACTCGAGCGCGGTCGCGTGGGCGTCGGTCAGGTCGGCGATGAGGCTCGCCCGCTCGCGCGACGCGGAACGCGAATCGGCCAGGTAGGCGGGAGACGCGGTGGCAACCTGCTGGCGGATACTCAGCGCCACGAGCTGCCAGATGCGCGCTATGCGTGCCGACGTGTCATCCGCGATTTCGACCCCGTCGACGTCGACGAGCACCAGGATCGCCGCCGTGTCCGCCGTGAAGACGACCACCGGATGCGCCCCGCCCGCGATCGTCGCATCGTCGAAGCGCGCGGGCTGCAGCCCACCGGCCCGGCTGCGCAGCTCGTCGAGCTCGGCGATCGTGACGTGCTCCACGATCCGCGCCGCGCCCGCCTTCTTCTGCGGGCGGCCCGTGCAGTCCTCGGTGAAGATCACGAGCGCCGCGTGCGGCACCATCGGGCGCAGCAGGTCGGAGAGAGCCGCGGCGATGCCGAGCAGGGACTGCGAGATCACCGTGCGCACGTCGTCGAGCAGGTCGTCGGTGGGGGAGAGCATGCCCCCAACGGTACGCGCCGGGGATGTGCCCCACCCGAACGGGTAGGGAAGACCGCTCGATGGGTGGGCGGGGTGGGCGGGAGCCCGGGCGCAGGCTGGAGCAATGACCGTGCAGACCGCCCTCTCCCTGATCGCCGCCGAGAACGCGGCCGCCGTGCGGGCGCTGACGACGGACCAGTCGACCGGCCTCGACGACGCCGCGCGGCAGATCCGTGACGCGAAACAGGTGTTCCTGCTGGGTGCGGGGCGCTCGGGCATCGCCCTGCAGTTCACCGCGATGCGGTTCATGCATCTCGGCCTCACGGTGCACGTGGTCGGCGAAGTCACCGCCCCCGCCATCGGCGACGGCGACGCGCTCGTGGTCGCAAGCGGGTCGGGCTCGACCGCCGGCATCGTGCGCGCCGCGCAGACCGCCGTCGACGTGGGCGCCTCGGTCGTCGCCATTACCGCCGACGCGTCATCCGACGTCGCGAAGCTCGCGACCGTCACGATCCTCGTTGAGGCCGCCCGCAAGCTCGACCGCGACAGCACGGTCAGCGCCCAGTACGCCGGGGGCCTCTTCGAGCAGACCGTCGTGACGATAGGGGACGCGCTGTTCCACTCGCTATGGCAGCAAAGCGGACTCAGCGCCGACGACCTCTGGCCGCGGCACTCCAATCTCGAATAGACCCCTCACCTCAACAGAAAGAAGCACCACATGAAGCTCCAGGTAGCAATGGACGTACTCACAACCGACGACGCGCTGGCCCTCGCCGGCAAGGTCGCCGCGCACGTCGACATCATCGAGCTCGGCACGCCCCTCATCAAGGCCGCCGGCCTCTCCGCCGTCACCGCGATCAAGGCGGCCCACCCCGACAAGATCGTCTTCGCCGACCTGAAGACCATGGATGCCGGAGAGCTCGAGGCCGACATCGCGTTCGCGGCCGGTGCCGACCTGGTGACCGTTCTCGGTGTCGCCGGCGACAGCACGATCGCGGGAGCCGTCAAGGCGGCCGAGAAGCACGGCAAGGGCATCGTCGTCGACCTGATCGGTGTCGCCGACAAGTCGGCTCGCGCCCGCGAGGTCGTCGCGCTCGGCGCCCAGTTCGTCGAGATGCACGCCGGACTCGACGAGCAGGCCGAAGACGGTTTCACCTTCGAGACCCTGCTCACCGACGGCTCCGACTCGGGCGTCGACTTCTCGGTCGCCGGCGGAGTGAACATTTCCAGCATCGCAGCGGTTCAGGCCGCCGGTGCGACCGTGGCCGTGGCCGGCAGCGCGATCTACAGCGCCACCGACCCGGGCACGGCCGCCGCAGAGCTGCGCGCCGCGATCGCCTAGCTCGCTCTTGCCGGTCGAGTAGCGCCCTCTGGGGCGCGTATCGAAACCCGGTTTCGATACGGTCGCTTCGCGACCCACTCAACCAGCGGTCAGCCGCTGCTACGCGCCGAGGATCTCGGTCATCTGCTTGTAGAACACGGCCGGATCGCCTGCGAGCGACGCCTTGACCATGGCGCTCCAGTCGTCGACGACGACCTCGATCGAACCCGAGGCCACGCCGTCGAGGGTCGCTCGCGCCACGTCCCGGGGGTCGATCTTCGGCCCGTCGTACTCCGCCATGATGTCGGTGTCGGCGGCGCCGAGGTGAACCCCCTGCACGAACGTGCCCTGGCCCGCGAGCTCGAGGCGCACGCCGTTGGTCATGTTCCACTCGGCGGCCTTCGCCGCGGCGTAGGCCCCGGCGCCGGGGGCCGCGAACCAGGAGAGGGCCGACAGCACGTTGACAACCGCTCCGCCGCCGTTCGCCTTGAGAACAGGGGCGAACGCGCGGATGGTGCCGAGCGTGCCCCAGAAGTGGGTATCCATTTCGCGGCGCGCGTCGGTGAGGTCGCCCGTGACGAGGAGGGCGCCGGTCGAGATGCCGGCGTTGTTCACGAGCAGCGTCACGTCGCTCGCTGTCGCCGCGGCGGCGGCGATGGACTCGTCGTCCAGCAGGTCCAGCTGCAGCGGGATCACACGGCTGTCGTCGAAGTCGAGCAGCTCGGGACGGCGGGCGGTGGCGTACACCTTGGTGGCGCCGCGCTCGAGCAGTTCGAGCACGAACTGCTTTCCGATGCCGCGGTTGGCTCCGGTGACGAGGGCGATCTGGTCGGTGATGTTCATGGCTGGCGGTGCTTTCTTTCGGGTGTGGAACGGGTCGGTCGCGACCCGACGTCGGCTACGCTATAACTTGACATTGACGTTAAGGGCAAGTAATTGAGCACAATGAAATGGAAGTCGGGCGCGCTATGAGAATCGGCGACATCGCACAGCGGGCCGGAGTCAGCACCAGGTCGCTGCGGTACTACGAAGAGCAGGGTCTGCTCGCGTCCGAACGCACGTCGACCGGTCAGCGCACCTACCCCGAGTCGGCCGTCGAACGCGTGCAGCTCATCCAACAGTTCTTCACCGCGGGCCTGCCGAGCCGCACGATCCAGCGGGTGCTTCCGTGCGTCGACTCCGGCGAGGCCTCGGCCGAGGCGTTCGCGCTACTCGAGTCCGAACGGGCCCGCATCACCGCCGCTATGGACGACCTGGCCGCCGCACGCGATGCGCTCGACCGCATGATCGACATCGCGCACAACCCGACCGCCGAACACTGCCCGGCCCTGCGCGAGCCGGCATGGGCGCCGCTGGAGTCACTCGCTGGTTGAGTAGGTCGCGCAGCGACCGTATCGAAACCGGGTTTCGATACGCGCCCCAGAGGGCGCTACTCAACCAACAGTCAGCTGTCGATGTCGCGGCCGCTCCAGAGGTCGCCGCACTCGATGTCGGTGACGGCGTGCGCTTCGAGATAGGCGCGGGCCCCGTGGTCGCCGGCGAGGGTTGCCGAGATCGGGCCCCAATGCTGCGACGAGATGAGAACCGGATGACCCGGCCGCCCGTCGTACACGGCCCGGGCGAGCGGCGATCCGGCCGCGAGCACGCGTCGCACCGCGTCGAGCGGCAGGCCGGGCGTGTCCACGAGCGTGATCAGCGCCGCGTCGTCGGCCGCCGCCGTACCCGAGAGGGCCTCGAGGCCGGCGCGAAGGGACGACGCCATGCCGCTCGACCAGTCGACGTTGATGATCGTGGAGATCGCGTCATCCGTCGGCACGAAAGCGAGTGCCTCGGTAGCGGATGCGCCCAACACCACCACGACCCGGTCGCAGCCCGCGGCGAGCAGCAGTCGCGTGGCACGCGCGACCCACGGCACCCCGTCGCGCACGACGAGCGCCTTCGGCATGCCGAGGCGGGTGCCGGCGCCGGCCGCGAGAACGAGCCCGGTAACGGTCATGAGTAATGTTAGACAGACAATGATCGATGTCTCCGAAACCGCCCTGCGCGAGGGCCTCGCCGCAAGCCTGTCCGTGAACCGTTGGATCGACGAGGTGGCCTCCGGGTATCCGTACGAGTCGGTGGCCCAGCTGCTCGCCACGGCGGCCGAGGCGGCGACGCCGCTCAGCCCGTTGGAGATCGACGAGGCTATCGCGCACCATCCGCGCATCGGCGAGAAGCCGGTCGGCGAGGGCGCGTCACAGAACTTCAGCCGCAGCGAGCAGGCCGGGCTCGGAGGCGACGACGCCGAAACCGCCGCGCAGATCGCTGCCGGCAACGCGGCCTACGAGGAGCGCTTCGGCCGCGTGTTCATCATCCGCGCCGCCGGGCGCACGCGTGCCGAGATCCTCGACGAGCTCACCCGCCGCCTCGAGCTGCCCAATGCCAGCGAGCTCGAGATCGTCGGCGGGCAGCTGCGCGAGATCGCGCTGCTGCGTCTCGAGAAGCTGTTCGGCGCAGAGTCGACCGGAGGCGACCGATGAGCCACGTCACCACCCACGTTCTCGACGCGGCGCTCGGCCGCCCGGCGGTCGGTGTCGCCGTCGCCCTCTATGACTCCGAGGGCGGCCTGGTCGCCGAGGGCGTCACGAACGACGACGGCCGCGTGCCCGAGCTTGGACCTGACGCCCTGCCACTCGGCGAGTACGGCATCGTGTTCGAGACCGGCGTCTACTTCGCCCGCACGAGCACGCCCACCTTCTACCCGCGGGTCTCGATCGACTTCGAGCTGACCGACGCGAGGGCCCACTATCACGTGCCACTGCTGCTCAGCCCGTTCGCCTTCTCGACCTACCGCGGCAGCTGATGACGACCGGACTCACGCGTTCGCAGCGCCTCGACGCCCTGCCGTGGACGCGTAAACACACGAAACTCCTGTCGGGCTCCGGCATCGGCTGGGCCCTCGACGCCATGGACGTGGGACTCATCTCGTTCGTCATCGCCCAGCTGGCGGTCGTCTGGAAGGCCGACGCCGGTCAGCTCGGTTTCGTCGCCTCGGCCGGATTCGTCGGCATGGCGATCGGCGCCAGCCTCGGCGGTCTGCTCGCCGACCGGCTCGGCCGCCGCCAGGTGTTCGCGCTGACCCTGCTCGTCTACGGCGTGTTCACGGGCCTCTCCGCGCTGTCGCTGTCGGTCGGCGCGCTCATCGCGTTGCGCTTCCTGGTGGGGCTCGGCCTCGGCGCCGAGCTGCCCGTCGCGTCGACCCTGGTGAGCGAATTCGCTCCGGCGCGCATCCGCGGACGCATCATCGTCATCCTCGAATCGTTCTGGGCCGTCGGCTGGACGGCCGCCGCGCTCATCGGCTACTTCGTCATCCCCACGAGCGACGACGGCTGGCGCTGGGCCCTCGCGCTCGGCGCGGTGCCCGCGGTCTGGGCCATCTTCGTGCGGCTGCGGCTGCCCGAATCGGTGCGTTTCCTCGAGGCGAAGGGACGGCACGCGGAGGCCGAGACGATCGTTCGGGAATTCGAGGATGCCGCGGGCGCGACCACTCCGCCGGTCGCCGCCGAGGCTCCCGAACCGGTGGTCACGGCCGAGCGCCCGATCGCCACCCTGTTCGGCGCCCGCCTGCGACGCCGCACCATCTCGCTCTGGATCGTGTGGTTCTGCGTGAACTTCGCCTACTACGGCGCGTTCATCTGGCTGCCGACGCTGCTGGTGGCGCAGGGCTTCTCTCTCGTGCGCTCGTTCGAATACACGCTGATCATTACCCTCGCGCAGCTTCCCGGGTATGCGGCATCCGCCTGGCTGGTCGAGAAGTGGGGCCGCCGGGTCACGCTCGCCGTCTTCCTCGCGGGTTCCGCGGTGTCGGCCGGATTCTTCGGCACCGCCGACGGGGTGCCGACGATTCTGCTGTTCGGCGCGTTGCTGTCGTTCTTCAACCTCGGCGCGTGGGGTGCGCTCTACGCCGTTACGCCCGAGCTCTACCCGACCCGCGTGCGCGGAACGGGCGCGGGCTGGGCGGCCGGATTCGGGCGACTCGCCTCGATCATCGCGCCGCTCTGCGTGCCCGTGCTGCTGGCCGCCGGCGGAGTCGCGCTGCCGTTCGGCGTCTTCGCCGCCGTGTTCGCGGTCGCGGCGATAGTAGCGCTCACGCTGCCCGATCTGCGCGGTAAGGCACTGGAGGACTGAAAGACCGTCAGTTGGGCTACCGTAGATAGACCCACTCCGGTCACCCGAGAAGGAAAGTGGCAATGGACACCTCGCGCATGCCCGGCATCACAGCCGGCACCATCATCGGCGGCCGGTACACGGTCGGGTCGCTGCTGGGCCGCGGGGGAATGGCGTCGGTCTATCGTGCGACCGACGTTCCGCTCGGGCGCAGTGTGGCGCTCAAGATCTTCTCGATCGAGACCGAGGGATCCGAACAACTGGGGCGGGAGTCGTCGGAGATCCAGCTGCTCGCGTCGCTCAACCATCACGCGCTCGTCACTCTCTTCGACGCGAACATCGACCGTGGAGAGGGCGTGGACCAGTCCTACCTCGTGATGGAACTGGTCGACGGGCCCACGCTCAAGGAACGCATCGACGAGGGCACCGTCGGCGAGATCGACGCGGCGCAGATGCTCGTCGACCTGGGCGAGGCCCTGCACGTCGTGCACGCGAACGGTGTTGTGCACCGCGACGTAAAGCCAGCCAACATCCTGCTCAGCCCGTCGATGTCGCGCGCGATCGAGTTCCGCGCGAAGCTGAGCGACTTCGGCATCGCCTACCTGATCGACAGCACCCGGCTCACCATGCCCGGCACGATCATCGGAACCGCCGCGTATCTCAGCCCCGAACAGGCTCGCGGTATCGCGCCGGGCCCGGCGTCAGACATCTACTCGCTCGGTCTCGTGACCCTCGAGGCGCTCACCGGGACGCGGGCGTTCGAGGGATCGATGATCGAATCGCTCTCGGCCCGTCTCGTGAGCGACCCGCAGATCCCGCACACTCTGGGCGCGGCGTGGGGGTCGTTGCTCGCTCGGATGACGTCGCGCGAGCCCGACGCCCGCCCGGACGCGCTCGAGGTGGCGGAACTCGCCCGCGAGATCGAACGCGAAGCCTATGCGGCGACGACCGGTGACACCGCCGTTTTGGGGACGGTCGAAGCGACCGGCCAGACCGAGGCGCTTGGCCAGACTGCTGCGCTGGGCCAGACCGCTGCATTGGGGCAGACCGCTGCGCTGGGCGGCACGGCGATGCTCGGCGAGACCGAGGCGCTGGGCCAGACCGAGGCGCTTGGCCAGACCGCTGCACTGGGAAAGGCCGACGCCGTCGACCCGCCGACGCGCGTGATGTCGGCTCCGTCGAACGACGACGCCGCGACGACCGTGCTGCCGGGCCCCGTGGATGCCGCGCCCTCCGCGAAGACGGGCGACGAGGCATCCGTCGCCAAGCGCCGGCGACTCAGCCGCATCCTCATCGTCTGCGCAGGGGTGCTCGCCGTACTCAGCATCGGCGGCTTCGTGCTGAGCACGGTCATCGCCGGCGACGAGACACCTCCCGAACCCGTGCCGACCCTGCCCGCCAACGGCGGCGAGCTCGGCACCCACCTCGACGAACTCCTGGAAAGCGTGACACCGTGAACCGACGCCTGACCTCAGCCCTCGTTGCCGCCCTCCTCGGCGCCGGTGCCCTCGCGGGGTGCGCCGCGACGCCCGACCTGACCGCCGACGCCGCGAAGGGCCTGCAGGCCTCCGTGCAGACGGTCGCCAGCCACGCCGCCGCGAACGACCTCGCCGCGGCCGTCACCGAGCTCGACGCCCTGCAGGGTCGGCTCGATGCCGCGGTCGCGAGCGGAGACATCAGCGCCGAGCGCGCCGAGGCCGTGCAGGCGAACATCGACCTCGTGCGCGCCGACCTCGCCCAGCGCGTCGCCGAGGCGGAGGCCGCCGCCGCCGCCGAGGCCCAGCGCGTCGCAGAGGAGAAGCAGGCCGAAGCCGACCGCGTCGCGGAAGAGCAGCGCCTCGCAGAAGCCCAGCGCGCCGCCGAAGAGCAGGCCGCCGAAGACGCGAAAGACGACAAAGACGACAAGGGTGGCAAGGGCAAGGGCAAGGGCAACGACGACGACTAGGCCGCCGGGTGGCGCGGGCCAGCAGTAACTCGCCGCCTAGGTGAGCCGATTCCGGCCGAATGACCCGACCGCGGACGCGTCATCCGGCCGGAAGCGCGTCGTCAAGGTACGCGCGATGCGGCCGAGGCGGTTTCGATACGGTCGCTGGGCGACCTACTCAACCGGCTCAGTAGTCGCTGGGCGACCTACTCAACCGGCTCAGTTGGTCGGTGCGCGACCTGCTCAACCGGCTCAGTAGTCGGTGCGGGCCTCTTGCTCGAGCCAGGCGTCGAACGGTTCCGGCGCGTTCGGTGGCCGCAGCGAGTCGACCGCCATGTCCCAGGTCGAGCGGTCGCGCGCGAACAGCTCGTAGAACTCCCGGTCGTCGAACCCGCCGCGGGCCGCGTCGGTGCGGTCCGCCGCGAACACGACGCGGTCGAGGCGGGCCCAGAGCGAGGCCGCGAGGCAGAGCGGGCACGGCTCGCACGACGTGTAGAGGGTCATGCCGGCGAGCGAGAAGTCGCCGACCGCCTGGCAGGCCGCGCGGATCGCCGTGACCTCGGCGTGCGCCGTGGGGTCGAGGTTCGCGGTGACGCGGTTCTGGCCCTCCGCGACGAGTTCGCCGTCACGCACGATGACGGCACCGAACGGGCCGCCCGCGTTCGCGACGTTCAGTGTGGCGAGCTCGATCGCGCGGGCGAGCCACTTCGCGTCCGTCGTGGCTTGCGCCGCGGCATCCGTCGGTTCGATCGAATCGGTCACGCGAGTCCCGCCGAGATTCTCCAGGCGTCGCCGGCGTCGGGCGCGTCGTCGCGCAGCACCGTCGCCTCGATCAGACCGTAGGGGCGGTCGGCGGCGATGAAGACCTCGCCCGGGTTATCGAGCTCGAACGGCGACAGGTCGACGACGAAGTGGTGCTTGTTCGGCGCCTTGAGCCGGATCTCGGCGATCGCCGGGTAGGCCTCGAGCACCGAGCGGCCCATGTGCCAGAGGGTCTGCTGCAGGGCGAGCGACTGCAGGGTCGCGAACTGCTTCACCATGATCTGCTTGATGCCCGCGTAGGTGGCGTCCCAGTCGACGTCGGCGAGCTCGGCCGCGCTCAGCGTGAAGCGCCACTGCGCGACGAGCGAGGTGGCCATCACGCGGTCGTGGGTCTCCGGCAGGGTCGTGTACTCGTCTTCGAGGAAGCCGGCGAACTCGCTGCCGGTCGACTTGAGCAGCACGAGGTCTTTGAGCCCGCCGACGACGTGCTCCCCGCTCGCGTCGACGGTGATCGCGGCGGTGCGGGTCTCCTGTCCCGTGCGCAGCCAGGTGTGGTCGTGTTCGACCCCGTCGACCACCGCGCGCTGCCAGGCGTACTCCTCGATCTCGACGCGGGCGCCGACCACCGGGTCGACGTCGTGCACGAAGTGGCGGGCGAGGTCGAGCCCGAAGGTCTCGATGGCTTCGACGCCGTGAGACTTCGCGAAGGCAAACGCCGTGTTCTTCTGCGTGTCGGTCGGCAGCACGTTGGTCTGGTTGCCGTCGAGGTACGCGGGGTCGAACGGGCCGCGCAGGGCCGTCGACACGTTGAGGTCGCGGATCTCGTGCCGTGCGCTGTCGCGGTAGATGCGCACGACCCGGTTTTCGGCCTTGCCGTACTGGTTGTCGCCCAAGATTATTGCCATGACCGCGATTCTGCCATCGCCATGTGACCGGGGTGTTACGGGCGCGCGGCCGAGAGCAGCGAACCCGTCGGGGCGGCGCCGGGCGCGATGTCGACCGTGCGGCCCGCGAGCAGCGTGCGACGCACGACGCCGCGCAGTTCACGGCCGTCGTACGCGCTCACCGGGTTCTTGTGCTGCAGCTGCGTCGCCTCGACGGTGAACGTGGCGTCGGGCGCCAGCACGACCAGGTCGGCGTCCGCTCCCACCGCGATGCGGCCCTTCGTGTCGAGCCCGGCGAACCGGGCGGTGGCCGACGACATCCAGCCGAGCACCCGTTCGAGCGGGATCTCACGGCGGGCGGCCTCCGTCCACACGGCGGCGAGTCCCGTCTGCAGTCCGGCGATGCCGCCCCAGGCGAGCCCGAAGTCGCCGCCGTGGGCGTACTTGAGCTCGGCGGTCGACGGCGAGTGGTCGGTGACGACGATGTCGATGTCGCCGTCGACGAGCGCCTGCCAGAGTGCGTCGCGGTTCGCGTCGTCGCGGATCGGCGGGCAGCACTTGAACTGGGTCGCGCCGTCGCCGATCTGCTCTTCGCTGATGGTGAGGTAGTGCGGGCACGTCTCGACGGTGATCTTCAGCCCCTCGGCACGCGCGGCACGCAGGGCGGGAAGGGCCGCGGCAGACGACAGGTGCAGGATGTGGGCTCGAGCACCGGTGCGACGCACCACGGCGATGACGCGTTCGATCGCGGTCGTCTCGGCCGCATCCGGTCGCGACTCGACGAAACGGTGATAGTCGACGCCGCCGTCGTTCGCGTGGGCCTCGAGCACGCCCGGGTCTTCGGCGTGCACGATGAGCAGGCCGTCGAACGCGGCGATCTCGTCGAGCGCGCGCTCCAGCTGCTCGGCGTCGAGGTGGCCGAACTCGTCGACGCCGCTCGGCGCGAGGAACGCCTTGAAGCCGAACACCCCGGCGTCGTGCAGCTCGCGCAGTGTGCCGAGGTTCTCGGGCACGGCGCCGCCCCAGAAGCCCACGTTCACCATGGCCTTCTCGGCGGCGACGGCGCGCTTCACGTCGAGCGCCTCCACCGTCGTGGTTGCGGGGATGCTGTTCAGCGGCATGTCGATGATCGTAGTGACACCACCGGCGGCGGCCGCGCGGGTGGCGCTCGCGAAACCCTCCCACTCGGTGCGTCCGGGCTCGTTCACATGCACGTGGGTGTCGACGATGCCCGGAACGAGCACCTCGTCGTCGGCGAGGGTGATGACCTCGGCGCCCTCGAGGGGGCCGGCGGTAATGGCCGCGATGACGCCGTCGGTGATGCCGATCTCGGCCGCGCGCCAGTTGTCGCCGATGAGCACGTAGGCGCCGCGCACGACGAGGTCGAAGGATGTCATGTCTAAACGTTAGGGCTTCGGGTCGAGGGCGTCGTACGCGCGGAACGACGGGTTGAGCCGCACGAGCACGGTGACGAGCGAGAGGATGAGCAGCCCGCCCAGCACGGACGGCAGCCACAGCAGGGTGGTCGCGACCACGAGGCCGACGAAGGCGTCGCCCACGCGCGGCCCGCCGGTGACGACGACGGTGTAGATGCCCTGCATGCGGCCGCGCACGGCATCGGGCACAGCCGACTGCATCATCGTGGTGCGGAACACTGCGCTGACGTTGTCGGCGGCTCCGGCGCCGGCGAGGGCGACGGCCGCGAGGGCCAACGCCGGTAGGTTCGCGGTCGCGAGCGAGTCGGTGATCGATCCGCCGCGCTGCGTGCCGAGCGGCAGCAGCACGAGGCCGAACGCGAGCATGAAGCCGCCGTAGGCGAGCACGGCGTTGCGGATCGCGAGCCCCTGGCGGCGCACGTGGCCGAGCCGCCCCGAGAACAGCGAGCTCAGCAGTGTGCCGACCGCGCCCGCCGCGAAGAGGATGCCCACCGTGACAGCGCCGCCGCCGATCACCAGAGCGCCGACCGCCGGGTAGAGCACCCGCGCCATACCGAAGGTCATGGCGACGATGTCGATGAGGAAGCCGAGCCGGATGTTGGGGGCGTGGCGGAGGAACACGATGCCCTCCACGACCGCCGCGAAACCGCGGGTGGTGCCGCCGCCCTCCGGCCGGATCGCCGGGAGCGTCAGCACCCCGGTGAACGCCGCCAGGAACAGCACGGCGTCGACCGTGTAGGTCCACTGGATGCCGACGCTCGCCACGAGCACCCCGGCCAGAGCCGGACCGAGCGTGATCGCGATACCGAGGCTGATGCCCCCGAGAGCGGATGCCGCGGGCAGCAGTTCCTTGTCGACGAGGCGTGGCACGATCGCCGCGCGGGTCGCTCCGACGATGGTGGTGGCCACCGCCATCAGGGTGGTCAACACGTAGTAGAACCACAGCACGTCGATGTGGAACCACGCGAGGGCGGCGAGACAGAGCACCGCGACCCAGGCGACGGTCTCGGCGATGATCGCCACGATGCGCCGGTCGAACGCGTCGGCGAGCACACCGCCGTAGAGTCCGGCGACGATCATCGGCAGCAGCCCCACGACCCCGACGAGCGCGACGGCTCCGGTCGACCCGGTGAGGTCGTAGATGTGCAGCCCGACCGCGACGACGGTCATCTGGCTGCCCACGCCGGCGATGCCCGTTCCCAGCCAGAGTCGGAAAAACGCGGGGCTCTGGCGGAACGGGGTGAGGTCGACGAAGTGGCTGCGGCGTGCGGCGGGTGCGCTCACGCGGCGCGCTGGGCGGCGTCGAGCAGGATGCGCGCCGCAGACCGGGCGTCGGTCGCGGCATCGGGGGAGCCCGAGATCGCGGCCGTGGTCTGCGCACCCTCGGCCAGCAGGGCGATCTGCGGTGCGAGCGAGGGCGGCGCGCCCGCCTCGGAGACGAGCCCGGCGACGTACCGCTGGAAGCCGACCTTGTGCGCCCGCGCCGCGTCGGCGACGAGGGGGGCGGTCGCGCCCAGCTCGCCGAACGAGTTGATGAACGCGCAGCCGCGGAAGTCGTCTTGGGCGAACCAGCCGGAGAGGAAGTCGAAGATCGAGAGCAGTTTGCCGCTCGGCGTGGGCTCGTCGTTCGCTGCCTGCAGGATTCCGGCGGTCCACTGCTCGTTGCGGCGGCGCAGCACCTCGGCGAGGATCGTCTCCTTCGAGGGGAACAGCGCGTACATGCGCTTGAGCGAGATCCCGGCCGCGGCTCGGATCTCGTCCATCCCGACCGCCTGAATGCCCCGGCCGTAGAACAGGCGGTCCGCGGCGTTCACCACCGCTTCACTCGCTGTTGCGTCATCCATTTCGAACTGTCCCTTGCATTGAGAACCAACGTTCTCTACTATAGCGAATACGAACTGAGAACGACCGTTCTCAGTCGTCTTGCGAGAGGACAACAATGTCAGTCATCACCGTAGGCACCGAGAACTCCACCGCCATCGAGCTCCACTACGAAGACCACGGATCGGGCCAGCCTGTCGTGCTCATCCACGGCTACCCGCTCGACGGCACGTCGTGGGAGCGCCAGCAGCGCGAGATCCTCGACGCCGGCTACCGCGTGATCACCTACGACCGCCGCGGATTCGGCAAGTCGAGCCAGCCCACCGTCGGCTACGACTACGATACTTTCGCCGCCGACCTCGACACCGTGCTCACCACCCTCGACCTCAGCGACGTCATCCTCGTCGGCTTCTCGATGGGCACCGGCGAAGTCGGCCGCTACGTCGCCACCTACGGCACCGACCGCGTCGCGAAGGTCGCCTTCCTCGCGCCGCTCGAGCCCTTCCTGCTGCACACCGACGACAACCCCACCGGCGTTCCGCAGGACGTCTTCGACGGCATCGCCGCCTCCGCCAAGGGCGACCGTTTCGCCTGGTTCACCGGCTTCTACGAGAACTTCTACAACCTCGACCAGAACCTGGGCAGCCGCATCAGCCAGGAGGCCGTGACGGCCAGCTGGAACACCGCGACCTCGAGCGCGCCGATCGCCGCCTACGCGGTCGTGCCCACCTGGATCGAAGACTTCCGCGACGACGTTGCCAAGGTGCGCGCCTCGGGCGTCACGAGCATCATCGTGCAGGGCACCGAAGACCGCATCCTGCCGATCGACTCGAGCGGCCGTCCGTTCCACGCGGCGTTCCCCGAGAGCGAGTACGTCGAGATCGAGGGTGCGCCCCACGGCTTCCTCTGGACTCACGCCGAAGAGGTCAACGAGGTGCTGCTCGCCTTCCTGAAGAAGTAGTCGTCGCACCCCGTCGCCGGTCGAGTGCCTACTCGGCCGGCGGCAGGCCCCGCAGATATGCAGCCCGCGCGGCCGGGTCCCCGCCGAGACCGATGCGGTCGGAGCCGGCCCGGTCGTCGATCCAGTCCTGCACCGGATGCGGCAGCAGCCGCGACAGCGTCAGTAACGGCCCGAGCCACCCGGGAACCGTCGTGGCGAATCGGCGCGAGCGAATCGCCCGCACCGTCGCGGCGGCGACCTCGTCGGCGGTGAGCGCGCTGAACCCGCGCGGCGCGGTGATGCCGGCACCCAGGTCGGTCGCCACCAGGTTCGGCAGCACCACCCGGATCCGCACGCCGGTGCCGCGCAGCTCGCGGCGCAGGGAATCGCTGAACGCGACCGCCGCCGCCTTCGTGCCCGAGTAGACCGCGAGGCCCGCGAGCGGCTTGATCGCCGTGGCGCTCGCCATGTTCACGACGGTGCCGCCGCCGCGCTCGAGCATGCGCGCCACAACCAGGCCGCTGACCGTGACCAGCGCGCGGTAGTTGACGTCGACCACGCGCCCCGACAGCGCCGGGCCCTGCGCGGTGTAACGGCCGGTGGGCATGATGCCCGCGTTGTTCACCCACACGGCGATGGGCCCGACGGTCTCCTCCACCGTCGCTACGACCGACTCGACGAGTTCGAAATCGGTGATGTCCAACCGCACGGCCGTCGCCCGCGGGCCGAGCTGGGCCGCCGTCGCGGCGGTCGCCTCCAGATCGAGGTCGGCGAGCACGACGCGGTAGCCGCGGGCGATCAGCGCCGCGGCAGTGGCGCGGCCGATGCCGCGGGCGCCGCCGGTGACCACGGCGACGGGGCCGGCGTTCACGGGCGTTCCACCCGCTGGCCAAAGACGATCGCGGCGTCACGCAGCGCGAAGCTCGCGAGGGGCCGTCGGCCGTGCAGGTAGCCGAGCGGGCCATCCGGTGCGAAGGTCCAACTCGCGTGCAACGCGGTGACCCGGCCCGCTGCCCAGTTGTGCGAGACGATGCGACCACCGGCGCCGCGCTGCTCGATCGGCAGCGGCAGCCGGGGCGATCCGGGCAGAATCGCGCGCCCGAACCGGGCGGAGAGGGCCGCTATCGGGCCGGTCGTGTGCGCGGAGACGGAGGCCGCATCCGCCGTTCGCATCGCATCGAACGTCGCGAGGCGCTTCGGGATGCCCCACAGCGCCCGCCCGCCGGCCAGCGACTGGGGGCTGTCGACCCAGATCTGCGGGATCGTGATGCGCGGCCGCCCGCGCACGACCACCGGGGTAGCCACGAGCAGTTCGTCGTAGGCGAGCACTCCGCCGGGCGCGTAGTTCGCGAAGACCACGCCCACGACGGCTCTGCGGCCGATCCTGATCATCGGGAGCGCCTGGAAGGGCCGGGGCAGGTCGGCGACCGGCAGGAGAAATGCCGAGACGAGCAGGGATCCGCCGAGAAACCACGGCTCGGGCGGGTAGGGCGCGGCATCGGTCATGCGCCGACTCTACCGACGCGATCGTGACCCCCGCGAAACATGCGTGTGCGAGGCTGGAACCATGTTCGAAATCGCCGACCGGCTCGTCGCCGCACTCGACGGCGGGCGCACGCTCGCCATCGCCACCGCGGTGTCGATCGAGGGCAGTGCGCCGCGCACGGTCGGCACCTCGATGGCCTTCGACGGGCGGTCGGTGATCGGGTCGATCGCCGGCGGGTGCGTCGAAGGCGCGGTGGTGGATGTTTGCGAGCTCGTGCTCGCCGACGGTGTGGCACGCACCGTCGACTACGGCGTGAGCGACGAGACGGCCTTCGCGGTCGGGCTCACCTGCGGCGGCCAGCTGCGCATCCGGGTCACCCCCGTCACCCCGCAGATCGAGGCGGCGCTGCGGGCGGCCGCCGCGAGCAGCCCGGCCGGGGTGGCCATCGCTCTCGGCGACGTGCCCGCCCGGTTCGACGGCCGCATCGCCGCCGAACTCGACGCCCGCGTGGCGATGGGCGAGACCGCGCTCGCCGCGATCGACTGCGACGGCGAGCTCGTCGACGTGTTCTTCGAGGTGGCCACGCCGCCCGCCCGTCTCATCGTCTTCGGCGCGATGGAGTTCTCGGTCGCGCTCGCCGCGGCCGGCAGCGCGCTCGGCTACCGGGTCACCGTCTGCGACCCGCGTTCACTGTTCGCGACTGCCGCCCGGTTCCCCACGGCGGAGGTCGTGGTCGAGTGGCCGACCACCTGGCTCGCACGAACGCCCGTCGACGAGCGAACCGTCGTCTGCGTGCTCGCACACGACGACCGGTTCGACGCCGAGATCATCGCCCAGTCGCTGGCCCTGCCGGTGGCGTTCGTCGGCGCGATGGGATCGCGCCGCACACACGAGCGGCGCGTCGCCTCGCTGCGCGATCGCGGCGTGAGCGAGGCGCAGATCGAACGGCTGCACTCGCCGATCGGTCTCGACCTCGGGGCGTCGACGCCCGAGGAGACGGCGGTGTCGATTCTCGCCGAGATCATCTCCGCGCGCACCAGAGCATCGGCCGAACCCCTGCGCGCAACGAGCGGGAGCATCCACCGGCCGCACGGCAGCGACGCCCTCGTAGACTTGCCCCATGACTGAGCACGAGACCCCGCGGACCTTCAAGATCGACCTTCCGCCGACCGCCGTCGCCGGCCTGTTCGCCGACTTCGCGAGCGTCTGGCACACGCCCAACGTGTTCGTGATGGACTTCGTGGCGCTCACCCAGCCGCCGCAGCCGACCGTCGACGCCGAGACCGGCGCGGAGTCGGTGCTTGTTCCCGGACAGGTCGTGAGCCGCATCCGCATCCCCCCGGAGCAGGTGTTCGAACTCGCCAAGGCCCTCGCTCAGCAGCTCGAAGCGTGGGAGCGGGAGACCGGCAAGAAAGCGCCCGAGAAGCCGCTGTACGGCGATATCCGCTGATTGAGTAGGTCGCTCAGCGACCGTATCGAAATCCGTATTCTGGTTTCGATACGTGCCCTAGAGGGCCCTACTCAACCCGCAGCAACCGCCACAGGCGGTCGCGCGACATCGGCAGCTCCATCGGCCGCACGCCGATCGCGTCGCGCACCGCGTTCGCGAGCGCCGGCGCCACCGGGTTGTAGGGCGCCTCGCTCATCGACTTGGCTCCGAGCGGCCCCATGCCGTCGTGCGTCGCCGCGAAGTACACCTCGGTCTCGGGGATGTCGGCGAACTGGGGCACGTGGTAGTTGCGGAACGCGGTGGTCGTGACCCGCCCCTCGCCGTCGAGCATCATCTCCTCGTAGAGGGCGGTTCCGATCGCCTGGGCCGTGCCGCCCTCGATCTGACCGCGAAGCTGTTCCGGATTGAGTACGGTTCCGGCATCCGCGGCCTGCACCGACTGCAGGATACGCACCTCTCCTGTCGCGCGGTCGACGGCGACACGGAAGCCGTGCACGTTGAAGGCCACCGAGCGCGGGGTGCCGTCGTGGCTGCCGTCGGCGATGAGCGGACCGGCCGCGAGCAAGTCGGATGCCGCGACGAACGTCTCGCCGACGAGCACGCCGCCCTGCACCACCGTGCGCACTCCCGTGGCGTCGGTGAACCCGGCGGCCCGTTCGATCATCATGGTCGACAGCTTCATCGACGCGGCGAGCAGGGCCTTGCCGGCCACGACGACGCCGGCCGAGCCGAAGGCCCCCGTGTCGTAGCGGGCCACGTCGGTGTCCGACTGGCGGATGCGCACGTGGTCGACGGTCGTGCCGAGCGCCGTAGCCACCAGCTGGGTGTGCACGGTCGTCGTGCCGTTTCCGAACTCGGCGGTGCCCACCGCGATCTCGTAGCCGCCGTCTGCGAGCAGGGCGATCGAGGTGTCGGCGTAGTGTCCGCGCGGAGGCACCGTCGCGATCATCGCGATGCCGAGCCCCGAACCCTGAACCCAGGTGGGACCGGTCGGCGCCTCGACCCCGTTGCCGCGCCGCATCGCGTCTTCGACCAGGTCGATGCACTGGTCGAGGCCGTAGCTGCCGACCACGAGGTCGGTCTCCTCGTCGGGGTTGGTGACGAGCATGGGATCGCCGGGCACGATCACGTTGCGGCGGCGCAGTTCGAACGGGTCGATGTCGAGTTTGCGGGCGAGCTCGTCCATCGCCGACTCGATCGCGAAGATCACCTGGCCCAGGCCGTAGCCCCGGAAGGCGCCGGAGGGCAGGTTGTTCGTGTACACCGACTCGGCGTCGACGCGCTTGTTCGCGCAGCGGTAGATCGCGACCGACTCGTGCACGCTGTGGAACATCACACCCACGCCGTGGTTGCCGTAGGCGCCGGTGTCCATCAGTTCGTCGACGGCGAGAGCGGTGAGGATCCCGTCGCTGGTCGCACCCAACTTCACGCCGATACGCATCGGATGACGCGGGCTAGAGACGGTGAACTCGTCGGTGCGGGTGAACTCGTACTGCACGGCTCGCTTCGTGATCAGCACGGCGAGGGTGACGAGGTCTTCGGTGATGAGTTCCTGCTTGCCGCCGAAACCGCCGCCGACGCGTGCCGTGAACACGCGCACGCGATCGGTATCGAGCCCGAAGATGTGGCACAGCTCGTCGCGTACCAGGAACGGCACCTGCGAGCTGGTGCGCAGCACGAGCCGGCCGTCGCTCGAGATCCAGCCGCGGGTCGCGTGCGTCTCGAGGGCGGCGTGGTTGACGCGCTGGGTCTGCCAGGTGCCCTCGACCACGGCGTGGGCCTCGGCGAGGGCGGCGTCGACGTCGCCCATCTCGCTGTGCATCTGGGCCAGAACGTTGCGGCCGGGTTCGGAGATGCGGCTTTCTTCGCCCTTCTGCGGGTGGAGCAGTGGCGCGCCGGGGCGGCGGGCCGCATCCGGATCGAAGACCGCCGGCAGCAGCTCGTACTCGACCTCGATGAGATCCAGCGCGCGCTGGGCGATCGCGACGGTGTCGGCCACGACGGCCGCGACGCGTTGCCCACGGAAGCGCAGCACGGTGTCGAAGACGAGAGTGTCGTCGGGGTCGTCGGTGCGCATCTCGTGCCGTCCGGTCGAGAACAGCGTCGCGGGGGAGTCGCGGTGGGTGAGCACGGCGTGCACGCCCTCGGCAGCCTGGGCGCGCGCGATGTCGATCGACAGGATGCGCGCGTGGGCGTGCGGGCTCTTCAGCACCGCGAGGTGCAGCACGGCGGTCGGCGTGCCGTCGTATGTGGGCGCGTCAAGCGTGGGCCCGTCGAGCGTGTACGGCTCGGTGCCGGTAGCGACGCGCATGCCGGCGGGGGCCTTCACGCTGCGGCCGGCGGCGTCGCCCACGGGGGCCTCGACGGTGTTGCGCACGCCGCAGATCGCGTCTTTGATCGACCGGTAGCCGGTGCAGCGGCACAGGTTGCCCTTGAGCAGCCGGGGCAGGTCGGTCTTGTCTTCCTCGGTGAAGGTCGACGCGGTGACGATCATGCCCGCGGTGCAGAACCCGCACTGGAAGCCGGCCGCGTCGACGAAGCTCTGCTGCATCGGGTGCGGGTGGTCGGGCGTGCCGAGGCCGGCGACGGTCGTGACGTGGGCGCCCTCGAGGCGGTGCGCGGGGTAGATGCACGAGTGGATCGGTTCGCCCTCGAGCAGCACGGAGCACGCGCCGCAATCGCCCGCGTCGCAGCCCTTCTTGACCTCGAAGTGGTCGAGGTCGCGCAGCAGCGTGCGTAGAACCTGGCCGGGTTGCGGGTGCGCCTCGACGCCCTCGCCGTTGATCTCGAATCTCATGCGGCCGGCTCCTCGCCCAGTTCGGTGCGCAGCTCCTCGGCGAACAGCAGGGCCATCGCGCGGCGCCAGTCCGCGGCGCCGTGCGCGTCGGTGAACCACTCGGTGATGCTCTCGACCGCGTTCGCGAGGGCGCCCTGCGAAGGGAGTTCGTCGAACCGCAGCACGCGCGGGCGGGTCGTGCCGCCGGTTACCGTGAACACCGCCTCGCCGCCCGCGTCGACACGGGCGATCACGAGCGTGCCCGTGCGGCCGAGCGGGGAGAGCGCGATGCGCCGGAATCCGGTGCGCGCCTCGAGCGCGGTCTTCGGAATCTCGACCGCCCGCAACACCTCGCCGTGCTCGAGCAGGTTCTCGCGCGACGCCGTGACGAGGTCGGCCACGGGCAGGCGCCGGTCTGAGCCGTCCGTCGCCCAGACGAGAGCCGTGGCATCCAGAGCGCTCGCCAACGAGATCATCGGACCCGCGGGCAGCGACGTGCAGATGTTGCCGCCGACGGTGGCGATGTTCCAGATCTTGAAGCTCGCAAGCAGCGAATTGGCCGTCTGCGAGAAGAGCGGATGCGCCCCCCAGCCCTCACGCCGAGGAATGCGCGCCAACTCGGCGATCGTGCAGGTGGCGGCGATGCTGAGTGTGGCGTCGCTCTCGACGAGGGGCTGCCAGCCGAGCGTCGTCAGGTCGACCAGGCCGGTGAGGCCGGGTTGCTCCTCGGAGAACAGCCAGGTACCGCCGCCGAGCGGAAGCTCGCCGGGCGCGAAGACGAGGTCGTCGCGGGTGTGGGCCACCCGGGTTTCGCGCACTGTGATGAGATCCATGATTCAGACGAGTCAACATCATTCATGTGACGCGCGTGTAACGCCGCGCTGCGTGCGGGGTGCGGGTGGCGCTACACGGCGTCGAACGGGGCCTGCGCGCACCACGACTGACGGTCGGCCTCGAGGCCCGTCGTGTCGCCTTCGCGGGCGGGGTCGATCACGACGGAGCGGAACGCGTCGAGCCCCTCGAGCACGCGCACCTCCGGCGGAAGGGCCATCCACGCCTCGAGTTGTGCGAACGACTCGTCGGTGCGGGCGTCGTCGCCCTCGTCGATGGCGTCGAGCAGTTCGGTCTCGGTGGCGCAGAGCCAGGTCCACGAGACGAGGCCGGCGCCCGCCCCGCGCTCGTAGATTCCACCGGGCGTGTGGAAGTCGAACGCAGTCGTCTCAGGGATCGCCGTTCCCTCGGGCATCGCCAGAGGGAAATCGCGCCGAGCCGCGGCGTACTCGATCTCGCCCTCGCCCGGACCCAGAGAGTCCGGGTTGTTCGCGGCCATCTGCTGCCAGGCCAGCAGCTCGGATTCGGTGAGTGTCGGGCTGGGAGTGGGTGTCTGCGCCGCCTGGGCAGCTGGCTCGGCGGCCTCGTCGGCGACCTGCGCGCATCCGCTCACCGCCAGGGCGATCGCCACCGCGGCCAGCATCACTCGAGTTTTCATCGACATGGCACGAGCCTACCCAGCCCGCGCGTACCACATGCAGGAGAAACCGCGTCGAGTCACACGGTGGGTGCGATCGCGGGGTCGTCGCGCCGGAATCTCCTGCATTCGGTACCGGGCGGGGCGCCGTTCAGGGAGAGTCGAGCTCTTGGAACAGGGTGACCTGCACGCCCTCGGGCGCGTCGAGCCGGGAGTTGAGCGAGCGCCACGGCGTCTCGCGGGGCGCCGCGACCAGCGTGGCCCCGGCCGCGACGAGATCGTCGGTCGCCGCCTGGGAGTCGACCACCTCGAAGGCGACGCGCATCCGCAGGCTCGGGCTTCCCTCCGCCTCGAGACGGTCGATCATCGCCACCTGCGCCGGGTTCGCGAGCTCCAGGGTCGCGCGGCCGGCGTCGAGGATCATCACGCGCGCGTCGCCCTCGCCCTGGTACGCGGCCTCCTCGGTGAGGCCGAGAGCGTCGCGGTAGAAGGCGACGGCGGCGTCGTAGTCGTCGACGGCGAGAACGAGGCGGAGCTGGCGCACGGGCTTGCTGGATTCGGTCATGCCCCCACGATACGAGCGGGCTGCCAAATGAAGGAGATTGTGGCGTCGAGTCACACGTTCGGTGCGATCGGCGGGGGTCGCCGGCGAGATCTCCTTCATTTGGCAGAAAGGGGGCCGGGTGCGGCGCGGGCGGGGCGAGTGTTCACCGGCGGCACACCCGGCCGCCACGGCGCGTACACGGGGGCCGCCCACGCTGGGAACGTGCGCCACTTGCTGATCGCCGTTCTGCTCGTCTCCGCCTTCGCGACGACGGGGGTGATCGTCACTCCGCATCCCGCGCTCGCCGCGTCGGTCTCGACGAGCCCGACCCCGACCGCCGCGACCGCCGCCGCCGCCACCGTGCTGTTCAACGAGCTGAGCAACGGCGGGCCGCGTTCCGACTCGGACGGCTTCTTCGAACTGCGCAACTGGGGCGACACCGCGGTCGACCTCACCGGCTGGAGCGTCTACCGCTGCAGCGTGCAGGGCCTGCGCGCCAACGTCGGACGGCCGGAGGGCGACCTGCGCGGCGTCGTGCTGCAGCCCGGCGATATCTTCACGGTGAGCAAGGCCGGTCTGCCGGGCGACGCCCACGTGAGCCAGCCCTACTCGATCAACGGCTTCGGTCTCTACCTCGAGGCGCCGGGCGGGGTGCGTGCCGACGCCGTGGGCGTCTACCCGAACGAGCCCTGGCCGACGACGAGCGAGTGCACCCTCGGCTCCAACCTGACGAACACCCTCAACTTCGCGCTCGGCGAGAGCTGGCAGCGCGTCGCCGACACGGGCGACCCGGCCACCGACTTCGTCGCCGCGGCCTCGACGATCGGCGCGACCAACGCGACCCGGTCGACGCCGCGCGCCGACACCGGCGTCGTCATCTCGGAGTTCGCCGCCGCGGGCGCCGACGCGGCCGACGACGAGTTCGTCGAGCTGCTCAACACCTCGGGCGCGCGCGTCGACATCGGCGGCTGGGAGCTCTTCCGCTGCACGGCGAGCGGGCGCGTGCGGCCCGACACCCTGCAGCTGACCGTCGCCGCGGGAACCAGGATCGCGCCGGGCGAGCGCTTCGTTATCGGCGGCCCGGGGTTCACGGGCGACGCCGACGCCGAGTACGGGCGGGAACTGGCGGACGTGACATCCGGGGTTCTCCTGCAGACCGCCGACGACCGCCTCGTCGACCGCGTCGCGACCTCGAACTACGACGACAGCGCCTGCCAGAGCGACAAGCTGCCCGCCGTGCTCGACTTCGTCGCGGACGAGTCGTACCAGTCGACCGACGCCGGCTTCGTCATCGCGAAGCGCACGCCGGGCCGGGCCAACGCGACCCGCGCGTCGAGCGTGTTCGCCGAGGAGTTCGCGTACGGCGAGCCCTCGGTCGCGATCAGCGAGATCGGCAACGACCCCTCGAGCGACCAGCTGCCGGGCGGCCGCCAGCCGAACAACTACATCGAGCTGGCCAACTACGGCGAGCAGAGCGTCGCGATCGGCGGCTACACGATCCGGCGCTGCGAGGAAAGCGGCATCCGCAGCCGCGAGGTGCAGGCGACGGTCCCCGAGGGCACAGTGCTGAAACCGGGCGCCACGTTCGTCGCGGCGCGCGCCGGCACCGGCGTCGAGGGCGACGTCACCTACGACACGTCGCTCAACTTCCTGGGCGGCGGAGTGTGGGTTGCGGATGCCGCGGGCCACCGTGTCGACAGCGCGGGGGTCTACGCGCTCAACGAGATGGACGAGAGCCTCGTCACGCCCAGCCCGTGTACCAAGGGTGTCGCGATTGCGACCTTCGCGCCCGACCGGATGCGCGGCGAGACCTTCCAGCGCACGCGCTTCACCGGGGTCGACGACGACGACTTCGTGACCGCCCCCGCGACGCCGGGCGAGATCGACGAGCACGAGTGGGTCGACCCCGTGCTGGCGGTGTCGGCGGGCACGCCGTTGCCCGCGCGCACGGGCGCCGCCGAGCCGGTCGTCACGCCGGGCGCCCCGGCCACCGTGCTCGAGGCCTACTCCGGGTCGAGCGCGGCGCCGCTCCACACGCGCGTGGGCGCCGCCGAGACGCCGCTCGATCCCGCTGCCCCTGCGGCCGTGGAGGACGACGCGTGGGGGTATCCGTACCAGCGGTTCGTGCTCGACGCGGAGGGTCTCGGCGCCGGATCCGCGGTGACGTGGGCCGGGTCGACGAGCGGACGCAATGAGATCCAGTTCAGTGTGTGGGATGCCGCGGCATCCGAATGGCGTCTGCTCGACGCGGGAACGTCCGCGCTGGAGGGCGAACTGAAGAAGAGCGACCTCGACGCCGGCACCGTCACGCTGCTCGCCCAGAACGGGCCGCGCACCGAGCCGACGCTCGCGGCGAGAGCGGACGGCGCGCTGGAGAACCCCGACGACTACGACCTCGCGATCTCGCACATCACCGACACGCAGTACCTCACCGAGACCTACCCGGCGGTGTACGCCGAGCTCGCCAGCTGGATCGCCGAGAGCGCCGACGACCGCAAGATCGCGTTCGCGACGCACACGGGAGACCTCGTGCAGAACTGGGTGGACCCGAATCAGGATGACACGAGGGCGCGACGCGAATTCGAGCGGGCGAGCGCGGCTCAGGGGATCCTCGACGCGGCGGGCGTGCCGAACAGCGTGCTGCCGGGCAACCACGACAACAAACGCGGCGTGACCAACGACCTGTTCAACGAGTACTTCCCGCCGTCGCGCTACGCCGGCACCGCGAGCTATGCCGGGTCGATCGCGCCCGACGACAACAGCGCGAACTACTCGACGTTCGAGCAAGGCGGCGCGCGCTTCCTGATGCTGTCGCTGCCCTACGCCTACGGCGAGGCGGAGATCGAGTGGGCGTCGGAAGTCGTGACGTCGCACCCCGACCACAACGTGGTCGTCTCCACGCACGAGCACGTGACGCCGAAGACCGACCTCGAAGACGCGCACCGTTCGGCGAACTCGCGCTGGGTGTCGAACGGCCAGAAGCTGTGGGACAGGGTGATCGCCCCCAACCGCAATGTGGTCGTCGTGTTGTCGGGCCACTTCCACGGCATCGGCCAGATCGCCACCGAGAACGCGGGCGGCATCGAGGGGCACGACGTGGTCGAGCTGCTCGCCGACTACCAGGAGTTCCGCACGCACACGGGGGAGCGGGCGACCGGGTTCCAGCGGCTGCTGCAGATCGACCTCGCTAGCTCGACGGTGGCAGTGGACACGTTCTCGGTGCGGCTCGACGCGTCGGCGAGCTTCGACTACGACTACCAGCAGTTCCGGCCCGAGAACGGGCACGGAAACACTCTCGCGAACGGGCGCCCGTGGCGGATCGTCGAAGCGGGAGTGCAGAACCGGTACACCGCCGCAGACGACGAGTTCGGTGCATCCGTCGGCTTTCAATACGCGAAGCGCGTCGACACGTCGGCCATCACCGTGAAGCCGACCGCCGAGGCGCCGCTCGCCCGGTCGAGCTCGGGCTGGCGCTGGGAGCACGACCCGAACGCCTGACCGTGCCGGCCGCACCCACGCGTCTGGCTGCCAAATGAAGGAGAAGTTACCGCCCCGTCACACATTCGGTGCGATCGGCGGCCCTCGTCGTCTAAATCTCCTTCATTTGGCACACAGGAGTCGGGGACCGGCGGGCGGGTAGGGTTTTCGGCATGACCGACGACCCGCGCAGAGACGAACAGCGCAGAGACGACCCGCCGCGAGATCGGACGACGGGCGACGAGACCGACGGGGCCGAAGAGGCCCTGAACTGGGACACGAGCATCCGCGACGCCAGCTATGTCGAGGGGCCGAAGCCGGTGCGCGAGAAGGCCGTGCGGCGTACCCGTTCGGCGGCTGAGCCCGTGGAAAGCGCAGGCTCAGCGTCCGAGGCGGACTCAGCGACCGAAGCGGGCGCAGTGACCCAGGCGCCCACGAGTTCCATCCTCCTCGTCACCTACGGCATCGTCGCCGGCATCTTCTTGCTCTACACGATCGGCTGGTTCACGACCGTGCGCAGCAATACCTACGTCGACCCGAGTGCGTTCGGCGCCCTCATGACGGGGCTCGGCGGACTGCTCGCGATCGCCGCGGCCCCCGTCTGGTTCGCCGCCGTGTTCGTGCTCACCCGCGAATCGAAGCCGATTACGCGCCTGCTCTGGCTGCTGCTCGGTCTCGTGCTGCTGGTTCCGATTCCGTTCGTTCTGGGGGTCTGACGTGACCGATTCCGCACAAGTTCCCTTCGCCCGCCGCATCGGCTGGCTCGGCCTCGCGGTCGCCGCGCTGTTCGGCCTGTTCTTCGCCTACGACCTCTGGGAGGCGATCCAGAACGCGATCGAGCTTCCCAAGCTCTACGCCCAGCTCGAAGCGGTCGGCCTCCCGGCCGGCGACGTGCCGTGGGTGCTCATCGGCGTGGGCATAGTCGTTCCCCCGCTGGCCTACGGCATCGCGTTCGTCGTCGGCCTGCGTCACACCATCGCGATGAGGGCCCTCATCTTCCTGCTCGCGCTCGTGGCCGTCGCCGCCCTGAGCCTCAGCGTCAACGCGCTCGCCGTCGCCTAGCCCCCCCCACGAACGAGAAGAGGGGCAATAAACCGACCTCCGCACAAAGGCGGACGGTCGATTCATTGCCCCTCTTCTCGAAGAGGTACTGACTAGCTCGTGAGCGAGTCGACGTACTCCTGGTTGTCTTCGATCCACTTCTCGACGATGGGCGCGTAGTCCGATCCGTCGTAGTCGACGAACATGGCCTGCTCGAGCGAGTAGAGCGTGTCGAGGTCCATCTCGAAGTTGTCCATCCACTCGGCGAGCTGCGGGTACTCGGTCGCGAAGTCGGCCTTGCCGAAGGAGTGCAGGCTCTCGAGGTCGGCGAGGGTTCCCTCGGGGTCGTCGAGCGTCTTGATCGGGAAGGCGGAGTTGGCCCAGTGCGGCTCCCACAGGGTCACGACGATGTTCTCGCCGGCGTCGGTCGCCTTGGTGAGCGACGTCAGCATGGCTGCGGTCGACGAGGTGGTGAAGTCCATGTCCTCGAGGCCGTAGCCCGGGATGACGCGGTCTTCCATCGCGGCGGTGAGGCCGGCGCCGGGCTCGATGCCGATGATCTCGTTGTTGAACAGGTCGGCGTTGTCGGCCAGCTCGGCGAGCGAGTCGATCGGAGCGTCGGCGTTCACCGCGACGGTGAGCTTCGACTCTTCGTTCCAGGCGCCGAGGTCGGTGATGTCGTCGCCGTACTCGTCGAGGTAGGCGGCGTGGGTGTCGGGCAGCCAGACGTCCATCGTCAGGTCGTAGTCGCCCTCCGAGAGGCCGAGGAAGACGGGGGCGGCGTCGGCGTACGACAGCTCTACGTCGTAGCCCTTCTCGTCGAGAATCGCCTTCCACAGCTCGGACGCGGCGACGCCTTCGTCCCAGCCGTTGAACACGGCGAGGTTGACCGACTTGGTGTCGTCGTTGCCGTTGCCGACGGTCTCGGCGGGGCCGGCCGATGCGCAGCCCGCGAGGGCCAGCATGCTGACCGCGCCCGCGGCGATGTATGGGATGTAACGGTTCTTCAAGGTGTTCTGCCTTTCTTGGCCGACTGCTGTGGACGACCGTGATTGGAGATTGCAGGAGCTGGTGGGGGCTCCGGTGTCACGAGCGCGGTGGCGCCCGTAAGTGGGTGGGGGTGGGATCAGGCGTCGACGAGATCGCGCGCTGCGGGTGCCTTCTGGCCGGTGAGGGCCGGGGTGTCGCGGGTCTCGAGCTCGAGGCGCTTGCGGCCTCGGGCGCCGAGGAGGCGGCCCAACGGGGTCTTGCCACCGCCGAGAGCCGCGGTGATGCGGTCGAGGAAGATAGCGAGGATGACGACCGACAGGCCCGCCTCGAAGCCGAGGGCGACATCGATGCGGTTGAGGCTCGCGACCACGTCTCTGCCGAGTCCGCCGGCGCCGACCATTCCCGCGATGACGACCATCGAGAGCGAGAGCATGATGACCTGGTTGACGCCGGCCATGATGCTCGGCAGCGCGAGCGGCAGCTGGATCTGGCGCAGGATGCGCCAGGGCGATGCGCCGAAGGCCTGGCCGGCCTCGACGACCTCCGTGTCGACGCCGCGGATGCCCAGCTCGGTGAGCCGCAGGCCGGGTGCGACCGAGAATATGATCGTCGCGACGACGCCGGGAACCGCGCCGATGCCGAAGAGGATGAGGGCCGGGATCAGGTAGACGAAGGCGGGCATCGTCTGCGTGAAGTCGAGGATGGGCCGAAGGAAGTTCGAGACCGCACGGTTTCTGGCCGCGGCGATTCCGAGCGGCACGGCGATGAGGATCGAGATCACGCTGGCGACGATCACCAGTGCGAGGGTGTCCATCGCGTTCTCCCACTGGTCGACGCCGACGATCACCGTGAGCCCGATCACGGTGCCGAGTGCGAACTTCCAACCGCGCACGGCGAAACCGAGGGCGGCGAGAACGATGATGACGGCCCAGAACGGCGGAGTGGAGAAGATCGAGTCGACGCCGTCATAGGCGCCCTGCACGACCGCCGCCACGAAGTCGAAGAGGAAGCCGAACGTCTGGGTGATCCAGTCGATGGCGTCTTCGACCCACTGGCCGAGGGGGAATCTGAAGTCGTTCATTTGACCGCTCCTTCGAGGCTGGTATCGAGCACATCGGTCATCTCGCCCACCGTGATGGTGGCGATTGTCTCGGTGACGGGGATCTCGCCGGTGGTGGTGCTCACGTTGCCGAGGGCGGCGAGCAGCGTGACGCGGGGGATGACCCCGATCAGCCGCTTCTTGTCGTCGAGAACGGCGATCGGCAGGTCGCTGCCCACCGAGAGCTCGACGAGCTCGCTGATCACGACGTCGGACGTGACCGTCGTGGCGTCGTCGAGCAGGATGCTGCGGAGGTCGGTCTCGCCGCGCTTCACCTGGCGCAGCACGTCGCGGTCGCGAACCACCCCGGCGAAGGTGCGGTCGCGGCCGAGCACGAAGGTCGCCTGCGACTGCAGGTCGCGCATCGTGCGCAGTGCCGCACGTGGCCCGGCGGTGACGGTGACGACCGAGCGGGCCGGTTCCATCACGCTGGCGGCGGTGAGCACGCGGGCCCGGTCGACGTCCTGCACGAACTGGGCGACGTAGTCGTTCGCCGGGTCGGTGAGAATCTCTTCGGGTGTGCCGATCTGCACGATGCGGCCGTCGCGCATGACGGCAATGCGGTCGCCGAGGAACATGGCCTCGTTCAGGTCGTGCGTGATGAAGATGATGGTCTTGCCGAGTTCGCTCTGCAGCTCGATGAGCTGCTCCTGCATCTCGCGGCGGATGAGCGGGTCGAGGGCGGAGAACGCCTCGTCCATCAGCAGGATGTCGGTGTCGCTGGCGAGCGCACGGCCCAGGCCGACGCGCTGCTGCATTCCGCCGGAGAGCTGCGACGGCAGGCTGTTCTGCCGTCCGTCGAGCCCGACCAGGCGGATGATCGTGTTGGCACGCTCGAGGCGCTCGGCCGTCGCGACGCCCTGGATCTCGAGGCCGTAGGCCACGTTGTCGATCACGGTGCGGTGGGGGAGGAGCGCGAAGTGCTGGAACACCATCGACACGCTGCGCTTGCGCACCTCGCGCAGTTTCGCGGCGGGGAGACCCGAGATGGTGGTGCCGGCGACGGTCACGCTGCCGGAGGTCGGCTCGAGCAGGCCGTTGAGCATGCGGATGAGCGTCGACTTGCCTGAGCCGGACAGGCCCATCACGACGAAGATCTCGCCGCGCTGCACGTCGAACGACGCGTCGATGACGGCGCGGTTCTTGCCGAAGGTCTTACTGAGGCCGCTGGCCGTCAGGATGCTGGACTGTGAGTGTGTTTCGGTCACGCGATAACTCCCGTGCGCGCCACAAAACAACCGCTGTTAAACGGTTGAAAACCTGGGCGACTGTGCTTTGTGGACGGGTAGCCCTCGGCTGCGCGACTCCGGCACTTCGTGCTCTGGAACCGTGCGGAAACGATCGCGGGATCGTGTCCGACAGGGGCTCACCGTACGCACACACGGCGCCTCCCGAAGGGCAGCCACGCGTTCGCGTCCAAGATGAACGGAAACGAATTTCCTTCCCCCAACGTAACAGACATGTGAGTTATAGGTCGGGACGTGGCATCCGGGGGCCTAGAGAACGACGAACACCAGCAGGGCGATAAGTACCGCCTGACCGGCAAGTCTCGGCCAGAAAGGGATCGCGCCACGCCCGAACTTCTCGGGGTGCTGCGCCGCGTAGGCATTCGCCGGAAAGACCGCGACGAGGAAGACGATGAGAGCCACGGATGCCGCGAGCCGGGTGGCCGGGAACGCGAGTCCCAGCCCTCCCGCGATCTCGCACACGCCGGTGAGGTAGACCAGGGCCATCGGCGACGGCAGACCGCGGCGGCGCAGGCGGGGTGGGATCATCGCGGCCATCACCCGCGCCGGACCCCGCCGGAAGTGGTTCACCCCCATGCCCACGAACAGCAGCACGAGAGCGCAGAGCACGATCGTTTGTATTACGTCGAGTGCAGCGTCGCCCATCGGGCTATTCTGCCTCGGAGTAGACTCGCCGGGTTGCGCGAATACCGTTCGACATCCACTGCACCCCTGTAAGGACTTGACTCGTGACCAAGCCGATCGTGCTGATTGCCGAAGAACTTTCCCCCGCTACGGTCGAGGCCCTCGGTCCCGACTTCGACGTGCGCAACGTCGACGGAACCGACAGGCCGGCGCTGCTTTCCGCGCTCGCCGACGCCAGCGCGATCCTCATCCGCTCCGCGACCAAGGTCGACCAGGAGGCGATCGCCGCGGCTCCCCACCTCAAGGTGATCGCCCGCGCGGGCGTCGGGCTCGACAACGTCGACATCAAGTCGGCCACCACCGCCGGCGTCATGGTCGTCAACGCGCCGACCTCGAACATCATCTCCGCCGCCGAGCTCACCGTCGGCCACATCATCAGCCTCTCCCGGTTCATCCCGGCGGCCCACGCGAGCCTCGCGGCCGGCACCTGGAAGCGTTCCAAGTACACCGGCGTCGAGCTCTACGAGAAGACCGTGGGCATCATCGGCCTCGGCCGCATCGGCGCGCTCATCACCGCCCGCCTGCAGGCGTTCGGCATGAACGTGGTCGCCTACGACCCCTACGTCACGGCGGCGCGTGCCCAGCAGCTCGGCGTCACGCTGCTCACGCTCGACGAACTGCTCGCCCAGAGCGACTTCATCACCATCCACATGCCGAAGACCCCCGAGACCACGGGCATGATCTCCACCGACCAGTTCGCGATCATGAAGTCGACCGCGTTCATCGTCAATGTCGCGCGCGGCGGCCTCATCGACGAGGACGCGCTCTACGCAGCGCTCAAGTCGAACCGCATCGCCGGCGCGGGCCTCGACGTGTTCGTCAACGAGCCGCCGCTCGATTCGCCGCTGCTCTCGCTCGAGAACATCATCCTCACGCCGCACCTCGGTGCGTCGACCGACGAGGCCCAGGAGAAGGCCGGCGTCTCGGTCGCCAAGTCGGTGCGCCTCGCGCTCGGCGGCGAACTCGTCCCGGACGCGGTCAACGTCGCGGGCGGCGTCATCGACCCGAGCGTTCGCCCGGGCATTCCGCTCATCGAGAAGCTCGGCCAGGTGTTCTCCGGCCTCGCCGACAGCCCCGTCACGTCGATCGACGTCGAGGTGCGCGGCGAGATCGCCGAGTTCGACGTGAGCGTGCTCAAGCTCGCCGCCCTGAAGGGCATCTTCTCGAACATCGTGAGCGAGTCGGTCAGCTACGTCAACGCGCCCCTGCTCGCCGAGCAGCGCGGCGTGACCGTGCGCCTGATCACCGAGAGCGAGAGCGAGGAGTACCGCAACCTCCTCTCGATCCGGGGTTCGCTCGCCGACGGGTCGCAGATCTCCGTCTCCGGAACCCTCACCGGCACCAAGCAGATCGAGAAGATCGTCGAGATCAACGGCTACGATGTCGAGGTTCCGTTCGCCGACCACCTCATCGTGATGGTGTACACCGACCGCCCCGGGATCGTCGCGGTCTACGGCAAGGAATTCGGCGAGGCAGCCATCAACATCGCCGGCATGCAGGTCGCCCGCAAGGAGGCCGGGGGAGCCGCGCTCAGCGTGCTCACCGTCGACTCGCCCGCGCCCGAGG
>NZ_JBKKAD010000009.1:0-25973 GCF_046714715.1 Conyzicola sp. | reverse complement strand
CCTGGGCGTCGAGGCGACCCGCATCCTGCTGATCGGCGGCGCGGCGCAGAACCCCGCCGTGCAGCGGATCGCGGCGCAGGTGTTCGGGCTGCCGGTCGACGTGCCCCTGCCCGGCGAATACGTGGCGGCGGGCGCGGCCCGGCAGGCCGGCTGGGCCCTCACCGGAGAGCTACCCGCCTGGTCGACCGAGATCGCCGACACACTGCCGGCCGACACGGCGGCGGTGATCGGCGAGCAGTACGCGGCCCGGCGGGCCTAGCCGCGGGCGCCTCGAGCGTCTGCGGTGTCGTGTGACGAGTGCCCCGAGTCGCACACACGCGCGCCGGCCGGTCTACGCGCGCGGCGGCGCCGTCGACTCGCGCGGCACCAGCACCGGCACGGGGTGGGCGGCCTCGGCGAGCGACTCGTCGAGGATCAGCCCGAGCAGCGTCGACATCACGGTGCGGCCCAGCTCGGCGAAGTCCTGCCGCACGGTCGTCAGCGGCGGGGTGAAGTGCTCGGCCTCGGGAATGTCGTCGAAGCCCACGATGCTCACGTCGGCGGGTATCGCGATACCGCGGGTGCCGAGCGCGTGCATCACGCCGAGCGCCATCTGGTCGTTGGCACTGAACACGGCGGTGAAGTGCGGCGCCAGCGCGAGCCCGGCCGCGAAGCCGCTCGACGGGCTCCAATCGCCCTGCAGCGGTTCGTGCGCCACGAGCCCGTGCTCCGAGAGCGCGGCGCTCCAGCCGCGCACGCGCTCCGTGGCATCCATCGAGTCCTCGGGTCCCGCCAGGTGCGCGATCGTCGAGTGGCCGAGCCCGATCAAATGCTTCGTCGCGTCGTAGGCCCCGCGGAACTGGTCGATCGACACGCTGTGGAACCCCGACCGCCCGCTCGACTCGACGGCGATGAGCGGCACGCCGAGGTCGATGCCCTGGATCGCCTCGAGCGCCCCGCGGTGCGCCGCGATCAGCACCACCGCCTCGACGTTCTGGCTGAGCAGCAGCTCGACGGCCGCACGCATCGACGCGACATCCGTTTCGAGCATGCTCGAGATGCTCACGAGGTACCGGGCGTTGCGCGCCGCCTCGGTGAAGCCGAGCAGGATGCTCGACGGCCCGTAGTCGGGGTTGCCGGTCGTGATCAGCCCGATCGTGCGCGACCGCCTGGTCACGAGCGACCTGGCGGCGGTCGACGGCCGGTAGCGCAGCTGCTTGATGGCGTCTTCCACGCGCACCCGGGTCGCCGGGCGCACATTGGGCAGGTCGTTGAGCACGCGCGACACCGTCTGGTGCGACACACCAGCGAGTCGGGCGACGTCGAAGATGTTCGCGACGCGCGCCTTGTCTTCCGTACTCACTTGCCCATTATGGGTGCCGACGTCATCGCCGCCTCGCAGTGAGCAGCCGCTGCAGGATGATGAAGACGAGCAGCAGCGAGCCGATCACGATCTTCGTCCACCACGAGCTCAGCGTTCCCTCGAAGCTGATGATGGTCTGGATGACACCGAGCAGAAGCACACCGAGAAGGGAGCCGAGCACGAAGCCGTAGCCGCCGGTGAGCAGTGTTCCGCCGATGACGACCGCCGCGATCGCGTCGAGCTCCATGCCCGCGGCGGTGAGGCTGTAGCCCGACAGCGTGTAGAACGTGAACAGGATGCCGGCGATGCCCGAGCAGAGCCCGCTGATCACGTACACCAGCACCTTGGTGCGCGCGACCTGGAGCCCCATGAGCATCGCCGAGTGCTCGCCGCCGCCGATGGCGTAGACGGTGCGGCCGAGCCGCGAGTAGTGCAGCACGAAGAACGCGACGACCACCACGACGGCCGCTACGATCACGCTCGGCGAGATCGACAGGCCGGGTGCGAGCGGGATGCGGGTCTGCGCCATCGCGGTGAACCACGGCTCGGTGATGGAGATCGAGTCGAGGCTGATCACGTAGCAGAGGCCGCGGGCGAGAAACAGGGCGGCGAGCGTCGCGATGAACGGCTGGATCTCGAAGTACTCGATCACGAGCCCGACGAGCAGCCCGAGCGTCGACGTCGTCACCAGCACCACGGCGATCACCGCGAGCGGCGGCCAGCCGTCGCGGGCCAGCGACGCCGCGATCATGGTCGAGAGCGCGACCACCGAGCCGACCGACAGGTCGATTCCGCCGGTGAGGATCACGAAGGTCATGCCCACCGCCAGCACGATGAGGAACGCGTTGTCGACGAACAGGTTCGCGATCACCTGGCCGGAGGCGAAGCCGCGGTACTGCGTCGCCCCGCCGATGAACACGAGGATGAGCAGCACGAGGGTCACGAGCACGGGCGTGTAGCGCGATCCGAGCAGGTCGCGGCCGCGGCGGGCGGAGGTGGAGATGAGCGTGGTCATGATGCGAGCGCCTCCTGCTTTGTGGTGGCCCGGCGAGACCGCAGCTTCGCCTGCAGCACGGGCGACTGCAGCAGGCACACCGCGATCACGACGAGCGCTTTGAAGACGAGGGTGATCGACGGTGCGATGCCCACGGTGTAGACGGTGGTGGTGAGCGTCTGGATCACGAACGCGCCGATGAGTGTGCCCGTGAGCGAATAGCGGCCGCCCGCGAGGCTCGTGCCTCCGATCACGACGGCCAGGATGGCATCCATCTCTATGTAGAGCCCGGCACTGTTCGCGTCGGCGGCCGTCACGTTCGACGAGATCATGAGGCCGGCGATCGCGGCGCACAGCGCGCTGAACACGTAGACGACCCACACGATGCCGCGCGAACGCACGCCCGCGAGCCGGGAGGCCACCGGGTTGATGCCCACCGATTCGATGAGCAGCCCGAGCGCCGTCTTGCGGGTGAGCAGTGCGGCGATGACGAACATCGCGCCGGCGATCACGATCGAGGCCGGCAGCCCGAACCAGTAGCCGGCGCCGATCACCTTGTACGGCGCGCTCGAGATCGTGATGATCTGGCCCTCGGTGATGAGCATCGCGATGCCGCGGCCGGCCGTCATCAGGATGAGCGTCGCGATGATGGGTTGGATGCCGAACACGGCGACCAAGAGCCCGTTCCAGGCCCCGAGAACGAGGGAGAACACGAGGGCCACCGCCACGGCGGCGAGAACCGTGCCGAGACTGTCGGGGGTGGGCGAGTCGGCGATGATCGTGCAGGCGAGCGCCCCCGAGATCGCCACGACGGCGCCCACGGACAGGTCGATGCCGCGGGTCGCGATCACCATGGTCATCCCGAGCGCCACGAGCAGCGTCGGAGCACCGTTGCGCAGGATGTCGATGAGGCTGCCGAACAGGTGCCCGTTCTGGAACCGGATGGCGAAGAAGCCGGGCGACACCGCGAAGTTCAGCAGCAGCAGCGCGACGAGGGTGACGATCGGCCAGAACAGTCGCGACCTGGGCAGGTCTCGCGGGCTGAATGTGCGCAGCGCGTTCATGCTTCCGCTCCGCTCGCGATGAGGCCCATGATCTCGCCGACGGTCACGTCTTCGTTGGGCAGGTCGGCCACCTTGCGCCGGTCGCGCATCACGGCGATGCGGTGGCTGAGCCGCAGCACCTCTTCGAGCTCGGCCGAGATGAACACCACGGCCATGCCCTCGTCGGCGAGGTTCGACACGAGTTTCTGGATCTCCGCCTTGGCCCCGACGTCGATGCCGCGGGTCGGCTCGTCGAGCACGAGCAGGCGCGGAGCCACCGCGAGCCAGCGGGCGAGAAGCACCTTTTGCTGGTTGCCGCCGCTGAGGTTGCGCACGAGCGCGTCGGGATTCGCCGGGCGGATGCCGAGCGCCGAGATGTAGCTGTTCGCCAGTTCGTCCTGGCGGCGGCGCGAGATGCGACGGAACCAGCCGCGGTCGGCCTGCAGGGCGAGCACGATGTTGTCGCGCACGGTCAGCTCTTCGACGATGCCCTCGCGCTTGCGGTCTTCCGACGAGTAGGCGATGCGGTCGCGCAGCGCCGCGCGGGGTGTGCGCAGCCGCTTCTTCGCGCCGCGCACGAGCACCTCGCCGCTGTCGGCGCGGTCGGCGCCGGTGATGAGCCGGGCGATCTCGGTGCGGCCCGAGCCGAGCAGCCCGGCGAGCCCCACCACTTCGCCCTCGTGGATGGCGAGGTCGGTCGGCTCCACCGAACCCTTACGCCCGAGCCCGACCGCCTCGAGATACGGCACCGCGGCTCCGTCGCCCTCGACGGCCGCCTGGCGTGTCTTGCTCTCGAGGCTCTCGAGCGTCGCGAGCTCTTTGCCGATCATCTTGTGCACGAGCTCGATGCGCAGGATCTCGCGGGTCAGGTACTCGCCGACGAGCGCGCCGTTGCGCAGCACCGTCAGCCGGTCGCTGATCTCGTAGACCTGGTCGAGAAAGTGGGAGACGAAGAGGATCGCGACGCCGTCGTCTTTGAGACCCCGGATGACACGGAAGAGCTCGGATACCTCGTCGGCGTCGAGACTCGAGGTCGGTTCATCCAGAATCAGCACCTTGGCGTCGACGTCGGTCGCCCGCGCGATCGCGACCAGCTGCTGCACCGCGAGCGAGTGCGAACTGAGCAGCGACCCCGGATCGATGTCCAGGCTGAGCCGCGCGAGCAGCTCGGCCGAGCGCCGGCGCATGGCACGCCAGTCGATGGCACCCGCCCGGCGCGGCTCCCGCCCGAGCATGATGTTCTCGGCGACCGACAGGTTGGGCAGCAGGTTTACCTCTTGGTACACGGTGCTGATGCCCGCCGCCTGCGCCTGAGCCGGTCCGCCGATCACGAGCGGCCGACCGCCGAGCGTCATCGTTCCGCTGTCGATCGCATAGACGCCGGTGAGCGCCTTGATCAGCGTCGACTTTCCGGCGCCGTTCTCGCCCATGAGCGAGTGCACCTCGCCGGGGAACATGCGGAAGCTCACCCGGTCGAGCGCCTTCACGCCGGGGAAGCTGATGGAGATGTCGTCGATGCGCACGATGGGTTCGACTGCCGGCGTCGGGGCTTCGGCGCTGGTGGCGGTGCTGGGGGTGATCGTCATGCTGTCCTCTTCATTGAGTACGTGGATGGTCGGGCCCGGTGTGCGACCGGGCCCGACCACCTGCGGTGCCTAGTACTGGCGGTCGGGCAGAGCTTCGATCGCCTGCTCCTGCGTGAACGTCGTCTCCTCGGTGACGATGCGCTTCTCCACGTCCTCGCCCGCCGCGACCTTCTCGGCGATCTCGACGAGCTGCGGACCGAGCAGCGGCGAGCACTCCACGATGAAGTTGATCTTGCCGTCGGCGAGGGCCGTCATGCCGTCTTTCACGGCGTCGACGGTGACGATCTTGATGTCTTCGCCCGGCACCATTCCCGCCGCCTCGATCGCTTCGATCGCGCCGAGACCCATGTCGTCGTTGTGCGCGTAGACGAGGTCGATCTGGGGGTTCGCCTGCAGGAAGGCCTCCATCACCTGCTTGCCGCCGGCGCGGGTGAAGTCGCCCGTCTGGCTCGCGATGATCTCGAACTTCGGGTCGGTCACCACGTTGCGGAAGCCCTCGGCGCGGTCGTTGGCCGGGGCCGCGCCCGTGGTGCCCTGCAGTTCGACCACCTTGACGGCGTCGGCGTCGGCGAACTCGGTGTTGACCCATTCACCCGCCTTCTCGCCCTCGAGGATGAAGTCGGAGCCGAGGAACGACGCGTAGAGCGAGTCGTCTGCCGAGTCGACCGAGCGGTCGGTGAGCACGACGGGGATGCCGGCGTCCTTCGCCTCTTTCAGCACGGTGTCCCAGCCGGATTCGACGACGGGCGAGAACGCGATCACGTCGACCTGCTGCTGGATGTACGAGCGGATCGCCTTGATCTGGTTCTCCTGTTTGCCCTGCGCGTCGGAGAACTTCAGTTCGATGCCCGCGTCTTCGAAGGCCGACTGGATCGAGGTGGTGTTCGCGGTGCGCCAGCCGCTTTCGGCGCCGACCTGCGAGAAGCCGACGATGAGGTCGCCCTCGGCACCCGCGTCGCCCTCGCCGCCTCCGCCACCCCCAGCGCACCCGGTGAGTGCAATGAGCAGCGCGCCGATGGCCGCGGCCCCAATGAGTTTCTTCATCGAACCAAACCTCCTTGTTCAGTGTTCCGGGGCCCGCGTCGTGACATGCTCCGCGGGATGCGCCCGGCCAATCAGTCCATTCTGATTGGTTGTGATGTTAGCGCTCACAATTGATCGGAAACAACTGGCCAGTGTAACGGTTGGGTAACGAGACCCGGTTTCGCAGGGTTCAGAGCGCAGTGCGGATGTCGCGGCTCCCGAATTCCCCTCGGGGATGTGAAGGTTCTCAACCGCCGCGCGCAGGCCAACGGCCGACGAATCGCGCGAGCCGCGGCATCCGCAACCCCTACCGCCCGCGCGCGGTCCTGCGGAAACGTCGTCGTGAGAACGTGCCCCATTCGGGGGCCGTGCGAATCAAGGAGACATCGTGCGAGGAAAAGCAACGCTGCTTGCCGGCCTGATCGTCGCCGCGGTCGCCATACCGTCCACCGCGGCGCTGGCGATCGACGACGTGAACACGAGAAAACTCGAGAGGGCGGTGACCGTCAACGGCATACTGCAACACGAACGGGTGTTCCAACGCATCGCGAACAACAACGGGGGCACACGCGCCTCGGGCACGCCCGGCTACGACGCCTCGGCCGCCTACGTCGCGCAGCGGCTCACCGCCGCGGGCTACGCCGTCTCGACGCAGGAGTTCGAGTTCCCGTTCTTCCAGGAGGTCGCACCGTCGGTGCTGGCACAGGTCTCCCCCGTCGCCGCGCCGATCGAATCGGCCACGCTCGAGTACTCGGGCACCGGCGACGTGACCGGCACCGTGGTCGCCGCCGGCGGCACCGTCGTGCCCGCCACGCCGGAACCCAGTTCGGCCTCCGGCTGCCTGCCCGAGGACTTCGTGGCCGCCTCGCCCACCGAGCCGCAGGTCGCGCTCATCCAGCGCGGCACCTGCACCTTCGCGGTCAAGGTGGCCAACGCGGTCGCGGCGGGTTACGACGCCGCGGTGGTCTTCAACGAGGGCAACCCCGGACGCACCGAACTGCTCGAGGGTGTCACCCTGGGCGGCCCCGTGGTCGTTCCTGTGGTCGGCGTCAGCTACGCCGACGGCGCCGCCCTCTACGAGGCGACCCTGCTCGGGCCCGTGACGGTCTCGGTGGGCACCGACACCCTGTCGGAGACCCGCACCACCGTCAACGTGCTCGCCGACAGCCCGAAGGGCGACCCCGGCCGCGTGGTCGTCGTCGGGGCACACCTCGACTCGGTGCTCGACGGACCGGGCATCAACGACAACGGCAGCGGCTCGGCGACGATCCTCGAGACGGCGATCCAGATCGCCAAGGAGGGCAAGAAGCCGCAGCAGCAGCTGCGCTTCGCCTTCTGGGGCGCCGAGGAGAACGGCCTGCTCGGGTCGGAGTACTACGTCGCGTCGCTGAGCGACGAGGAGTTGGGCACCATCTACGCGAACCTCAACTTCGATATGCTCGGCTCGCCGAACTACGTGCGGTTCGTCTACGACGGCGACGGGTCCGACGACCCCGACGGTCTCGCGGGCCCTCCCGGCTCGGCCCAGATCGAGGAGCTGTTCACCGACTACTTCTCCGACCGGGACCTGGCGACAGAGGCGACGGCATTCGACGGACGCTCCGACTACGGCCCGTTCATCGCGGCGGGCATCCCGGCGGGCGGCCTGTTCAGCGGCGCCGAGGGCATCAAGACGGCGGAGGAGGCCGCGGAGTACGGCGGCACGGCCGGTGCGCCGTACGACGCGTGCTACCACCAGGCCTGCGACACCATCACCAACCTGAGCACGGCGGCGCTGAACGAGCTGGGCGACGGCGTCGCCCACGCGGTCGGCACGATGGCGCGCACGAAGACCGGCTTCTTCGAAGACGGCAGCCGCATGGCGAAGGCACCGCAGCTGACCGCTGAGGACTTCGACTACAGCGGCAGCCACCTGGTGCGCTGACACCGACAATGCACAATGCCCCGCCCGTCGCGAGACGGGCGGGGCATTTCGTCGTTCGGACTAGCGCCCGCCCGCCCGGCGCTTGTTGAACACGTCGAAGGCGACGGCGAGAAGCAGCACGAGGCCCTTCACGGTCTGCTGCCACTCGATGCCGATACCGAGGATCGACATACCGTTGTTGAGCACGCCGATGATGAGACCACCGATGATCGCGCCGCCGATGGTGCCGACGCCGCCCTGAACCGCGGCTCCACCGATGAACGCGGCCGAGATGGCCTCGAGCTCGAAGCCGTCACCGGCCTTCGGGCCGGCGAGGTTCAGTCGCGCGGTGAACACGAGTCCGGCGAGCGCCGCGAGGAAGCCCATGTTCACGAAGATGAAGAAGTCGACCTTCTTGGTCTTCACGCCCGAGAGCTCGGCCGCGTGGCGGTTGCCGCCGATCGCGTAGATGTGGCGGCCGAAGACGCTGCGGTTGGTGACGATGCCGTAGACCAGCACGAGCACGGCGAGGATGATCAGCGTGACGGGGATGCCCTTGAAGCTCGCGAGAGCCCAGGCGATGCCGAAGATCGCGGCCGAGACCAGCACGATCTTGCCGACGAACCAGATCATCGGCTCGACCTCTTGCGCGTAGCTCTGGCGGCCCGAGCGGGTGCGGAACTGCTGCACCACGAACGCGATGATCGCGAAGACGCCGATGCCGAGCGTGAACGGGTCGATCTCGAATTCGCCGAACAGGTCGGTCAAGAACCCGTTACCGAGCGCGCGGTACCCCTCGGGGAACGAGCCGATGTTCGAGTTGCCGAGCACGACGAGCGCGAGGCCGCGGAAGATGAGCATGCCCGCCAGCGTCACGATGAACGCCGGTATGCCCACGTACGCGACCCAGAAGCCCTGCCAGGCTCCTACCAGCGCGCCGATCAGCAGCGAGATGATGATGGCGATCCACCACTCGATGCCCATCTTCACGGTGAGCACGCCCGAGACGGCGCCGACGAAGGCCGCGACCGAACCGACCGACAGGTCGATGTGGCCGGCGACGATCACCATCACCATGCCGATGGCGAGAATCAGGATGTACCCGTTCTGCACGATCAGGTTGGAGATGTTCTGCGGCCGCAGCAGGATGCCGTCGGTGAGGATCTGGAACAGCACGACCACGGCGATGAGTGCCAGGAAGATGCCGTTCTTGCCGAGGTCGGTGACGATGTGGCTCAGGGATGAGCCGACCTTGCTCACCGCGTTGGGAGCTGTCTTCGTGTCAGTCATTGGAAGTCTCCATGGTCATGAGCTTGATGAGGGATTCGGGGTTCGCTTCGGCGATGGGGAGCTCGCCGGTGATGGTGCCCTCGGAGAGAGCGTAGATGCGGTCGCAGATTCCGAGCAGTTCCGGCAGCTCCGACGAGATGACGATGATGCCTTTTCCGGATGCCGCGAGCCGGTTGATGATCGTGTAGATCTCGTACTTCGCTCCCACGTCGATGCCGCGGGTCGGCTCGTCGAGGATGAGCACGTCGGGATCGGAGTAGATCCACTTGCTCAGCACGACCTTCTGCTGGTTTCCGCCCGAGAGCTTGCCGGTCTTGGCGAGCACGGTGGGGGCCTTGATGTTCATGCTCGTGCGGTACTCGTTCGCGACCTTGAACTCTTCGTTGTCGCTCACCAGCCCGCCGCGCACCAGCTTGCCGAGCGACGCCATCGAGATGTTGCGCTTGATGTCTTCGATCAGGTTGAGGCCGTAGGTCTTGCGGTCTTCGGTGGCGTAGGCAAGCCCGTTGGCGATCGCCTCCGAAACGGTGCGGGTCTTGATCTCCTTACCGCTCTTGAAGACCTTGCCCGAGATGCGGGAGCCGTAGGAGCGACCGAACAGGCTCATCGCGAACTCGGTGCGGCCGGCGCCCATGAGTCCCGCGATGCCGACGATCTCGCCCTTGCGCACGTTGATGCTCACGTTGTTGACGATCACGCGCGTGGGGTCCTGGGGGTGGTGGGCGGTCCAGTTCTCGACACGCAGGATCTCCTCGCCGATGTGCGGCGTGTGATCCGGGTAGCGGTGTTCGAGGTCGCGGCCGACCATGTCCTTGATGATGCGGTCTTCGGTGACGTCGGCCTTGGCGATCGTCTCGATCGTCTTGCCGTCGCGGATCACCGTGACCGTGTCCGAGATCTTCTTGATCTCGTTGAGCTTGTGGGAAATGATGATCGACGTGATGCCCTGCTCTTTGAGGTGCAGGATCAGGTCGAGCAGGTGTGCCGAGTCCTCGTCGTTGAGCGCCGCGGTCGGTTCATCCAGAATCAGCAGCTTCACCCGCTTGGAGAGCGCCTTCGCGATCTCCACGAGCTGCTGCTTGCCGACGCCGATGTCCATGACCTTCGTCGTCGGGTTCTCGCGCAGGCCGACGCGGGCGAGCAGTTTCGCCGCTTCCTGGTTGGCCTTGTTCCAGTCAATGAGGCCGAGCGGGCCCTTGACCTCGTTGTTGAGGAAGATGTTCTCGGCGATCGAGAGGTAGGGGCTCAGCGCGAGCTCCTGGTGGATGATGACGATGCCCTTGGCCTCGCTGTCGCGGATGTCGCGGAACTCGACGGTCTCGTCTTCGTAGACGATGTCGCCCTCGTAGGTCCCGTGCGGGTAGACCCCCGACAACACCTTCATGAGGGTGGACTTTCCCGCGCCGTTTTCGCCGCAGATGGCGTGGATCTCGCCGCGGGCCACCTCGAGGGTGACGTCCTGCAGCGCTTTTACGCCAGGAAAGGTCTTGGTGATCGACCGCATTTCCAGGATGTTCGTGGTCACTGTGTGTGCCGGCTTCCTTGAAAAGAAAAAGATTGGTGGTGGATGCCGGTGCCGGGGAGTCGCCTCCCCGGCACCGGCGGGTGAGATCAGCGGACTTAGCCGTTGACCTCTGCTTCGGTCCAGTAGCCGGTGTCGATGAGTGCGGACTGGATGTTGTCCTTCACCACGATGACGGGCTCGAGGAGGTACGACGGAACGTCCTTCTCGTTGTTGTTGTACGTGCTGTCGTCGTTCGTCTCGACGGTGTCGCCGTTGAGAGCCGCGACAGCCATATCGGCCGCCTTCTTGGCCAGCTCGCGCGTGTCCTTGAAGATGGTCGCGTACTGCTCGCCCGAGTTGATGGCCTTGACCGAGTCGATCTCGGCGTCCTGGCCCGAGATGATGGGCCATTCGTCGCCCAGCGAGTAACCGGCGTCCTGGAGGGCGCCGATGATTCCGCGGGAGATGCCGTCGTACGGCGAGAGGACCGCGTTGACGGTGGTGCCGTCGGAGTAGTTCGCGGTGAGGAGGTCCTCCATGCGGCTCTGTGCGGTCTCGCCGTCCCAGCGAAGCGTCGCCGCCTGCTCGATCGACGTCTGGTTGCTCTTCACGACGAGGGTTCCCTCGTCGATGAAGGGCTGCAGCACGTCCATGGCTCCGTTGAAGAAGAAGAACGCGTTGTTGTCGTCGAGCGATCCGGCGAACAGTTCGATGTTGAACGGGCCGGCGGGTGCGCCCTCGATCGGGGTTCCGTCGAGTTCGACGAGTCCGAGACCGTTGAGCAGCGACCATGCCTGCTGGTTACCGACGAGCTCGTTGTCGAAGGTGGCGTAGTAGTCGACGTTCTCGGTGTCCATGAGCAGACGGTCGTACGCGATGACGGGGATCTCCGCGTCGGCGGCGTCGGCCAGGATGTTCGTGAGCGTGGTGCCGTCGATCGAGGCGACGATCAGGGCTTCCGCGCCCTTGGTGATCATGTTCTCGATCTGGCTGACCTGGGTGGGGATGTCGTCTTCGGCGTACTGCAGGTCGACCTTGTAGCCCTGGTCTTCCAGCGCCTTCTTGACGGCGTCGCCGTCGGCGATCCAGCGCTCGGACGACTTGGTGGGCATTGCGACGCCGATGAGCGCGCCGCCTCCCTCACCCGAACCGGAGTCTCCGCCGGATCCTCCGGAGCAGGCCGCGAGGCTGGCAACCATGGCGCCAGCTGCGACGAGCGAAAGAATAGCTCTCTTCTTCACTGTGTGTTCCTTTCAATTGATGGACATCGTTGTCTGGTGCATCAACCCGGTTTGTCCATTACAACCGGGTCCCGCCGGGGCCGAAAGGGCCGTCCCTGGCAAGCTTTTGGGGCTACTAGATCGCTTGCGCGAGCCGGTAGTACGCGGAGTTCCACTTCACTTCGTGGGCGAACGAGCGTTTTGTCGTGTTCTCGTCGATGACGAGCAGTTCGGTGCGGGCGATCTCGGCGAAGTCTTCCCACGCCTCGACGCCGATCGCCGTGGAGAGCACCGTGTGGTGCGCGGCTCCCGCGGTGAGCCAGGCGGTTGCGGATGTCGCGAGGTCGGGTGCCGGCTTCCACACTGCCCGGGCGACCGGGAGGTGCGGGAGCGGCGCCGGGAGGTCGACGACCTCGACGACGTTCGCCACGAGGCGGAAGCGGTCGCGCATGTCGGACAGCGCGACCACCACGCCGGAACCGGCGTCGGTGTCGAAGACGAGACGCACGGGGTCTTCGCGGCCGCCGATGCCGAGCGGGTGGATCTCGAGACTCGGCTTCTTCGTGGTGAGCGAGGGGCAGATCTCGAGCATGTGCGCGCCGAGGATCGTCTCTTCGCCCGGCACGAGGTTGTAGGTGTAGTCCTCCATGAGCGAGGCGCCGCCGGGGAGACCCGCGCCCATGACCTTCGCGGCGCGGATGAGCACGGCCGTCTTCCAGTCGCCCTCGCCGCCGAAACCGTAGCCGTCGGCCATGAGCCGCTGCACGGCGAGGCCGGGAAGCTGGCGCAGCCCGCCGAGGTCCTCGAAGCTCGTGGTGAACGCGGTGAAGCCGCCCTCCTCGAGGAACGAGCGCAGCCCGAGCTCGATGCGGGCGCCGTAGCGCAGGCTCTCGTGGCGCTCTCCACCGAGTCTGAGCTCGGGGACCACGGCGTAGAGCTCCTCGTATTCGGCGACGAGAGCCGTGACATCCGCATCGCTTGCGGCATCGACCCTCTCGACCAGCTCGTTGACGCCCCAGGTGTTGACGCTCACGCCGAAGCGGATCTCGGCCTCGGTCTTGTCGCCCTCGGTGACGGCGACGTTGCGCATGTTGTCGCCGAAACGCGCGAGCTTCATGCCCTGGGTGGCGACCCAGCCGGAGGCGGCGCGGGTCCAGGTGCCGACCTGCGCGGTGACGACCGGGTTAGAGGCGTGACCGACGACGGTCTTGCGCGGCACGTTCATGCGGCTGGCGATGTAGCCGAACTCGCGGTCGCCGTGCGCGGCCTGGTTCAGGTTCATGAAGTCGAAGTCGATCTCGGCCCACGGCAGCTCGACGTTGGCCTGCGTGTGCAGGTGCAGGAACGGCTTGCGCAGGGCGTCGAGACCGTGGATCCACATCTTGGCGGGGCTGAAGGTGTGCATCCAGGCGATGACACCGACGACCGTGTCATCTGTCGTCGCATCGAGCATGGCCCGACGGATGGCGTCCGAGCTCTTCAGCACCGGCTTCCAGACGATGGTGACCGGGATGTCGCTCGACTCGTTCAGCAGGCGCACGACCTCCTGCGACTGCTCGGCGACCTGGCGCAGCGTGTCGTCGCCGTAGAGGTCCTGGCTGCCGGTGAGGAACCAGACCTCGTTCGTCGCGAGGTCGGGAATGATCGAGTTGCTCACTTGAGGGCTCCTGTGGGTTCTTGGCCGTAGACGTTCTGGTACCGGTCGAACAGCGAATCGATGGCCGACTGGGCGATGGGCAGCGGGGCGCCGAGCTGGCGCGAGATGTGCACGGTCTTTGCCACGTCCTCGGCCATGACGGCGGCCTTCACGGCGTCCTTCGCGTTCTTGCCGATCGTGAACACGCCGTGGTTCTGCATCAGCACGGCGCGCGAGCGGTGCCCGGTGAGCGTCTCGACAACGCCGCGGCCGATCGAGTCGTCGCCGATGATCGCGAACGGGCCGACCGGGATTTCGCCGCCGAACTCGTCGGCCATGGCGGTGATGACGCACGGGATGGCCTCGCCGCGGGCGGCCCAGGCTGTGGCGTAGGTGGAGTGCGTGTGCACGACTCCCCCGACCTCGGGCATGGTGCGGTAGATGTAGGCGTGCGCGGCCGTGTCGCTCGAGGGGCTGCGGTCGGAACCGGGGGTGCGCTCGATGACATTACCGTCGAGGTCGCAGAGGATCTGGTTCTCGGGGCTGAGGTCGTCGTAGCTCACGCCAGACGGCTTGATCACGAACAGGTCGGCGCCGGGAACGCGGCCGGAGACGTTGCCGCCGGTCCAGACGACGAGCTCGTAGCGCACGAGTTCCTCGTGCAGGCGGGCCACGTCGTCGCGGGTGCGGGCGATCGCCACCTGGATTTCGGGAGAGAAGGAGGTCATGTCGTCGTTCCTGTCAGCGTGAGGGCGTCGACCGCGGCGCGCTCGACCGTGAGGCCGGCGCGGTAGCGCTCGAGATAGGTGGCGAAGCCGGCGACGTCGGCCGGATCGGGGGCGACGGTCGCGAAGACGGCGTCGGCGAAGACTCGCTCGCGCAGGTGGTCGTCGAGGGTGTCGGATGTCTCGGACGCGGCGAAGCCCGCGAGCACGGCCATCCCCCACGCCCCGCCCTCGGAGGCGGTGGCGGCCACCGCGACGGGTGCGTCCAGCGCGCCGGCGAGGAAGCGCTGGGCCACACCGGCGGTGCGGAACATGCCCCCGTGGGCGAACATGCGGTCGAGCTCGACGCGCTCGCCCTCCAGCACCCGCATGCCGAGGGCCAGGGTGCCGAACACGCCGTAGAGCTGCGCGCGCATGAAGTTGGGGAGGGTGAGGCGGCTGTCGGGTGTGCGCACGACCAGCGGGCGGCCCTCGTCGAGGCCCGCGATCGGCTCGCCGGCCAGGTGGTTGTAGGCGAGCAGTCCGCCCGCGTCGGCCTCGCCGTCGAGCGCCGCACGGAAGAGCACGTCGAAGACCGTGTCGGCGTCGACCGGGCTGCTGGCTGCCGCGGCGAAGGTGCCGAAGAGACCCGCCCACGCCGCGAGCTCGCTGGCGCCGTTGTTGCAGTGCACCATCGCGACCGGGTCGCCGGCCGGGGTGGTGACGAGGTCGAGCTCGTGGTGCACGCTGGTGAGCGGGCGCTCGAGCACGACCATCGCGAAGATGCTCGTGCCGGCGCTGACGTTGCCGGTGCGCGGGGCGACCGAGCAGGTGGCGACCATGCCCGTGCCGGCGTCGCCCTCGGGCGGGGCCATCACGGCGCCGGCGCGCAGGGTGCCGGTCGGGTCGAGCAGCCCGGCGCCGTCGGCCGTGAGCGTGCCGGCGGTCTCGCCGGCGACGAGCACCTCGGGAAGCAGGGCGGCCAGGTCGAGGGCGGGCACGCGGTCGATGTAGCGCGCGAGCAGGTCGGCGTCGTACGTCTGGGTGGACGAGTCGATCGGGAACATGCCCGACGCGTCGCCGACGCCGAGCACCCTGCGGCCGGTGAGGCGCCAGTGCACGTAGCCGGCGAGGGTGGTGACGAAGTCGAGCTCGGCGACGTGCGGCTCGTTGTCGATGACGGCCTGGTGCAGGTGGGCGATCGACCAGCGCAGCGGGATGTTGACCCCGAACAGCTCGGTGAGTTCGGCCGCCGCGACGCCCGTGCTCGTGTTGCGCCAGGTTCGGAACGGCACGAGCTGCTCGCCGGAGCGGTCGAACGCCAGGTAGCCGTGCATCATGGCCGAGACGCCGATGGCGCCGAAGCTCTCGGGACGCACGCCGTGCTTCGCCTCGACGTCGGAGACCAAGTCGGCGTACGCGGCGCCGATGCCCGACCAGACGTCGGCGAGGGAGTAGGTCCAGACGCGGTCGACGAACGCGTTCTCCCACTCGTGGCTGCCCACCGCGAGCACCGCCGAGTCGTCGCCGATCAGGCAGAGCTTGATGCGCGTCGAGCCGAGTTCGATGCCGAGGGAGGTGCGCGCGGCGACGATCGCGTCGGCAGCGGGCGAGAGCGTTCCGGAACCGGCGCCGACGGAGGACTGCACGTCGGGTGCTGGCTCGGTGGGGGTGCTCACTCTACGGACCTCATTGTCTGCTGCTCTTGCGGGGTGGTACTGGATGCTGCGCTGAATGTGACCGTTCACATCCAGCTCCGCAATGTTACATGTGAAACGGTCACATCTGTCAAGGCCCGAAGGTCACGGCCCGGTAACGCGTCGCTCGCGCCGGCCACCGCCGCCCCGCCCATCGCCGCCCCGCCGCCCCGTGCCGCCGCCCCACCGCCCCGCCGCGAGTGTGCCAAATGCAGGAGAAACCCGACCGAGTCACACGGTGGCGCGGATGCGCGACCCTCCCGGGCGAAATCTCCTGCATTTGGTGCGGGGAGGGTGGCAGGTGACGCCGCGCGGAGGGGCGACTCGCGGATGCCACGGCCACCGCCGCGCCCGGGCGCGAGCCGCGGCATCCGCACGCCCCTCCCGCACCCGCCCGGCTGCCAAATGAAGGAGAAACCACGTGCCAGTCACACGTTCTCGCGGATGCACGGCCCTCGCCCGCGAAATCTCCTTCATTTGGCAGCAGCAGCAGCAGCAGGGCGGGGCGGGCGGGCTAGCGGCGGGGCGGCGCCGTCGACGAGCGCACCACGAGTTCGGGGGCGATCTGGTCGTGGTCCTGGCCGGTGCCCCCGCTCAGCTCCGAGATCAGCAGCGCGACCGCGCGCCGGCCGATCTCGGCGAAGTTCTGCCGCACGGTGGTGAGCGGCGGCGAGAAGTGCGCGGCCTCGGGGATGTCGTCGAACCCGACCACGCTGATGTCGCCGGGAACGTCGAGCCCCGACTCGCGGCAGGCGTGCATGAAGCCCAGGGCCATCTGGTCGTTGCCCGCGAACACCGCGGTGAAATCGCGGAAACGCAGCAACTCGAGCCCCGCGTAGTATCCGAAGTGCGCGCTCCAGTCGCCGAGGATCGGCGCCCGCGTGCGCAGGTCGGCGGCGTTGATCTCGTGCAGGAAACCCTGCATCCGGGCATCCGCCTCGATCCAGTCCTGAGGGCCCGAGATGTGCGTGATCTCCGTGTGCCCCAGGTCGATGAGGTGCCGGGTGGCCAGCCGCGCGCCCGCCACCTGGTCGACCGACAGGCTGTGCCCGAGGTTACGTCCCGTCGACTCCAGCGTCACGTACGGCACGCTGATCGACAGGTCGCTCAACGCGTCGAACACGCGCGCCTGGGGCGCGATCACGACGAGCGCCTCGACCGCCTGGCTGAGCAGGTAGTCGATGGCCGACTTGATCGACGAATAGTCTCCGGATGACACGCTGGTGATACTGAGTCGGTACCCGGCCTCGCGCGCCGCGATCTCGATCGCGTTGACACTCGTCGTCGGCCCGTAGTGGGCGGTCTGCGACGAGAGCACGCCGATGGTGCGGGTGCGGCTGGTGACGAGGGCGCGTGCCGCCTGGTTGGGCCGGTAGCCGATCTCGGAGATGACGTCGAGCACCCGCTGCCGCGTGGACGCCTTGATGCTCGGGCTGTCGTTCAGCACGCGCGAGACGGTCTGGTAGGAGACCCCGGCGAGGGCGGCGACGTCGCGGATGTTGGGCGCGCGAACCTTCTCCGGCTCCATAGTCACTCGAGATACCCGACTTCGTTGGCGATGTGTACGTTCACATGCGAATGTCTTCCATTATGCACGGAAGCCACCGAGGCCCCGGATGGTGCGGTCGCCGGGGGCAAAGCAAAGGCCGGCCGCACCCGAGGGTGCGACCGGCCTTCACCGTCTTGCTACTTAGCCATTGACGAGAGCGAGAAGCTCTTCGTTGTCGGCGTACGCCTCAGCGGCGTTCTCCTTGGTGACGATGACCGGCTCGAGGTAGAGCGTTGCGACGTCGACGTTGCCGTTGTTCGTCTCGGTGGTCGTGTCGGGCTCGTCGCCGGCCTGCAGCGCCTGAGCCATCTCGATCGCGGTCTGAACGAGCGCGCGGGTGTCCTTGTAGATGGTCGAGTACTGCTCGCCCGACATGATCAGCGGGATCGAGGCGGCCTCGGAGTCCTGACCGGTCACGATCGGAAGGTCGGCCTGTCCGGCGTCCTTCACCGAGGTGATGATGGCGCGGGCGAGGGTGTCGTTCGGCGAGAGCACGCCGTCGACGGTCTCCGACGTGTACGTACCCTGCATGATGGTGTCCATGCGGCGCTGTGCGTTCTCGGGCTTCCAGCCGTCGGTCGCCGTCTGGGCGATGTCGACCTGGCCGGAGACGACGTTGAGCGTTCCGTCGTCGATCTTCGGCTGGAGAACGTCCATGGCACCCTCGAAGAAGACGGGGGCGTTGGCGTCGTCAGACGAGCCGGAGAACAGCTCGATGTTGTACGTCGTCTTGTCCGGGAACTTCGCTGCGAGACCGTCGAGCAGGGCCTGGCCCTGGAGCTGGCCGACCTTGAAGTTGTCGAAGGCGACGTAGTAGTCGACAGCGTCGGAGTTCTGGATGAGACGGTCGTACGCGATGACGATGGCGCCGGCGTCGCGCGCCTGCTCTACCTGGGTACCGAGCTGCGCGCCGTCCTTGGCGCCGATGATGATGACCTTGGCACCGTTGGTGACCATGGTCGAGATCTGCTGCTGCTGGTCGGCGACAGCGTTGCTGGCTCCGGCGTACTGTACGTCGGCTTCGAAGCCGGCCTCGGCGAGACCGTCTTCGAACAGGCCGCCGGCGAGAACCCAGTTCTCGCTGGTCTTGTCGGGGAGGGCTACGCCGATGAGCGAGTTGGCGTCGAAGCCGCTGCCGGCCTCGGTCTCGGCTTCGCCGCCGCGTCCGCTGTCGTTGGAGCAGCCGGTGAGGCCGAGTGCCGCTACGGCGACGAATGCGCCGGTAGCAAGAAGGATCTTCTTCATTGGGATCTCTTTCTTTCTGTTCTGTGTTGGTTTGGTGCGTTGGGTGGAGCTGATTCTCCGGTGGTGGATCAGTGCGTTAAATCTGGGGTGCTACTTGGGCAGGTCGGCCGGTACCGCGGTGTCGGGGGTTCCGCCGCCGGGGGTGACCTGCGCCGAGGTGGCGTCGTCGGTGGGAGCCGCGCCGCCCTTGTCCTTGCGGGTCATGAGTCCGATGATCGACGGGCGGCCCTGCGTCTTGTTGAAGACGTCGACGCCCACGGCGATCAGCAGCACGAGGCCCTTGATGATCTGTACGAGGTCGGACGAGATGCCCTTGAGCGCGAGACCGTTCGAGAGCACGGCCATGACGAGTCCGCCGATGATGGAGCCGGCGACGGTTCCGATACCACCGGAGACGGCGGCGCCGCCGATGAACACGGCTGCGATCGCGTCGAGCTCCCAGCCGGTGCCGTCGAACGGTCCGGACGCCTGCGAGCGGGCGACGAAGATCATGCCGGCGAGGGCGGCGAGAACCGACATGTTCATCATGACGAAGAAGTTGACCTTCTTCGAGTTGACGCCCGACAGCTCGGCCGCGTGCTTGTTGCCGCCGACCGCGTAGATGTGGCGGCCGATGATCGTGTTGTTCGTAAGGAACGAGTAGGCCACGACGAGCAGCACGAGGATGATGCCGGAGACCGGGAAGCTGGTGCCGACGCGGCCCGTTGCGAACAGGTAGGCCGCGACCATCACGACGCCGCCGAGGATGACGACGCGGAGGATGCTGGTCCAGAGCGGGCTGGACGAGGCGCCCATGACCTTGCGGGTGCGGCGTCCGCGAACCTCGAGTGCGACGAGGATGAGCACGACGACGAGGCCGAGCAGCATGGTCAGGTTGTTGAAGCCCAGGTTCGGGCCGACCTCGGGCAGGTAGCCCTTACCGATGGTCTGGAACTCGCCGGCGACGGGAACGGTGGCGGAGTCGCCGATGAACTGGTTGCCTCCGCGCCAGATCAACATGCCCGCCAGCGTCACGATGAAGGCCGGGACGCCGATATAGGCGACCCAGAACCCCTGCCACGCGCCGATCAGGGCTCCGACCACGAGGCCGAGCAGGATGCCGGCCCACCACGGGAAGTTCCAGTCCTTCATGGCCAGGGCCACGATGATTCCGGTGAACGCCGCGACCGAACCGACGGAGAGGTCGATGTGGCCGGCGATGATCACCATCACCATTCCGATCGCGAGGATCAGGATGTAGGAGTACTGCTGCACGATGTTGATGATGTTTCCGGGCTGCAGCGTCTTACCTCCCGTCCAGATCTGGAAGAAGATGATGATCACGACGAGGGCGCCGAGGATGCCGAACTGCTTCAGCGATCCGCCACCGCCGAACAGGTTCTTGAGGTCGCGGACGTCGAATCCGCCCTTCTTCTCTGTAATGGGAGCGCTCATTACGCGACTACTTTCTGTGAGGACGAGGTCATGCTGCGCATGAGGGTTTCGGGATCGGCCTGGGCGACCGGAAGTTCGTTGGTGATCTTGCCTTCGAAGATCGTGTAGATGCGGTCGGAGACGCCGAGCAACTCGGGCAGTTCGGACGAGATCATGATGATGCCCTTGCCCTGAGCGGCGAGGTCACGGATGATCCCGTAGATCTCGGCCTTCGCGCCCACGTCGATGCCGCGGGTCGGCTCGTCGAGGATGAGCAGGTCGGGGTCGGTGAACATCCACTTGGCCAGAACGACCTTCTGCTGGTTTCCACCGGAGAGCTTGGTGACGCCCTCTTCGACGGTCGGGGTCTTGATGCGCAGGCTCTTGCGGTATTCCTCGGAGATCTGCGCTTCTGCGGTCTCGTTGACGACGGCACCCTTAGAGATCTTGCCGAGCTTCGCCGAGACGATGGAGCGCTTGATCGTGTCGAGCAGGTTCAGGCCGAGGGCCTTGCGGTCTTCGCTGACGTAGGCGATTCCGTGGTCGATAGCCTCGGAGACGGTGCGGAGCTTGATCTCCTTGCCGTCTTTGAACACCTGGCCGGAGATGAACTTGCCGTAGGAGCGGCCGAAGATGCTCATCGCGAGCTCCGTGCGGCCGGCGCCCATGAGGCCGGCGAATCCGACGACCTCGCCGCGGCGAACGGTGAAGCTCGAGTTCTTGACCACGAGGCGCTCGGCGGTGAGCGGGTGCTGTACCGTCCAGTCGCGTACCTCGAAGAAGACCTCGCCGATCTCGGCGGTGTGCTCGGGGAACCTGTTGCCGAGGGTGCGGCCGACCATGCCGCGGATGATGCGGTCTTCGTCGACCCCGTCGGCCTTGACGTCGAGCGTTTCGATCGACTTGCCGTCGCGGATGATCGTGATCTGGTCGGCGATCTGCTCGATCTCGTTGAGCTTGTGCGAGATCATGATCGACGAGATGCCCTTGCTCTTGAGCCCCAGGATGAGGTCGAGCAGGTGCTGCGAGTCGTTCTCGTTGAGAGCGGCGGTCGGCTCGTCGAGAATGAGCAGCTTCACGTTCTTGTTGAGCGCCTTGGCGATCTCGACGAGCTGCTGCTTGCCGACGCCGATGTTCTTGACCTGGGTGTCGGGGTCGTCGTCGAGGCCGACGCGGGCGAGCAGCTGCGTCGCTTCCTTCTGCGCCTCGACCCAGTTGATGACGCCGCCACGGCCGGGCTCGTTGCCGAGGAAGATGTTCTCGGTGATCGAAAGCTCGGGGATGAGGGCGAGTTCCTGGTGGATGATGACGATGCCGGCGGCCTCGCTCGACTTGATGTCTTTGAAGCGCACGGTCTTGCCCTCGTAGACGATGTCGCCGTCGTACGTTCCGAACGGGTAGACGCCGGAGAGGACCTTCATCAGCGTGGACTTGCCCGCGCCGTTCTCACCGCAGATCGCGTGGATCTCGCTGGCCTTGACCGAGAGCGAAACCTTATCGAGGGCCTTAACACCCGGAAATTCCTTGGTGATGGACTGCATCTCCAGGATGGTGGGGGCTGTACTCCGACCCTGTTCCACGGCGCGACCTCCTCGTCATGGGTGCTCGCGTGATTCGCACCCGCTAAGAAAGGTAAGCCCTGCAAGCGTTGTCGTCAACCTGTGAACGCATGATCTGGCCCTTTCTGGGCAAAGGGTTATCTAACGGTGACCTTCTAGATCGGGAGCGGGGAGAGCAGGCCAGCCTGCCGCAAGACGAGCGCGGAGGCCCCGAGCGCCTCGGCCTGTTCGCCGAGCGACGACATCACGAGTTCGGTGGTCTCGCCCAGCATCGGCACGGCGTACACGTTCAGCCCGCGGCGGATCGGGTCGAGCAGCAGCTCGCCGAGACTGGCGAGCGGACCGCCGATCACGACGATCCCGGGATTCACGAGATTGACGATCGCGGCGACGGAGCGTCCCACCGCGAGCCCGGCGTCTTCGATGATGCGCAGCGTCGCGTGGTCGCCGGCGAGGGCGGCGCGCACGATGTCGGTCGTGGCCACGGTACTCGGGCTGGTGCGGCTCAGCAGTTCGATCATCACCGTGGTCGACGCCACGGTCTCGAGGCAGCCGCGATTGCCGCAGCGGCAGAGCAGTCCGTGGTCGTGCACGGGGGTGTGCCCGATCTCGCCCGTGACGCCGATGTTGCCGCCGAAGGGCAGGCCGTTGAAGATGAGTCCGGCACCGATGCCCGAGCCGATCTTCACGAAGACGAGATTGTCGGTGCCGCTGTGCGGCCCCCAGGTGACCTCGGCCAACGCTCCCAGGTTCGCGTCGTTGTCGAGGTAGACCGGGTAGTTGAGGCGCGCCTCGATCTGCGCGTGCGTGATGCCGACCCACTCGGGCAGGATTGCGCCCTCGATCACCGTTTCGCTGCGCCGGTCGATCGGCCCGGGGATTCCGACGCCGATGCCGAGCACGAGTGACGGGCTGACGCCGCTCGACTCGAGCACCGAGGCCAACAGGCGGGACGCGGCATCCAGAGCCACCGAGGCGCTGTGACCGAGCGGCAGCGCCACGGCTTCCGAGGCGATCACCTGGTAGTCGAGGCCGGCGATCAGCACCCGCACGTGGCGGCGCCCGAAGTCGATGCCGACGGCGACCGCGCCGTTCTCACCCGAGAGACTCACCGACAGCGCCCGCCGACCGGAGCTGGTGGTCGGCGCCGTGCTCACGATCCCCCGCTCGGCGAGGGCCTTCACGATGTTCGACACGGTGGCGTTCGACAACCCGGTATTGCGCGAGATCTCGGCCTGGGTAGAGGGGCCGCCGGAGACGAGGCTGGTGATGATGCGCTGCTGATTGGACTGGCGCAGCGCCGTCTGCGATCCCGGGTTTCGGGACCTGTACCTCGTTGTCATATATGTAGCGTGCAACAACAAAGCCTTGCCGTCAACAAGTTAACGCAACGGTAGCGTCACAATACGCGTGCGTACGCCCGAACCGGGAAGGTGCCGAAGCCGACGACCCTCGGTGGCACGGCGGAAAACAGCGAGCCGGTCGGCGGCAGCACGTCGAGGCCGGTGAGGTGCTCGACGACGTGGACGCCGGCGGCGAGCAGCAGCGAGTGCGCCGGGCGCGACCCGCCCGATTCGATGTCGTCGATGTTGAGCGAGTCGATACCGACCACGGTCACGCCCTGCTCGACGAGGTAGGCCGCGCCGCTCTCGGTAAGGAAAGGCGCGCCGTGCGCATAGGCGGGCGTAGCGAAGTGGCGGTCCCACCCGGTGTGCAGCAGCACGGCGCGCGCCGTGACGTCGCGGTCGAGAAAGACCGATTCCGGAATGCCGCGAGCCGTGGCATCCGAGAGGTGGAAGACCTCGGCGCTCTGGTCGACGAGGGTGTGCAGGCTGAGCCCGGCGAGGTCAGTGCCGCCCTCGTACCGGTGGTAGGGACTGTCGAGGTAGGTGCCCGTGTTGCCGAGCATCGTGATCGTGTCCATCGCGAATTCGGTGCCGGGGTTGTAGCTCGACCGGGAGTCCGCCCGGGTCAGGTGCGGGGTGATCGCCGGCGCGGGCAGTCCGGGGTAGGTGACGAGGCCGTCGTGGATCGCGTGACTGAGGTCGACGAGGCGACCACGCTGCTCGGATCGCGTGGCGTCTATGCCCCGCGAGCCGCGGTGCTGCTCCTCGACGATCGCGAGGTTCGAGACCGCCACCGACCCGACCAGAGCGAGGCCTAGATGCTGCACGAGCAGACGCCCGACGGCGGCCTCGTCGGCGTCGGCCGGCGCGAGCGCCTCCGGCAGGTCGAGGCGGAAGGCGTCGGCGACGAGAGAGCCCCCGTTGACGAACTCGATGCGGGCGTCGAAGTGTGCGCGGTACTGGGTCATAGGCCCACTCTGCCAGTGGCAGTAATGCTACGTCGCGCGCATTTCTGCCACCTCGGGCCTAAATACCGCCAGTTAGAGCTTGGCCACCCGGTCGAGGGCGGTCAGCAGGTCGGCGGTGAGGTCCGCGACATCCTCGATGCCCACCGACAACCGCACCACGTTCGTCGGCACCTCGAGGGCGGTGCCGCGCACCGAGGCGTGCGTCATCTCCGAGGGGTACCCGATGAGCGACTCGACGCCACCGAGCGACTCCGCCAGCTGGAACAGTTCTGTCGACTCCGCGAACGCGCGCGCCGCGGCCTCTCCCCCGGCCAGGCCGAGCGAGATCATTCCGCCGAAGGCCTTCATCTGGCGCGACGCCAGCTCGTGTCCCGGGTGGGTCGGCAGGCCCGGGTAGTAGACGGTTTCGATGGCCGGATGCTCCGCGAGGGTCTCCGCGATCGACTGCGCGTTGGCGGAGTGGCGGTCGAGGCGCACCGCGAGGGTCTTGATCCCCCGGATGGTGAGCCAGGCATCCAGGGGCCCGGAGACCGCGCCGACACCGAACTGCAGGAAGCCGACCTTCGCGGCGAGCTCCTCGTCGTTCACCACGACCGCGCCGCCGACGACGTCGGAGTGGCCGCCGAGGTACTTCGTGGTCGAGTGGATCACGGCGTCGGCGCCGAGCGCGATCGGCTGCTGCAGGTAGGGCGAGGCGAACGTGTTGTCGACCACCACGAGCACGCCGGCCGCGTGACCGATCTCGGCGAGCGCCGCGATGTCGTTGATCTTCATCAGCGGGTTGGTCGGCGTCTCGATCCACAGCACCTTGGTGACGCCGGGCCGGATCGACGCCCGCACGGCGTCGAGGTCGGTGAGTTCGACGACCTCGAGGTCGATGCCCCAGGGCACGAACACGCGGTTAACCAGCCGATGGGTGCCGCCGTACACGTCGTTGCCCATCACGATGTGGTCGCCGGGCGTGAGCACCGCGCGCAGCAGGGCGTCTTCGCCCGCGAGCCCGGAGGCGAAGCTGAAGGCTTTGAGGCCGCCCTCGAGCGAGGCGAGCAGCTCTTGCAGCGAGTCACGCGTCGGGTTTCCCCCGCGCGCGTATTCGTACCCGCCGCGGAAGCCGCCGATGCCGTCCTGCACGAACGTCGAGGTGAGGTAGACCGGCGGCACCACCGCGCCCGTGGTCGGGTCGAAGTGCTGGCCCGCGGTGATCGCGCGGGTACTGAAGCCGTACTGGGCGTCTGACACGAGAGTCTCTATCTGTTCTTGGGCCGTTAGGCGGTGAGGAAGGTCAGCAGGTCTTGCCGGGTGAGCACGCCGACGGGCTTGCCGTCGCTCACCACGAGCAGGGCGTCGGCGTCGGCCAGCGCGGCGCGTGCCGCACTCACCGACTCGTGCACACCGATCAAACCGAGCGGGGCGCCGATGAATTCCGCGATCGAGTCGGTCATGCTGGCCTTGCCGTTGAAGATGTCGTCGAGCAGGGCGCGTTCGCTGATCGCCCCGGTCACCTCCCCCATCACGACGGGAGGCTCGGCGGTGAGCACCGGCAGCTGCGAGATGTCGTACTCGGCCATGATCCTCACGGCGTCGCGCACGGTGTCGACCGGGTGCACGTGCACGAGGTCGGGCAGGTTGCCGGTCTTGCGGCTGATCACATCGGCCACGGTCTTCTGCTCGGCCACCTGGGTGAAACCGTACGACTGCATCCACTTCTCGTTGAAGATCTTGCCGAGGTAGCCGCGCCCGCCGTCGGGCAGCAGTACAATAACGACCGCGTCGGCGGGCAGGTCTGCCGCGGCCTTGAGCGCGGCCGTCCCGGCGCGCCCGCTCGACCCGCCGACGAGCAGGCCCTCCTCGCGTGCGAGGCGCCGGGTGAGTTCGAACGATTCGGCGTCGGGTGACGCGATGATGCTGTCGACGACGGTGGGGTCGTACGCGGTCGGCCAGAAGTCTTCAC
>NZ_JBKKAD010000008.1:0-28392 GCF_046714715.1 Conyzicola sp. | reverse complement strand
CTGCAGCCCGGCGAGAGCTATCAACACACCTTCGACCGGGCCGGGGAGTACTTCTTCAACGACTGCACCGACCCGAGGCCGACCGGCAAGATCGAGGTCTACCTCGACCCGCAGGATCAGCCGGGAGCGCTGCGGTTCATCCCGAGCCGGCTGAACCTGGAACCGAAGAAGGGCATCTTCTCGCCGGTGACCAGCAAGGTCTTCGCCTACTTCCAGCTGCCGCGCGGGTACCGGTACGACAGCGGAGCGGTGCTCATCGCGCCCCTCTCGCAGAACCCGGTCGAGCCGACGAAGGTGACGTCGCTGAAGAACCACGTCGTGCTGGTGTTCGACGAGGCCGACATCGACCACAACGTGCCGGAGGGCGAGACCTCTCTCACGGTGAGGCTGAACGTGCTGCAGGACGGTGTGCAGAAGCAGCTCACGTCGACGGCGGCCGTGCGGGTGGTGAAGTGAGCGACGAGTAGCGACCGGGCAGGTCGTGGTCGCTATAGCCCGCGTTCGATCGCGCGGGCGGCGGCCACGACCGCGTCCCGCTGAACCGGGTCGACATCGTCCGCCGGCGAGCGCAGCGAGATCGCCGCCTCGATGCCGGGCGAGTGGATCGGTTCGGTCAGTCCCGAGACCATGGCGTGCCCGAGGGGAGTGCGCTCACCGATGCGTCGGGCGGCGTAGGGGGCTCTACCCCGCATGATCGCGATGAGCACCATGTCGCAGTCGTCGCGCACCGCCAGCTCGATGGTCGCCCCCGTCTCGTTGCGAAGCGCCGACATGATCGGCAGTGCCGCGCGCCGCAGCTTCTGGGGCGTCTCTGCGAGCTGGCCCAGCTCGAACAGCCGCAACCCCAGGCGGATGGTCGTTCCTTCGCGTTCCAGGTAGTGGCGGCGAACGAGTCCGCTGACCAGCCGGGAGACCGTCGACTTCGGAAGACCGGCGCGCTGGGCGAGCTCCGAGATGCCCATCCCGCGGTCGTCGTCGCCGAGGATCTCGAAGATGACGGTGATGCGGTCGAGCACCCCGACCGGGTCGTCCGTCGCCACCGGTCACACCGCGCGCAGCGCGAGCCGTCGGGTCAGGGCCAGCGCGGCGTGCCGCACCAGCGGCATCATGCGGTCGGCGTCCATCTCGCTCACCGGGCCGGCGACCGAGATGGCGGCGACGGGCACGAGTTGAGGCGACAGGATCGGGCTGGCGACGCCGACGACCCCCGGAAACGTCTCGCATCGATCTATGGCCACCGCGCACGAACGCACGTCTTCGAGCTCCCGCTCGAGGTGGCGCCGTCCCCGGCTGTCCAGACCTCCGGTGATGTCGCGCACGGCCGACTCGTCGCTCGTGAAGGCCAGGAAAGCCTTGCCGAGCGCGGTCGTCGCCGCGGGCACGCGGGCGCCGGCGCGGGAGGGCGCGGGCCGCAGGCGGCCGCGCACGGAGATCACCGAGACCATGTCGCGCCCATCCTGCACCGCCACGTTGAGGTGCTCGCCGGTGGCGTTGAAGAGTTCGGCGAGAACGGGCAGCGCGGCGGCGCCGAGTCGGCGGGGAGTCGTCGCGCGCGCACCGAGCTCGAACAGTCTCAGTCCGATCACGACCCCGGCCTCGGTGCGCTCGAGGTAGCCCCGCCGAACGAGTTCGGCCACGGTGCGGGATGCCGTCGACTTGGGGATGCCCGTGGCCCGGGCGAGGTCCATGACGGTTGCACAGCCCCCGCACTCGCGCACGGCCTCGACGATCGCGATGATCCGGTCGAGCACCGACACCGGCTCATCGCCCTGAGCGGTTCGCATGTCTCCCAGTATCCGACTCGGCCGAGGCGTCGAGGCCGGGGCATCCCACTGAGTGGAACGCCGCAGCAGCCTCGACGCCGCCGACGCTCACCTCGAGGGAGTGCAGAACTGCTTGATCCCCATTGCGCTCTCGAGCCCCTCCACCACGTGCTGCTTGAAGAGGTCGTCGCCTGCCAGGGGCGCGTCGGTCCAGGCCGCCGCGTCGTGACCCAGGGTGGTCAGCCACGACCTGCCACCGTCGTAGTAATGGCACCAGCTCACGGCGTGCTCCTTGCCGTGGCCCGGGTGGCCGGTCGGCCGCCCGTTGAGACTGGTCTTCTCGTCGACCTCGAGCAGCACGTTGACGTAGCTCGGGTAGGGCACGAGGTTGTACCACTCGTCGGTGAAGGCCCACGTGCGCGGCATAAACGCCGTCGACACGTCGCGGCGGTTGATCGTCTCCACGGTGCCGCCGCGATTGGGCGCGTGGTCGTAGAAGTTCGCCCCGCCGAGCAGCCCCTCGTACCAGGGCCAGTGGTACTCGGCACCGAACGCGTTGTGGATTCCCACGAACCCGCCCCCGCCGCGCACGTACTGCATGAGGTTCGTCTGCGCCGTGTCGTCGAGCGTGTCCCGGTTGGAGCTGAGGAACACGACCGCCTGGTACTGGCTCAGCCGGCTGAAGCTCGCGAGATCCTCGGTGTAGTCGACGGCGATGCCGCGCTCCTCCGCCCAGGCCTTCAAGCCGGCCTGCGCGATGTTGTCGGCGTTGAGGGGTGGGTTCAACCCGGGAGCGAGCGGGGTGCCGAGGTGCGCGTGACGCGGGCCGGCCGTGCGGCTCCAGACGAGAATGCGCTTGGCTTCACCTTCGACCCAGCCGTTGCCCCAGTTGTTGTAGCAGACGGCGTCGGTGCCGCGGCAGACGCCGTAGTCCTTGATCTCGTCTTGGTAGATCTGACTGGCGGTCGCCGGTCGTCCGTTGTTGCCGTGGCGGTCGCCCCAGCCTCGGTCGCCGTCCCTGTCGGTGCCTATGCCCGCCGTGGTGAGCACTATCCCACCGCCGAGGGTTGCCGCGGCGACGAGAGCGACGCCCGACCGTAGTAGCGATTTCACGAGATCTCCTTTGATCGTTGTGCGACGCTCCCCGGCCATCGACGCCCGGAGGTTGGTGCGAATCTAGGCGCGACGAATCGATCGGGCAAAGCCCGTTCCATCCAGTAAGCCCTCCGGCGATGCAGATCGATCGCGAGGGCCGGCCGTAACGACCGTGTGGTAGCTGAGGCGGGGTACGATCCCGCGACCTCACGATTATGAGTCGTGCGCTCTAACCAACTGAGCTACTCAGCCATGTAGCCGCAAAGGCGACTGACGAGCCCCCTGTGGGAATCGGACCCACTACCTCTTCCTTACCAAGGAAGTGCTCTACCAATGAGCTAAGGGGGCACAAATCGATTTTCATCGCTTTGGCACCGTAAGAGACTAGCATCCGCCGGGCGCTGTTCCTGCACGCGGCGGATGCGACGACGTCACGACCCGCGCAGCGCGGTGATCGGTTCGATGTTCGACGCCCGTCGCGCCGGCAGCGCGCCCGCGGCGAGACCCACTACGGCTCCGAGCAGGGCCGAGCCGATGGCGAGCCACGGGTCGAGAATCGGGGTCCAGCCCTGCGCCACCGACACGATCACGACCGCGAACACACCGAGGGCCGAGCCGATCAAGCCGCCGAGCAGCCCGATCACCACCGACTCCACCATGAACTGCATGCCGATGTTGCGGCGGGTGGCCCCGAGCGCGCGGCGCAGGCCGATTTCGCCGATCCGCTCCATCACCGAGAGCATCGTCACGTTGGCGATACCGAGCCCGCCCGCGAGCAGCGCGATACCGCCGAGGATGAGGAACACGATGTTCACGTCGGCCTGGATGTCGTCTTGCAGGTCGGACCTGCCCGACGGCGCCGTCACCGTGAAGTTCTCCGGCTCGTTCGGCGAGAGGGCGATCGGCGCCTGGCGGGCCACCAGGGTTCCGGCCCCCGTGGCGATCTGCACGTGCAGTTCCGTGGGTGCGCTCACGTCGAAGTCGTTGCGCGCCGTGCCCATCGGCAGGATCACCGAGTCGAGCAGGTCTGACCGGCGTTCGACACCGTCGATGATGCCGACCACCGTGTACGAGGTCTCGCCGATGAAGATCGACGGCTGGCTGTCGACGCGGTTGATGCCGAGCTGCTCGGCGGCACGCGCGCCGAGCACGGCCACGTGGTCGCCGCGCTCGTCGTGGCCGGCGTCGAAGTAGCGGCCGGTCACGACCGAGCCGCGCACGGCCTCGAGCAGGTCGGCGGTCGTCGCGACGACGGCCGGGCTGAGAAGCGCGGCCGCGGATGGATCATTGACGGGAACGGATGTCACGGGCGCCTCTTTCACGTCCACCTCCGCCACGAGTCCCGCGCGTTCCACTCCGGCGAGCCGCTCGACTCGTTGCGGTGCGTCCCACGGCAGGGTTCCCGTCGCGACCTCCGACCCGCCGCCCGACCGCGCGGTCGCCGGTTCCACCAGCACCTGGGTGGCCGCGACCGCGTCGAACTGGTTCGCGATCTGTCCGGCGGCCGTCTGGGCGAACCCGACCGTGACCACGAGCGACGCGATGCCGAGCACCGTTCCGAGGGTGGTCATGATGAGCCGGCTCGGCTTGGCGCCGATGCCGTAGCTCGCCTCCACGAGCAGGTCCTGCAGCGAGAACCGGTCGGCGCGCGCCATCGCGGGCGGCGCTCCCCAGCCCGGTTCGACGGTTTCGGGCGCGGCATCCGTCGGGCGCTTGCGACGCAGGGCGAGCTTCACGCGAGTTCCATCAGTCGGCCGTCGGTGATGCGGATGCTGCGTTCCGCGCGTTCGGCGACGGCGCGGTCGTGCGTGATGATCACGAGGCTGAGACCGTCGGAATTGAGTTCCTCGAAGAGGTCCATGACCTCGCTCGAGGTGGTCCCGTCGAGGTTGCCCGTCGGTTCGTCGGCGAGCAGCAGTTCGGGCGAGCCGACGACGGCGCGCGCGACGGCGACGCGTTGGCGTTCGCCGCCCGAGAGCGTTCCGGGGGTGAAGTCGACGCGGTGCGAGAGCCCCACGCGGTCGATGGCGGCGCGGGCGCGCGATTCGCGTTCGGCGCGCGGCACCCCGCTGTAGAGGGTGGCCAGCAGCACGTTGTCGAGCACGGAGCGGTGCGGCATCAGGTGGAACGACTGGAAGACGAAACCGATCTTGCCGCCGCGCAGCGCCGCACGCTGTTCTTCGTCGAGCGACCCGGTCGAGGCGCCGTCGAGGTAGTACTCGCCGACACTCGGCCGGTCGAGCAGCCCGAGCAGGTTCAGCATCGTCGACTTGCCCGAACCGCTGGGACCGACGATCGACAGGTAGTCGCCGCTCTCCACCCGCAGGTTGATCGACTTGAGCGCCTGCACCTCGGGCGGGCCGGGAAACGACCGCGTCACGTCGATGAGCTCGACGACGGGCGGACGCGTCACCGGCCGACCACGACGAGGTCGCCCTCGGCGATGTCGCCGCTGATCTCCACGTAGCCGTCTGCCGCGAGGCCGCTGGTCACCTCGACCAACCGGGTCTCGTCGTCGTCACCGGTGGCGATCTCGACGCGCGACTCCCCGCCGGGTCCGGCGGTGAGCGCGGCGAGCGGCACGGCGAGCACGTCGCCCGCCGTCGACGAGACGGGCACGCTGACACGAACGTTGTTGCCCTGGAGCGCCTGTAGCTGTTCGTCGCTGAGTTCGGCGGGCGTGAGCACCACCGTGTAGCGGCCTGCGGATTCCGTCGACCCTTCCGCGGCCTCCGCGGGGGCCACGGACGCGACGGTTGCGGGATGCGTGCTGCCATCGGGCATCGCCAGCGAGGCGGCGTCGCCTTCCTTCAGCAGCTTCGCATCGGCCTCGGTCGCGGTGCCGGAGATCACCAGGGTGGCGCCCGAGACGCGCATGACCGCGGCGGAGATGGTGGAGCCACGTTCCACGGTGATCTCGTCGACGCGGCGCGGCAGGCCGGGCAGGTAGAGCACCTCGCTCGCCGGCAGGAACGTGAGCGTGCCGTTGGTGGCGGCACTCAGGGCCTCCTTGGCGGAGACCACCTGCTGCTGCGCGGCGGTGAGGTCGGCGAGCTCGGCGCTCACGTCGCGCGGCGCGAGGAGGGCGTCGCGTGCCGTGTACTCCAGCGTGAGCTGGTCTTTGAGCGTGGCGATCTCGCTCGGCGAGAGTGCGGCCGCGACGCCGTCGTCGTAGTCGCGTTCCGCCTTGCGCACGGCCATGTCCTGTGTCGTGCGTTCCACCGTGGTGGCACCGGCTCGCGCCTCGTCGAGCGTGCGCTGGGCTGCGGCCACGCCGCTGTTCGCTGCGCTCACGGCGTCTTTCGCCGACCGCAGCATGTCGCCGGTCTCCTCGCCCGAGCTGGGAAGGGGGTAGCCGACCTTGGCGTAGAGAGCGGCGACCGCGGTGGAGGTGGCGGCGTCGTACATCGGCGAGGAGACCGAGCCGGGGTTGATTCCGACCGCGTTGAGCGCGTGCTTGAGCTGGGTGACGTCGGGCCCCGAGACGCCCACCCGCAGCGTGCGGTACACGGGCAGGTCGCCGGGCAGCACGATGACGGGTCGTCCGGTGACTTCCAGAGCGACGGATGCCGCGTCGAACGTCGACCCGACCTCGGGCACCTGGCCCGTCACGACGGCCGGACCCCCGAGTTCGCCCGTCTCGATCTTCACCTCGACCGAGTCGGCGTAGGTGGCGTCGCCGCGGATGGTGACGTCGTTGGCGAGCTGGCGGCTCTCGATCGGCACGGTGATCAGGCCGGCCTTGGGGCCGTCGGCGTCGGCCGCCGCCTGCCCCGGCGAGACGATGAACTGGCCGAGCGCGAGCCCGGCGACGAGCGAGACCACGGCTACCGCCGCGACCACCCACATGGTCTTGTTGCCGCGAAGCAACCGGCCCCAGCCCTGGCTGCGCGAGGGGCCGACGGACTCGGCGTCGGAGAGCTCGAGCTCCGAGCCTGCCGCGGGTTCTGCGGCCGGCTTCTTTCTGAATGGCAGCGCCACGGTCTACTTCTTGGCCTGGGCGATGTCGGCGACCATGGCGTCGAGCTCGCTCTTGTGGTCGGCGATGAACTGGTTCTCGAACTCGAACTGCGCCGCGAGGTACTTGTCCTGGTAGTCCACCTTCTCGGCACACTTGAAATCGGCGAGCGCTACCTCGATCTCGTACTCGCGCCATTCGGCCTTGAGGGCGTCGTCGGGCTCTTCCGTGGTGCCGGTGGCCCAGTACTCGTTTGATGCCTCGCTGACCTCGGTCGAAGCATCCTCTTTCTTCTTGAAGTCCGCCCACCCCGCGTCGGCCATGCACGCCGCCCACTCGGCCTCGATCTTCACGATCTCGGGCGACTTCTGCAGCTTCTCCCAGATCGTGTTGAGCTCGTCCATGAGCGGCTTGTACTTCTCGCTCTGGGTCAGGTCTTCGCCGCTGATCTCGTGCTGTGCGGCACCCTGGCAGCCCGCGGTCTCCCAGTTGTACTCGTAGCTGCCGGAGTCTTCTTCCATCGCGGCCATCTCTTCGTCGCTCGGGCCGGGTCCGTAGAGCACCTCGTAGTAGGCCTCCTGCTCCGACACAGACAGCGCCTCGATGTAGGACTGGTTGGGGTCGACGAAGTCCTCCGACTGCGCGTTCATCTCCTCGATCTCTTCCGGCGTCTGGTTCATGCCGTAGCCGTGCTCGGCCACCCACTCCTCGGTGTCGCGGTCTTCGTCATCGAACGACATGCCCTGATACTGCGACTGGTCGACGGGCGTGTAGTCGAACCCCTCCTCGGCCATGCAGGTGGCGACGAGCTCTTCGACCTTCTTCTGCTGGGCGGCCGCCTCTTTTTCGTCGTAACCGCCATACATGGCGTCGTAGTACTCCGTCATCGGGGTCTTCTCGGCATCGAGGTCTCCCCCGTCGGTTCCACCGCCGGCCGTGCAGCCGGAGAGCGCGAGGGCGGCCGCCAGGGCGAGGACAACGCTGGTGGGAAGCAGACGTGCGCGCATGAGAATTCCTTCGACTGTGAGTGGTGGTATCACAGTACGCAGCGAAACAAGGAAAACTCGTCATCCTTGAGACTGATCTCCGGCTCAGATATCATCCGAAAGCTCTAAGCCGCGCGGCGGCATGCTGGCTATTAGGCTTGTCGAATGACTATCGCAAGTGAGTCCGCCGTCGTGTCGCCAACCGCCTCCGCCCTGGGCACGGAGTGGTGGCGTAGCGCCGTGATCTACCAGATCTACCCGAGGTCGTTCGCCGACCTCACCGGCGACGGCGTCGGCGACCTGCCCGGAATCACCGCGCGTCTCGACTCGCTGGCGGCCCTCGGCGTCGACGCGATCTGGCTCTCGCCGTTCTACACCTCGCCGCAGAAGGACGCCGGCTACGACGTCGCCGACTACTGCGACGTCGACCCGCTCTTCGGCACCCTCGCCGACTTCGACGCCCTGCAGAACCGCGCCCACGAGCTCGGGCTGCGCGTCATCGTCGACATCGTGCCCAACCACACGTCCGACGCGCACCGCTGGTTCCAAGAGGCGATCGCGACGCCGGCCGGTTCGGCCGAGCGCGCGCGCTACATGTTCCGTGACGGGAAGGGCGCATCCGGAGACCTGCCCCCGAACAACTGGGAATCGGTCTTCGGCGGCCCGGCCTGGACGCGCCTGACCGAACCCGACGGCACCCCCGGCCAGTGGTACCTGCACCTGTTCGACTCGTCGCAGCCCGACCTCGACTGGGAGAACCCGTGGGTGCGCGAGCAGTTCCGCGACATCCTGCGCTTCTGGCTCGACCGCGGCGTCGACGGCTTCCGCGTCGACGTGGCGCACGGCATGATCAAGCAGGCCGGCCTGCCCGACTACACGCCCACCCCGGGCGGCAGCATGGGCGGAAGCGGCAGCGCGGCCGAGGGCGTCTCGCTCGAGCCCGGCATCAGCGACCACTCCGAAGACCAGCCGACCGCCCCCTTCTGGGCGCAAGACGGCGTGCACGAGATCTACCGCGACTGGCACACCGTGCTCGCGGCCTACGACGGCGACCGCGTGCTGTGCGCCGAAGCGTGGGTCGAGCCGCTGAGCAAGCTCGCCCGCTGGGTGCGCCCCGACGAGATGCACCAGGCCTTCAACTTCAGCTACCTCGAGACGCCGTGGACGGGCCCCGCCCTGCGCCGCATCATCGACGACTCGATCTCCGCCTTCGCCAGCGTCGGAGCGCCCAGCACCTGGGTGCTGTCGAACCACGACGTCGTGCGCCACGCCAGCCGCCTCGCGCTCACCGCGGAGAACCCGCAGGGCGCCGGCATCGGCCCGAACTCGGCCGGACTACCCGACCCCGACCTCGGGCTGCACCGCGCCCGCGCGGCGTCGGCCCTGATGCTCGGCCTGCCCGGCAGCGCCTACGTCTACCAGGGCGAAGAGCTCGGCCTGCCCGAAGTGATCCATCTGCCCGACGCCGCCCGCCAGGACCCGACGTGGTTCCGCACCAACGGGGAGCGCTACGGACGAGACGGGTGCCGCGTGCCGATCCCCTGGGAAGCGGACGCTCCCGCCTTCGGGTTCAACGCGACGGGCGAGAGCTGGCTGCCGCAGCCCGAGGAGTGGGCGGGCTACGCGCGCGACGCACAGCTCGGCGTCGAGGGGTCGACGCTCGAGCTCTACACCGCGCTGCTCGCCCTGCGCCGCGAGAGCGACCTCGGCATGGGCACGCTCGAGTGGATCACCGGACTGGGCGAGTCGGTCGTGGCCTTCACGAACGCCGGCATCACGGTGATCGCGAACACCGGCCAGGTGCCGGTGGAGCTACCGCTCGGCACGGTGCTCGCCTCGAGCGGCCCGGTCATCGGCGGCTCGCTGCCCGCAGACACAACTGTCTGGCTGAAGCTCGCCGAGTAGGCGGCCGCAGGCCGTCACAGCTGGTTGAGTAGGCCGCCTGCGGCCGTCACAGCTGGTTGAGTAGGCCGCCTGCGGCCGTCACAGCTGGTTGAGTAGGCCGCCTGCGGCCGTATCGAAACCCAATCGTCTTCGATATGGTCGCTGGAGCGACCCGCGTAAGAGCTAGTTGGCGTTGGCCGTGAGCCAGGCGAAGGGGTCGACGAACACGCCGTCGAGGTGGATCTCGAGGTGCAGGTGCGCCCCGGTGGAGGCACCGGTCGATCCGACGAGACCGACGAGGTCACCAACCTTGACCGTCTGTCCGGCGACGAGCGGGCTCGATCCGGCAATCATGTGGCCGTAGATGCTCTGCACCTTCTGGCCGTTGATCACGTGGTCGAGGTAGACGTGCTGGCCGAAGGAGCCGCCGAAGGTCGACTCGGTCACGACACCGTCGGCGACGGCGTAGATCGGGGTTCCCGATCCGGGCGTGAAGTCGACGCCGTGGTGCTGGCTGGAACAACCGCGGCAGGGAGCCACGCGGCTGCCGAAGCCCGAGCTGATCGGCGTGGCATACGGGAACGGCCAGCGAATCGCGCCGGATGTCGGCACGAATGTCGACACGCGGGTGCCGTACTTCTCGCGCACGACTTCGGCGTACGAGGTGACGGTGAATGCGTCGCGGGTGAGTGCGCTGACGGTGGCATCGGCCGCGACCTCGACGGTCTGCCCCGGTCCCGCATCGGAAATGCTCGAGCCGCCGGCGCCGCCCACGGGCTCGTCGGCGAAGGTGATGAAGGCGTTGGCGGGAACCGTCGTGCCCACGAGCAGGGCACCGGAGAACAGCAGGGCGCCGACGGAGAGGAGGGTGGATGCCGGGCGCGACTTCTTGGCGGTCTTCGCCTTGCGGGCCAGCTTGGGCATCTTGGTGATGCGCACCTTGGGCGGGGCCTCGGCGCGGCGGGCGGCGCGTTCTACACGGCGGCTGCCCTTGATTTTGGTGCCGACCACGATGGGGATCGCTTCCGGATGAACCGGCTCTTCGTCTGCGGAAAAGAGGCTGAGCAGGAACGGGTCGTCGCCCGGAGCTTCGGCCACGGTCTCGTCGGCGAGCGACGGGGCGACCGAGACGGGCTGGTCGAGCGGGGGTAGCGGCAGAACGGGCGCGGGCACGGCGGGCACGCCGGCGGCGGCTGCTTCCATGGCACGCAACTGTCGCCGCGTCAGGGGAGCGGATGAATCATTCGTCACGATACGGGGCAACCGATCGACGAAGGGAAGGAGGCGCGCAGCACGACGGCATTACGTACGGACATCGCGGTTTACTCCTCTAAAAAGCGGCCTCGCCGATAGCGATAAGGCTCTATTCCTCGGGTAGTCACACTTCGGGCATCGGGCCACAAAGGTAACGGATGTATAAACTTTACCTGCAAACGCATGGTTTTGCCACCCCAGTGTGGGTCACGCGTCCAACTTCGCGAGTATCCCCTCCAGAGCCGAGGCAAGCTCGGCTGGCGCGGCGAGTATGAAGTCGGCACTCGGAGGTGCCCCAGCGGCCCCCGTGACCACCGCTCCGGCCTCCCTCGCGACGAGCGCAGCGGCGGCATGGTCCCACGGTTTCAGGCCGCGCTCGAAATAGCCGTTCAGGCGGCCGGTCGCGACGGCGCAGAGGTCGAGAGAGGCTGTGCCGAACCGGCGGATGTCGCGCACCAACGGCAGCAGCCCGGCCACGACGGCGCCCTGCTTCGCGCGCACCGCGGCCTCGTAGCCGAAGCCGGTTCCGATGAGGGACTGGGCGACGGATGCGGGCTCGGTAACGAAAAGCTGCTGATTTCCCGAGAACGCGCCACCACCTTCCGTCGCGGTGTACACCTCGCCCGTCATGGGGTTCGTGACGCACCCGGCGAGCGCCCGCCACGTCAGCGGGTCGGGGTCGCCCTCGACCACGGCGACGCTCACCGCCCAGTGCGGAATCCCGTAGAGGTAGTTCACGGTGCCGTCGATCGGGTCGACCACCCAGGTGAGCCCGCTCGTGCCGGTCGCCGCGCCACCCTCTTCACCGAGAAATCCGTCGTTCGGACGAGCGTCGGCGAGCATGGAGCGGATGAGCGTCTCGGTCTCGCGGTCGGCCAGCGTCACCACGTCGACCGGGCTCGACTTGTGATCGGCGACCTCGACGCCTTCGACGCGACGCCTGCGCGCCAGACCGCCGGCCGTGATCGCGATGTCGCGCGCTAGGCTCAGGAGCTCCTCGTTCGGCATGGTTTCAGGCTACCGAATCGGCTCGCCTGAACGGTGAAAGAGATTTCTGCCGCGTGTCGGCATAAGTGCCGACAAACCGTGTACCCTGATCGAAGCGATCGACTTCCCCCGGAGAAGATCGCAACTAGCCAGCTCACTTGACCCACCTCTCCCCCCTAGGTGGCGATGTGCTGGCTGAGGCGCTGACTTTGGTCACGCAGGATGCCCGCTGCCACTTCCCTGGCGCGGGCATCCGAGCCCTCACCCTCTTCCGGCCCGTTTGGCGTGCGCGGCGCCCGCCGCCGGTCGCCCCGGCGCACGCAAAAGGCCCCGACTCTCGTCGGGGCCTTTTCCAGATCCTCTGGTGGCGAGTGAGGGATTCGAACCCCCGAATGCGATGCAGTCTGATTTACAGTCAGATCCCTTTGGCCGCTTGGGTAACTCGCCAGGGCGCTCCCGTCCACATGTATTCATCTGACCGAAGGCGCTGAACAAGAATAGCGTGACTTTTGCCTCGTCAAAATCACACCCGTCGCCGAGCCGGTGCGGGCCGATAGTATCGCTGTGCCAAGGGAGGTGGGCCCAGTGCCGGGAATCAACGAGGTTGCGCTGCTCGCCGGTGTTTCGACGGCCACCGTATCCCGGGCCCTCAGCGGGAACGGACACGTTTCCGACAGCACGAAGTCGCGCGTCAAGGCGGCCGCGTTCGAACTGGGCTACGTCGTGTCATCCAACGCCTCGAGCCTCGCGACCGGCCGCACGAAGAACGTCGGCGTCGTCATCCCCTTTCTGAACCGCTGGTTCTTCAGCTCCGTCGTCGAGGGCGCCGAGCAGTCGCTGCTCAGCCACGGCTACGACCTCACCCTGTACAACCTGAGCGGAAGCGGCGACGAGCGGCGCAGCGTCTTCGAGCATTTCCTGCTGCGCAAGCGGGTCGACGCCGTGATCGCCGTCTCGCTGGAACTCACGGCCAGCGAGGTGGGCAGCCTGCTCGACATGAACAAGCCCATCGTGGGCGTGGGCGGGCCGCTACCCGGCATGCAGACCCTGAGCATCGACGACGTGCGGGTGGCGCGGCTCGCGACCGAGCACCTGCTGTCGCTGGGCCACCGTTCGATCGGGCACATCGGCGGCAACGACGACGTGGAGATGGACTTCCACCTGCCCACGAACCGCCGGGTCGGCTACGAGGCGGCGCTCGGCGCGCACGGCGTGCCGGTCGACCCCGAGCTGTTCGTCGAGGCCGATTTCACCCTGCAGGGCGGCTACCGCGCGGCCAAGCGGCTGCTCGGCAGCCCGCGCACGAGGCCGACGGCGATCTTCGCGGCGTCAGACGAGATGGCGATCGGCACGATCCTGGCGGCGCGCGACCTCGGGCTGAGCGTTCCCGGCGACGTCTCGGTGATCGGCGTCGACGACCACGAGCTCGCCGAGTTCTTCGGCCTGAGCACGGTTGCGCAGTACCCGGCCGAGCAGGGTCGGCGGGCGGTCGAGATTTTGATGGACCAGTTGCACCCGGCGCGGCGTACACCGGCCGAGAACTTCCCGCTGCGGTTCGAGCTGATCGTGCGCTCGAGCACCGCGGCCCCTCGCGCCTGAGCCGGCGACGGCCAGGCGGCTACAGCCCGCGACCCCGTCGGCGCATGCGGATGCCGTAGATGCTGCCCGCGAAGCCGACCACGACGAGCAGAATCGGGATGATAAACGGGGCGAAGTCCATACCCACGATGGTAGTCGGGCCGCGCTACTGCGACAGCGAGCGGTAGCGGCTGCCCGTCTCGGCGATGATCACCGTGTAGGCGGGGTCGGAGTTGTAGGCGGCGATTCCCGCGCTCCAGCCCGCCTCGTGGGCCATGTCGCCGCTGGCGCGGCAGAGATAGTTTGCGGATGCCGCGACCGAATCGTCGATGTTCTGGGGGTCTTCGACGCCGTCGCCGCTCGCGTCGACGTGCCAGTTGCGCCAGGTCTGCGGGATGAGCTGCATCGGCCCGACGGCACGGTCGAACTCGGCGTCGCCGTCGACCGCTCCCCCGTCGCTGTCGGCAATGCGCTCGGTCGCGCCGCCCTCGAGCGCGATGCCCAGGATCGGGGGCGCCACTGTGCCGTCGGCGCCCACCGCCGAGCCGTCGTGCGTGCCGTGCCGGCTTTCCGCGTAGCCGATGGCGGCGAGGGTGTTCCAGCTCAGGCCGCAGGTGGGCATCTGCGCGGCCTTGGAGATGGCGACACCCGCGTACGCGGCGAGCGCGCGTTCGGGGATGCCGCTCGCCTCGGCGGTCTCGGCGAGCCAGATCTGGTCGACGGTGCCGGCGACACCGGGCCCGGTCGGCGACGCCGCCTCGACGGGCGCTGCGGCGGGTGACGCCCAGGTCGGCACGGGCAGCGCGTCACCGTCGTCCGCGGCCGGCGAGAGGGGCGAGAGGGCGAAGAACGCGACGAGACCGGCCCCGACGGCAGCAGCACCCGCCCCGATCAGAATCCGGGTGTGGCGACGGGCGGGCATCCCTCGTTCTACCATGGGGGTATGGCAGATCCCACATTCGACATCGTCAGCAAGGTCGACAAGATGGAGGCGGAGAACGCCGTCAACCAGGCCCAGAAGGAAATAGCCACGCGCTATGACTTCAAGGGCGTTGGCGCATCCGTCGAATGGAGCGGCGAGAAGCTGCTCCTCAAGGCGAGCGCGGAAGAGCGCGTGAAGGCCGTTCTCGAGGTGCTCGAGGCCAAGTTCATCAAGCGCGGCATCGGCCTGCGCAGCCTCGACTCCGGCGAGCCCTACCCGAGCGGCAAGGAATACCGCATCGAGGTCTCGCTGAAGAACGGCATCTCGTCGGAGGACGCGAAGAAGGTCAGCAAGATCATCCGCGACGAGGCACCCAAGGGTGTCAAGTCGCAGATCCAGGGCGACGAGCTTCGGGTCACCTCGAAGAGCCGCGACGACCTCCAGGCGGTCATGGCACTCCTCAAGGGCAAAGACCTCGACATCGCCCTCCAGTTCGTCAACTTCCGCTAGCCAAGAATTTCATCGACGGCGTCACCGCGTGGTGAACGCCGTCGATAGACTGCGAACCATATGGACGGTTTCCTGTCTCTGCCGGGCGTGGTCGTCGCTCTCGCCGTCATCGACTTCATCATCCGGCTGACGTGCCTCATCTATGTGCCGCGCAACCGGCGCCCCCAGACGGCGACCGCCTGGCTGCTCGCCATCTTCTTCCTGCCGCCCTACATCGGTGTCGCGCTGTTCCTGCTGCTCGGCAGCCGCCGACTGCCGAAGGGGCGCCGCGAGAAGCAGGCCGAGATCAACTCGTTCATCACCGAGACGACAGAGGGCATCGAAGAGGTCAAGCACGACCACCCCTGGCTCGACCCGGTGGTGGAGCTCAACCGTCACCTGGGCGCCATGCCGCTCGTCGGCGGCAACACCGCGAAGCTGTTCGGCACCTACGACCAGACCCTCGTCGAGATGACCGCGGCGATCAACGCGTCCACCAAGTGGGTGCACGCCGAGTTCTACATCCTGGCCCTCGACAAGACCACGGCGCCGTTCTTCGACGCGCTCGAGGCGGCGGTCAAGCGTGGCCTCGAAGTGCGCGTGCTGCTCGACCACGTCGCCGGGCTGCGGGCCGTGGGCTACCGCCGCACGCTGCGCCGCCTGCGTAAGGCCGGCGTGCACTGGTCGCTCATGCTCCCGGTACAGCCGCTGCGCGGCAAGTGGCAGCGCCCCGACCTGCGCAACCACCGCAAGATCCTGGTGCTCGACGGCAACGTTGCCTTCACCGGCTCGCAGAACATCGTCGACTCGAGCTACAACAAGCGGGGCAACGTGCGCCGCGGCCTGCACTGGAAAGACCTCATGGTGCGCTTCGAGGGCCCCATCGTCGCCGGCATCAACGCGCTCTTCATCACCGACTGGTACACCGAGACCGGCGAGCTGCTCATGCGCGAGGCCAACACGGTCCCCCGACCGCTGCCCTCCGACACCCTCGACGCGCAGGTCGTGCCGAGCGGTCCCGGTTTCGAGGGCGAGAACAACCTGCGCCTGTTCAACTCTCTGCTCTACCTGGCACAGGAGCGGATCATCATCACCTCGCCCTACTTCGTGCCCGACGAGTCGATGCTCTACGCCATCACCACCGCCGCGCAGAGCGGAATCGACGTGCAGCTCTTCGTGTCGGAGATCGGCGACCAGCCGGTGGTCTATCACGCTCAGCGCAGCTACTACGAGGCGCTACTTCGCGCCGGCGTGCGCATCTGGCTCTACAAGGCACCCACCGTGTTGCACTCCAAGTTCTTCACGATCGACGACGAGGTCGCCGTGATCGGCTCGAGCAACATGGACATGCGCTCGTTCAGCCTCAACCTCGAGATCTCGGTGATGGTGCACGGCAAGACGTTCGTCGACGATCTGCGCAAGGTCGAGCAGGAGTATCGCGATACGAGTCGCGAACTGCACCTAGAAGAGTGGATGACACGCAACAGAGCGTCCGCCGTTCTCGACAACGTCGCCCGCCTCACCGCCGCCGTGCAGTAGACCGCCGGCCCGCCCGCAATCCATTGCGCGGGCGAGAAAGCGAATGTTATTCTCCAAGCACTTCTAGCCCGATAGACAGCGTCGAGAGGGGAGCACTTCGTGCATTCCCACGCAATAGTTATGGCGACCTCCGCCCCGGTCGCAGGCGACGACGGACTCGCCTGGCTGCTCGCCAGCGGATGCGCGCTCGCGTTCATCCTGGCGGCGGGCGGCGCCGTGCTGCTCTCCGCACACCAGCGCAGACAGCGCGTGCCGCATCCGCACTACCACCGTCACTCACCCACGGACGTCGCGGATTCGCCCGACGACCACTGAACGGAGCTTCTCTCGGCTATCGTGAATCCTGAGCCGAGGGAGACACTGTGGATGACCGCACGCGGGAGTTCGTCGAGACGTTCCAGCTTTTCCTGCGCGACATCGTCAACCAGAACCCCGTCGGCGACGACCGCCTGACCCCGTTCGGCGAGATCGTCGAACAGTTTCTCGGCGAGAGCATCCGCTCGCTGCCCGTCGTGACGCACGCCGTGGCCCAGCACCGACTCGTCGACCTCGACCTCGCGTTAGCCTCGGTCGCCGACGATTCGCACGCCGTCGCGCGCGGTCTGAGCGGTGGACAGCAGCGCGAGCACATCAGCCTGCCCGAACTGCTCATCAACCCCTACTCCCGCTTCGCCGACGGCCCGGTCGACTACGTCTCTATCGCCGACGGTCCGGCATCCGCGCGTCAGGTCGTCTCGTTCGGCTACTACCTGCTCGGCTTCGAGGGAGCACCACTGCTCGCTCTGCAACGCCAGGCGCAGCCGGAACGCGGGCGCAATACCGCCACGCTCGAGGTTCTCACCGCACGGCCCGATACGGCGACCCGCTTCCTCGAGGAGATCGAATCGCGGATGCTGCGGCTCAGCGTTCTCCGCGGCCAGGTGCTGTCTTTCACCGGCTCCGTGTACGGCCACGGCGCCGCGGGTACGACCTTTCTTCCGCGCCCGAGCGTCGACGCCGACGCCGTGATCCTTCCGCCGGGCGTGCTCGAGAGCGTGGTACGCCACGTCGTCGGTATCGGCGATCACCGCGACCGGCTGCACGAGGCCGGCCAGCACCTGAAGCGCGGCGTGCTGCTCTACGGGCCTCCCGGCACGGGGAAGACCCTCACCGTGCGGCACCTGCTGAGCCGCACTCCCGACACCACCGCCGTGCTGCTCACGGGAGGCAGCATCCAGTTCATCTCCGAGGCGGCCGAGCTCGCGCGGGCCATGCAACCGGCGATCGTCGTGCTCGAAGACGTCGACCTGGTGGCGGGCGAACGCGGCATGCACGGCGCCCCGCAGCCGCTGCTTTTCGCGATCCTCGACGCGCGACGGGCTGGACGGCGACGCCGACATCACCTTCCTGCTCACGACCAACCGGGTCGACGTGCTCGAGCGGGCACTCGCCGAACGGCCGGGCCGCATCGATCTGGCCGTGGAGATTCCGCTGCCCGACGCCGTCGCCCGACGCCGGCTGTTCCGCCGCTACGGCGCCGACCTGCCGCTCTCCGAGGTGACGCTGGACGCTGCGGCCGACCGTGCCGGGTCGACCACCGGCTCGTTCGCGAAAGAACTGGTGCGCCGGGCGGTGCTCGCCGCGGCGGAGGAAGGCCGCGAGGTCACCGACGACGATCTGGAGCGGTCACTCGACGAGCTGCTGCAGGCGGGCGCGCAGCTGGCGCGCAATCTGCTGGGCGGCGGACCCGCCCAGCAGTAGGCCGGCTAGTTGTTCGAGACGCGCACCATCTCGTCGCGCTCGACGACCTTGACGCGGGTGCGGCCCACGGCCTCGCCGAGTCCGAGCTCGTGCTGGTCGAGGTTGTGCCAACCGTCGAGGTTCGTGAACTCCACGCCGCGGGTGCGCAGCAGTTCCACGACCGACTCCTCGTCGGGGTGGGCGGGCGCCCACCAGTTCGCCTGGTCGTTGAGCACGTGCTTGATGGTCTCCATCGCGTCGCTCTTGGTGTGGCCGATCAGGCCGACCGGGCCGCGCTTGATCCAACCGGTGGCGTAGATGCCGTAGAGCTGCTCGTCGTTGTCGTCGATCACCTGGCCCTCCCGATTGGGGATGACGCCGCGCTTCTCGTCGAACGGGATGCCGTCGAGCGGCGATCCGAAATAGCCGACGGCGCGGTACAGCGCCTGGATCGGGATCTCGCGGATCTCGCCCGTGCCGCGCGTTCCGCCCGCGCCATCCGGCTCGGTGCGTTCGTAGCGGATGGCCTCGACCCGGTCGGTGCCCACGATCTCGAGCGGCTTGGCGTGGAAGTGCAGGTGCAGGCGACGCGAGGCGTTGCCGGTCTCGCGCGCGCGCCACTGCGTGAGCACCTTGTCGATCACGAAGACCTGTTTGTTGCTGGCGATCGCGGCCTTCGAGGCCTCGTCGTAGTCGAAGTCCTCCTCGTAGACGATCATGTCGACGTCGTCGAGCTCGCCGAGCTCGCGCAGTTCGAGCGGGGAGAACTTCACCTGTGCGGGGCCGCGGCGCCCGAACACGTGCACGTCGGTGACCGGCGAGTTCTTCAGCCCCTGGTAGACGTTGTCGGGAATCTCGGTCGGCAGCAGGTTGTCGGCGTGCTTCGCGAGCATGCGCGCGACATCGAGGGCTACGTTGCCGTTGCCGATGACCGCGACGGATGACGCGTCGAGAGGCCACTCGCGGGGGAAGTCGGGGTGGCCGTCGTACCAGCTCACGAAGTCGGCTGCGCCGTAGCTACCGGGCAGGTCGATGCCCGGCACCACCATCGGTGCGTCTTTGATCGAACCGGTGGAGAAGATCACGGCGTTGTAGTGCTTCTTCAGGTCGTCGAGGGTGATGTCGCGGCCGAAGAGCACGTTGCCGAAGAGGCGGATCTGGCCCGAGTCGAGCACGTCGCGCAGGGCGTTGACGATGCCCTTGATGCGCGGGTGGTCGGGGGCGACGCCGTAGCGCACGAGACCGTAGGGCGCGGGCAGCTGCTCGAATAGGTCGATCGAGACGTCGAACTGCTTCTCCGCCTTCAGCAGGATGTCAGCGGCGTAGATACCGGCGGGGCCGGCTCCGACGATGGCCAATCGCAATTTGGTCATGTTGGTGTCTTTCGATCGTGTGGTTTCGATACGGCCGTGGACGGCCTACTCAACCAGCGGGTGGGACAGATTAGTTGGAGCGCTCGACGACGGTGTCGGCGAAGCGGGTGAGCGACTTCTTGACGGGACCGTCGGGCAGGGGCGACAGCGCGGCAACGGCCTCGCTCGCCCAGCGCTGCGCCTCGGCGCGCGTGCGCGCCGTCACCTCGTGGTCGCGCAGCTCGTCGATCGCGGCGTCGAGGTCGGAGTCGATCTCGGGCGTCGATACCCCGTGGCCGATGGCCTCCACGGCGCGTTCGATGCGGCCGAGCAGGGCCGCCGAACCGGCGTCGGTGAGCGCGGCCTGGCGCAGGTACAGCAGCGGCAGGGTCGAGACCCCGGCGCGCAGGTCGGTGCCGGGAACTTTGCCCGACTCCGCACCCGACTCGGCGAGGTCGATGATGTCGTCGATCAGCTGGAAGGCCACGCCGATCTTCTCGCCGAATTCGACGACCGGCGCGTTGTACCGCTCGGGCGCCCCCGCCGTGATCACGCCGACGGCCGCGGCCGCCGCGATGAGCGAACCGGTCTTGTCGGCGAGCACCTGGATGTAGTGCGCGATCTCGTCCTCGCCGTCGCGGGGCCCGATCGTCTCGTGCAGCTGGCCGAGGCAGAGCCGCTCGAACGTGTCGGCCTGCAGCCGGATGACGCGTTCGCCGAGGTTGGCCACCAGCTTGGAGGCCCGGGCGAACAGCAGGTCGCCGGTGAGGATCGCGACCGAGTTTCCCCACACGGCCTGAGCCGTGGGAACGCCGCGGCGCATGGTCGATTCGTCCATCACGTCGTCGTGGTACAGGGAGGCGAGGTGGGTGATCTCGATGGCCTTGGCCGCCGCGAAGACCTGCTCGCTGTTGCCGTCGCCGAGCTGGGCGGAGAGCAGGGTGAGCAGCGGGCGCACGCGCTTACCGCCCGCTTCGAGCAGGTAGCGGCTCGTGACATCCGCCATATCGTCTGCGAAAGACATCTCGACGAGGAGGCCGTCTTCGACGGTGTCGAGGCCGCCCTCGATCTCCCTCACGAACCTGCGCTCGTCGCTCGATGCGAAAAGCTTGTCGCCCAGGCCGAGCGATGAGCTCAGGGTGTTCCTGCGACGAGCAAGGGGAACGCTGGCGTTCACTCTGTGACCGTTTTTCTGCTGGGAAACCCTGACGGGTCTCGGCGAAGTTACTGGGGCTGGACGGGGATGGACCGGGTGGTCGCGCTCTTCTTGCGCTTCGCGACCGACGCGAGCACCGTGGCGTCTTCGGGCTTGCGGCCGCGGTGCAGGGCGACGACGCCCGCGGTGAGGTTGCGCCAGGCGACGCGGGTGAAGCCGACACCGCGGATCCACCGGCTGAGCTCGCCCTGGTCGGGCCACGCGCGGATCGACTCCTCGAGGTAGTCGTAGGCGGCCGTGTTGGAGCTGGTGGCTCCGGCGACGACGGGCATGACGTACTTGAGGTAGGCGTTGTAGCCGGCGCGCAGCAGGGCGCGGGGCGGCTTCGAGAACTCGCAGATCACGAGCCGGCCGCCGGGCTTGAGCACGCGGTACATCTCGGCGAGCGCGGCCTTCGGGTCGTTGATGTTGCGCAGGCCGAAGCTGATGGTGACGGCGTCGAACTCGTTGTCGCCGAACGGCAGCTGCTCGGCGTTGCCCTCGACGAACTCGAGGTCGGGGTGGCGACGACGGCCCTCGGCGATCATGCCGGGCGAGAAGTCGAACGCCACGACGGTGGCCCCGGTCTTGGTGAGGGCCACGGAACTCGTACCGGTTCCCGCGGCGATATCGAGGATGCGCTCCCCGGGCTGCGGGTCGATTGCTCGCACAGTTGCGAAGCGCCAGATCGGGGCATTGCCCGCCGAAAGAACGTTGTTGGTCCGGTCGTAGTGCTTCGCGACACCGTCGAACATGTTCGCTACCTCGTCGGGCTGCTTCTGCATGTCGGCTTTAGTCACCCGTCAAGTCTACTGAGATACGGGATTCGCTGTCCCCGCTGTGGGCGGGGGTACGCTGTTGAGGTGAGCATGCCTGCCGGATCCATCGCCCATCTGGCCGTCGAAACGATCCAGATCGACGACATCGGTCCCCTGATCCCGCTGCTCGACTCCCGCGACCCGCTGCTGTTCATCCGCCGCGGCCAGGGCATCGCCGGCATCGGCGAGGCGATGCGCCTCGAATTCACCGGGCCGACCCGCATGGCCGACGCCGCCGCGGCCTGGCGCGAGGTGCTCGCCGACGCGTCGATCGTCGACCCGCTCGGCATCCCCGGTACGGGCTTGGTGGCCCTCGGCAGCTTCGCGTTCTCGGAGCACTCGGCCGCCACGAGCGTGCTCATCGTCCCCTCGGTCATCGTCGGCCGCAAGGGCGCAACGTCGTGGATCACCCGCGTGAATTCGGATGCGCCCGCGCCCCGGCCGCACCCCTTCGGCGCGGAATACCGCATCTCGCTGCTGCCCGGCGCCATGAAGGGCGACGCGTTCGTGGCCGCCGTCGACACCGCGCTCGAGCGCATCCATGCCGGCGGCGTGCGCAAGGTGGTGCTGGCCCGCGACCTCGTCGGCCACCTGCCCGAGGGAGCCGACCTGCGCCTCGTGCTGGCATCGCTCGCCCTCGGCTACCCCGACTGCTTCACCTACGCGGTGAACGGCTTCATCGGCAGCTCCCCCGAGACGCTGGTGCGCGTCGACGCCGGCAGCGTCAGCGCCCGCGTGCTCGCCGGAACGATCAGCCGCGGCGCCGACGCCCAGGCCGACCACGACGCCGCCGTGTCGCTGGCGACCTCGACCAAAGACCTCGACGAGCACCAGTACGCGCTGACCAGCGTGCTCACGGCTCTCGCGCCGCACAGCTCGACGCTCACCGCGAGCGACCAGCCGTTCACGCTCAAGCTGCCCAACCTCTGGCACCTCGCCAGCGACGTTGCCGGAACGCTGAGCGACGGCTCGACCTCGCTCGACCTCATCGCCGCCCTGCACCCCACGGCGGCGGTCGCCGGAGCGCCCACGCAGGCGGCTCTCGACCTGATCCACGAGCTGGAGCCCTTTGACCGTGGGCGCTATGCCGGGCCGGTCGGCTGGGTCGGCGCGAACGGCGACGGCGAGTGGGCCGTGGCGCTGCGTTCGGCGCACGTGTCGCACACCGGGCGCGTCACCGCCTACGCGGGCGGCGGCATCGTCGACGGCTCCGACCCGGTGCGCGAACTGGCCGAGACGAAGATGAAGTTCCGCCCGATCGTCGAGGCGTTCGGCTAGCAGACTCTGCTGGTCGAGTAGCGCCGTCTATGGCGCGTATCGATACCCTCAGGCCCTCGGGCGGGGAGGCTGCGGTTTCTGGCGCGATAGTTCGCCGCCGAGCCGGCCTCCGAACGGGCGGCCGTGATCAGCGAACTCCTCCCGGAAGTAGGCCAGGCGCCACTCGCCGATGTCGATGCGGGCCCCGGTGCGCAGTATCCGGCCCCTCCCGCGGTCCGGGTCGAGAACCGGGAACGCCGCGCTGTCACCGTTGACGAAGAGCACGTACTCGTCATTCTTGTCGTGGCGGATCTCGGCCTGAATCGCGTCGATCCCGTCGAGCCTCAAATCGGCGGAGTCGCTCGAACCGATCGTGGTCGTCGTCGGCAGCAGCTCGAACTCGCGCGGGGGCTTGCCGTCCCACGGCGCAGAGCCGAGCACGAAGATCAGGCGTGGCCTGCCCGAGCCCGGCGTGTAGTGGGTCGTTGTCACCTGGCGGCGCCGGTTGCGTTCGAGTGTCGGCGCGAGCGGCGCGAGAGTCGTCGGGGGAACGAAGACGGGCGAATCCGAGCGCTGTTTCGCCCGCAGCGCGCGCATCAGCAAGGGCATCGACCGCACCCGGATGTGCGGCGAGCCCGTGACCAACCGGTCGGCGACGGGTGCGCGCACGGCACCGATGCTCGCGAGCACGCCGTCGGGACCCGATAGCGATAAGACGATCCCGCGCTTGGCGAGCGCCGCGGCCGCCTGCCGCAGAACGGGGATCGCCCCGCGACGCCCGGCCACGAGGTCGGCGGGGTTCGAGACGCGGATGTCGACGACGTTGCCGTCGGCCGTCACCGTGCCGTCGATCACCTCGCCCGCGAACTCCACCGAGAACTCGACGTCGATGTCGAGCCGTACGAGCACGGCCACGGTCAGGACCGGTGCGGGTCGGAGCCGGCGGCCTCGTTGTCGCTCGTGGTGACGCGCAGGGTCCCGTTGAACCGCCACGTAGCTCGGGGTGCGTCGGGCCCGATGTCACGGGGAACCTCGACCAGCATGTCTTCGAAGGTGTAGTTGACCGCGGCCCCACGGCCGGTCAGATACGTCCACATCTCGCGGCCGATATCGGTCCAGTCGCTGATGTTCTTCGGATCGACGACGAGGGGCTCGGCGGCGGATGCCGAACTGTCGGTTGATGGGTCGGTCATGAGTATGTCCAATCGATCGGTGAGGGCGACTCTAGGCTCCGAAGATCGACAAACCGAGGACTTGACAATCAGCTGGCCGCGAGCCGGGCTTTCTCCGTCTCCACGTCGTAGTCCGCGGCCGGCCACTCGAGCTTCATACCCCGCAGCGCGTCGAGCAGCAGCCGCTGCACCGACAAGCGGGCGTACCACTTGCGGTTTGCGGGAATCACGAACCACGGTGCATCCGGGGTCGCGGTCTGGTCGAAGACCCGCTGGTAGGCGTCCTGGTAGGCCGGCCACAGCTTGCGCTCGTCCACATCGCCGGGGTTGTACTTCCAGTTCTTCTCGGGCGTCTCGAGCCGGGCGGTCAGCCGCTCCTTCTGCTCGTCAGACGAGATGTGCAGCATGACCTTCACGATCGTCGTCTGGTCGGCGACCAGCTCGGTCTCGAAGTCGTTGATGAGACCGTAGCGTCGCTCGATCTCGTCGAGCGGCGAGAAACCACGCACCCGGTGGATGAGCACGTCCTCGTAGTGCGATCGGTCGAATACGCCGAGGTAGCCAGCCGGGGGGAGCTGCTTGCGCACGCGCCAGAGGAAGTCGTGTTTCTTCTCCTCGTCGGTCGGCGCTTTGAACGCGAACGCTTTGACGCCCTGCGGGTTCACCTGGCCGACGACGTGTCCGACGATGCCGCCCTTGCCGGCGGTGTCCATCGCCTGAAGCACGAGCAGCAGGCGCTTGCCGCCGCCGAACAGGCTCTGCGCGTACAGGCGCTCCTGCAGGTCGGCGAGCTCGGCCGCGCCGTCGGCGAGAGCCTGCTCGCCCTCCTTCTTTCCCCCGTCGAAGCCGGGCGTCGATTCGGGGTCGACGTCGGCCAGCACGAATCCGGGGGTAACCCGCAGCAGTTCACTCATGCCGCAACGTTATCCCCGCGCTGCTGCCAAATGAAGGAGATTTGTCGCGCGAGGGGCGCCGACGCGCTTGAACGTGTGACTCGACCCCTACTTTTCCTTCATTTGGCAGGTAGGCACGGGTCAGCGGGCTAGCGGGACCTCGATGAGGGTGGGGGTGTCGGATGCCGAGAGCGAGGAATCGAGTTCGCCCCGGTTCGCGACATGGCGGTACTCCCACCCGTAGGCGGCGGCCAACCGCTCGATGGACACACTCTGCGGCGTGAACATCACCCGGTCGAGCGGCCCCCGTGGAGCGCTGGCCGCGACCTCGAGCGAGTCGAAAATGGTTCCTCCGCCGTCGTTGCCGACGATCACCTGCAGCCGCGGGCGCGGTTCGCCCACGCCGAAGAGCAGAGAGCCGGCGTCGTGCAGCAGCGTCAGGTCGCCGAGCAGCACGCGGGTGACGCCGCCGGCCGTCGGCCCATCGAGCGACTGGCTGGCGAGGGCGATGCCGGTGGCCGTGGCGATCGTTCCGTCGATGCCGGCGAGGCCGCGGTTGGCGTGCACGGTGATCTTCTTGCCCGGCACGAACCGGTCGGCCTCGCGGATGAGCCGCGAGGCGCCCAGCACGAGCCGGTCGTGCGGCCAGGTGACCCGCCAGACGGCCTCGGCCAGCGCCCTGCGGGTGACCGGCGCGCGCAGCCCGGCGAGCACCTGGCGCGAGAAGGCGGCCTGGTCCTTCGGCGCGGCGGAGATCGCGAGGTCGACGTCGGGCGAGTCCTGCTGCTCGAGCAGCGCGCGGCTCGTGGTGACCCAGCGGCCGAGCCAGGCGCGGCCGACACTGGAGTTGTCGGGCTCGCCGACAACACGGATAGCGTCGGCGAACGTCGCCACGGCATGACCCGGGTTGTAGTCGTCGACGGCGGCCGAGCGCACGACGGTGGTCGCGACATCCGGCCTCTGAATCAGCGCGGGGATCTCGCGGCTGAGGGTGGGGTGGCCGAAGACGATCACGCGCTCGACACGATCGCCGAAGTCGATCGCCGAGATCAGCTCGCGGTAGGCGACCACGAGGTTGGGGCCGAAGTGGGCGCCGCTCGACACCTCGGCGAGCAGTGGCGCCCCGAGCGCGCGCGCCGTGGCCTCGGCGACGGGTCCGGCCCCGTGACCGGCGACGACGACGGTGCCGGGCGCCTGGAAGACGGGCATCGGGTCGCCGGCGAGGCGCGGCGGGGCGTAGACGACGGGCTCGCGCACCTCGGGAAGCGGCACGATCGCCGAGAGCGGTTCGACGAAGGCGATGTTCAGGTGCACCGGCCCGGCCGTGATGGGCGAGGTGCCCGCGGCGGCGAGGGCAGCCGCCGCTGCCGCGCGTGCCGACTCGATCTCACCCGATTCGCCGGTGGGCGCGGTGACGTCGAACGAGGCGCGCACCGCCGGGCCGAAGATGCCGGGCTGGGTGGTCGCCTGATTGGCGCCGATGCCGCGCAGCTCGGGCGGGCGGTCGGCCGAGAGCACGATGAGCGGCACGCCCGAGTGGTGCGCCTCGAGAACCGCGGGGTGCAGATTGGCGACGGCGGTGCCCGACGTGGTGATCACGAGAACCGGGGTCGCGGTCTCGACGGCGAGGCCGAGGGCCAGGAAGGCGGCGGAGCGTTCGTCGATGCGCACGCGCAGACGGATGCGCCCGGCTTCTTCGAGTTCCGCCGCCGCGAGAGCGAGTGCCTGCGAGCGGGAGCCGGGACTCAATACGACGTCGCGCACCCCGAGGCGCACGAACTCGTCGAGGAGAGCGACCGCGAACAGGGATGCCGGCGAGCTACTCCTTGGGTGGGTCATCGTCGAGTTCGGCGAGTTCCTGTTCGAGACGGCGGATGCGCTCGTCCTGCTCTTCGTCGCGACGGAGGTTTCTCAGGAAGTTCGGGTCGTCGTCGGGGGCGACCTGGCGGGGTTCGCCGCCGCGGTCCTGGCGCGCTTTGCCGAGGAAGAACCAGAGCAGGGCGCCGATGACCGGCAGCAGCACGATGATGACGACCCAGACGACTTTGTTCAGGGCGCGCACGCGACGGGTTTCGGTGAGGATGACGTCGACAACAGCGAAGACGTCGAGAGCCACCACCACGAACGGGAGGATGACGAGGAATCGAGCCATGCAGTCAATCTTAGGCTTCGCGCTGCCTACACTTGTCAGGTGAAGCCATGGTTGTTATATAGCGTGATCCGTCTGGCGATTTTCGCGGCGGTACTCACCGTGCTCCTGCTGGCACAGACCCCGGGTTGGATCGCCGCGATCGTCGCCGCGATCTTCGGCTTCGCCGCCTCCTACATCTTCCTCGGCCGGCTGCGGGAGCAGGTCGCCCGCGACGTGCAGGACCGACGCTCGGGCAAGATCCGCCCGGCCACAGACGACGAAGACGCCGAAGACCTCCTCGAGAACCCGACCTACCTCAAGGGCAGCGACCTAGAAGGCGATGGCCAGGGAAAGAAGTAGCCCGTAGAGCAGCCCGGTGAAGCTCGTGAGCTTGAGCACCAGGATCAGCTCGGGCGCGGTCTTGGCCGTGAGGGCGATGACGACCGCCGGAATGGCGATCAACAGGGTCGCGTAGACGTAGGCCGCGTTGGCGAACTCGAGCACGAAGACGGCGAGGATCGCGTAGGGCGCGAGCAGCAGGACGCTGAACAGGATGCGCGAGGCCCGGTCGCCGACGATGACGCTGAGCGTCTTCTTCCCGGCCAGCTTGTCTTGGGCGATATCGCGGGTGTTGTTGACCACGAGCACCGCGACGGAGATGAGCCCGGTCGCCACGGCGGCTAGCCAGTTCTCGAACGAGACGGTGCCGACCTGCACGTACATCGTTCCCGCCGTCGCGACGAGGCCGAAGAAGACGAAGACGAACACCTCGCCGAGCGCGTTGTAGCCGTAGGGGCGCTTGCCGCCCGTGTAGAACCAGGCGGCCACGATGCACGCGGCGCCGACGGCGAGCAGCCACCAGAACTGGGTGAGCACCACGAGCGCGATGCCGGCGATGGCGGCGATGGCGAAGAAGGCGAGCGCGACCGAGAGTACGGCGCGCGGGCTGGCGGCTCCCGAGCCGGTGAGGCGTGACGGGCCGACGCGGTTCTTGTCGGTGCCGCGAATGCCGTCGGAGTAGTCGTTCGCGTAGTTCACGGCGATCTGCAGGGCCAGCGCCACCACGAGGCAGAGCAGCGCGCGCACCCAGTGCCAGCCCTCGTCGTTGTCGAACTGGTAGGCGGTGGCCGTTCCGAGCAGCACGGGCGCGACAGCTAGGGGCAGTGTGCGCAGGCGGGCTCCGCCGATCCACTCCGCAGCGCCGGCCTTCTTCACCTTCACGGCTCCGGGAGGGCGCCCGCCGGGCCGACCACTCTTGCCCGCGCTCTTCGGGGGCTTGACTGCGGTCGTGGGTTTTTTTTTAGCGTCTGGCACAGCGAAAGTCTAACGAGCGATTACCGCGCGGATCGCGAGACGATCGGGCTTGGCCGACGGCAGGGTAGGCAGCGAATCGAGCACCA
>NZ_JBKKAD010000007.1:0-6077 GCF_046714715.1 Conyzicola sp. | reverse complement strand
CACCTGCCAAATGAAGGAGATATGGGGTCTCAGTCACACGTTTGTGCCGATCGTGGGGCCTCGGCGTCGAAATCTCCTTCATTTGGCAGAAGGCAGGCGCTTGGCAGAAGGCAGGCGCGAAAAAAGGCCGGCCCCGGATGATCCGGGGCCGGCCTTTTTCGTCGGTGCTGCTAGTCGGTGGCGTCCGCTGCCGTCCAGAAGATCTCCGTGGCGGTGAGGTTCTCGGGAACCTCGGCCGTGGCTTCCTTGTCGACGTAGTACAGCGTGCTGCGACGTCCCTCGACGCCGGCCGCCGGCACCTCGTTGATGCTCGCACCGGCGAGGCTGAGGCCGAGCGCGGAGGCCTTGTCGGCTCCCGCGAGGACCATCCAGATGCGCGTCGACGAGTTGATCACCGGAAGCGTGAGCGACAGGCGCTCGGGCGGCGGCTTGGGGGCGTTTCGCACGGAGATGACCGTGGCCTCGGTCTCCCGGATGCCGGCCTGCTCGGGGAAGAGCGAGGCGACGTGTCCGTCGGGCCCGACGCCCAGGAAGGTGATGTCGAAACGGGGGAGCGCGGTGCCCTCGACGGCGTGGGCGGCGAGCTCCAGCGCGTAGACGGCTGCCGCGTCATCCAATTCGATGCCCTCTCCCGAAGCGGGGAACGCGTGGATGTTGCCGGCGTCGATCGCGATGTGGTCGAGAAGCGCTTCGCGCGCCTGGGTCTCGTTGCGTTCGGCGTCGCCGCGGGGCAGCCAGCGCTCGTCGCCCCACCAGAAGTGCACTCCCGACCAGTCGATCGTGTCGCGGGCCGGCGACTCGTTGATGGCGCGGAGGACCGCGCTACCCATCGTGCCACCGGTGAGGACGACGGTTGCGTGACCGAACTCGTCGATCAGGTCGACCATCTTCGTCATGAACCTTGCGGCAACTGATGCCGCGAGGGCTGCTTTATCTGGGTGTACAAGCACCCGTCGTCCTACTGTCACGCCGTGGCCACTCCGGTTTCTTCGTCGATCTTCACTGCTGTGATCGTACCCGTGTGCAGGTGCGGAGTGACCTTGCCGAGCTGGCCGAGTCCGCTTTGGATCACGTCTCCGAAGAGATCGTCGGGGTCGAGCCTGCGCAGTTCTTCGGAGAGGCAGTCGCGCAGGCTGCGACGCGGCAGCGAGATGTCGTGCGTCGGCTGGTTCGGCTGGATCAGCGTCGCGACGTTCACGAGGGTGCGTTCCAGCTCGATTTTGCCGCTGGCCCGCTCGAGCACGACGCCCTGGATTCCGCTGGAACCGTGCGACTTGTTCGTGACCTCGAGGTTCACGTCGACCTCGAGCTGCAGCTGCAGCCAGGCGGCGAGCAGCACCGTCGAGGGCGAGTCGGCCGCGCCGTGCACGGTGACGCCCGTGACGGGCTCGTACGGCGGCTGGTCGAGCACGGCGGCGAGCTGGGCGCGCCACAGGGTGAGACGGGTCCAGGCGAAGTCGGTGTCGCCGGGCGCGTACGTCTGGGCGACGTGCACGAGGGCCTGCGCGGGGTTCGAGCTCGAGGCCGCGTCGGTGATGCGGCGCTGGGCGATCACACCGAGGGGCGACTTGGAGGCGTTGGCAGGGGGCACGCCCGGCCACCAGGCCACGACGGGCGCGTCGGGCAGCAGGAGCCCGGTGACGAGCCCCTCCTGGTCGCTCGCGGCATCGCCGTACGCGCGCACGACGATGACCTCGCTCGCGCCGGCGTCGCCGCCCACGCGAATCTGGGCGTCGATGCGCGAGTCGGACGCGTCATCCACACCCTGGCTCGTCGAGATCACGATGACGCGCATCGGGTGCTCGCGCGACGCGTCGTTAGCGGCCTCGATGGCCTCTTCTTCTTCGCCGAGCGTCGTCGAGATGACGAGGGTCAGTACCCGCCCGAGGGCGACGGCGCCGCCCTCTTCGCGGATCTTGACGAGCGTCTTCGAGATCTTGCTGGTCGTTGTGTCGGGAAGGTCGACAATCATGGTCGTCTCCATACTCTGCCGTCGCGGGCTAGAAGGTCGTCTGCGGACTGTGGTCCCCAGGTGCCCGGTCGGTATTGTTCTGGCTGTCCCTGGGTCGCCCAGAATTCCTCGATGGGGTCGAGGATCTTCCAGCTGAGTTCGACCTCTTCGTGGCGGGGGAACAGGGGCGGGTCGCCGAGGAGCACGTCGAGGATGAGTCGCTCGTAGGCCTCGGGGCTGGCTTCGGTGAAGGCGTGGCCGTAGCCGAAGTCCATGGTCACGTCGCGCACCTGCATGGTGGCGCCGGGAACCTTGGAACCGAAGCGGATGGTCACTCCTTCGTCGGGCTGAACGCGGATGACGATGGCGTTCTGGCCGAGGGTGCCGGTCTGGCTCTCCGCGAACAGGTTCTGCGGGGCGCGCTTGAAGACCACGGCGATCTCGGTGACGCGGCGGCCGAGGCGCTTGCCTGCGCGCAGGTAGAAGGGCACACCGGCCCAGCGGCGCGTGCCGATGTCGAGGCGGATGGCCGCGAAGGTCTCGGTGAGCGACTCGGGGTTCATGCCGTCTTCGTCGAGGAAGCCGGCGACCTTCTCGCCGCCCTGCCACCCGCCGGAGTACTGGCCGCGCGCCGTCGAGTTGCTGAGGTCGGCCGGAAGCTTGACTGCCGCGAGAACCTTCTCCTTCTCGGCGCGCAGGTCTGCAGCGTCGAACGAGATGGGCTCTTCCATCGCCGTGAGGGCGAGCAGCTGCAGCAGGTGGTTCTGGATGACGTCGCGAGCCGCACCGATGCCGTCGTAGTACCCGGCACGGCCGCCCACACCGATGTCCTCGGCCATCGTGATCTGCACGTGGTCGATGTAGTTGGCGTTCCAGATCGGCTCGTACATCTCGTTGGCGAAGCGCAGCGCGAGAATGTTCTGCACCGTCTCCTTACCGAGGTAGTGGTCGATGCGGAACACGCTGTCGGGCGGGAAGACGCTCTCGACGACCGCGTTGAGCTCGCGGGCCGTCTTCAGGTCGCTGCCGAAGGGCTTCTCGATGACGACGCGGCGCCAGTGACCGTCCTGCTGCTCGGCCAGTCCCGAGTTACGCAGCTGCTCGGTGACCTGCGGGAACGACTTCGGCGGGATCGACAGGTAGAACGCGTGGTTTCCCATCGTTCCGCGGTCGCGATCGAGTTCTTCGATCGTCTCCTTGAGGCGGTCGAAGGCCTCGGCGTCGTCGAACTCGCCCTGCACAAAACGGATGCCGAGCGCCAACTGGCGCCAGACATCCTCATCGAACGGCGTGCGCGCGTACTGCTTGACGGCCTCGTAGACCTCTTTTTCGAAGTCCTGGTCTTCCCAGTCGCGGCGGGCGAACCCGACCAGCGCGAAGCCGGGGGGAAGCAGGCCGCGGTTGGCGAGGTCGTAGACGGCGGGCATCAGCTTCTTGCGTGACAGGTCGCCCGTCACGCCGAAAATGATGAGTGCGCTCGGACCGGCGATGCGGTTCAGGCGGCGGTCGGAAGGAATCCGCAGGGGATTGAATTCCGGTGTGATATCCACGGGGGACATGCAGCTCCTTGGTGCTTTTACGGGTTGCGACTAGCTCAGCGCTGCGATGAGCGCGGGAAGCTGCGTCGCCGCGTCGGTGAGCGTGAGGGTGAGTACGGGACGGCCGTGGTGGGCGAGCACGCTCGCGTCACCTGCCGCCTGTGCCTGGATGAGCTGTCCGAAGGTGAACGGGCGCTCCGGGATCTCCAGGTCGACGTCCGAGATCTCGGTGATCTGGATGAAGACGCCGACGGCTGGGCCGCCCTTGTGGAACTGGCCGGTCGAGTGCAGGAACCGGGGTCCCCACCCGAAGGTGACGGGGCGTCCGGCGCGGGCCGCGACGAGGTCGCGCGTCGCAGCGAGCTTCGGGTACTTCACGCGGTCCAGGTAGGCCTGGATCGAGACGTAGCCGTCGTCGCCGAGGGTCGAGAGCACGGATGCCACGGCGCCCGCGAGATCGGACACGCCGGTCAGCACGGACTCGGTGCCGCGCACCTCGATGCCGCCGTCGGTGAACGCGGGGGCGACCGGCTCGGGGCGTGCGTCGAGCAGACCGCGGGTCGCGACCTTCGCCGACTCCACGTCGGGCTGGTCGAACGGGTTGATGCCGAGCAGGCGTCCCGCTACGACGACCGCGTACTCCCAGGTGAGCATGAGTGCGCCGAGCGTTCCGGTGATCTCGATGTCGCCCTCGTTGAGGTGCTCGGTGGCCTTGTAGTCGCCGACGAGGCGGATGATCTGCAGGTCGGCGAGGTCCAGGTCGAGCTCGGGAGCGTCGGGGGTGAGAACGACGGGCAGGATGCCCTTGCCGATCTTGCCGGTCGACTCCGCGACGAGCTGCTCGATCCAGTCGCCGAAGCCCACGATGTGGGTTCCGTCGGAGACGATGGCGAGCTTGTCCTTGAGCGGGCGGGTGCCGGCGATCGCCGCACCGAGGATGAGTCCGGGGTTGGACTCGTCGTCGATGGCGAGCGAGTACGACATCGCGTCGGCCTCGTCGAGCAGCTGCTGGATGTCGACGCCGGCGAGACCGGACGGCACGAGGCCGAACGCGGTCAGTGCCGAGTAGCGCCCGCCGACGGTGGGGTCGGCGTTGAAGACGCGGTATCCGTCGGCGCGGGCGGAGACGTCGAGCGGCGAGCCCGGGTCGGTTACCACGACGATGCGGTCGATCGGGTCGATTCCCGCGTCGCGGAAGGCCTTCTCGTAGACGCGCTTCTGGCTGTCGGTCTCGGTGGTCCCGCCGGACTTCGACGAGATGATCACCGCGGTGGTCGCCAGACGGTCAGCGAGCGCTGACCGAACCTGGCTCGGATCGGTCGCATCCAGCACCGTGAGCTCTGCACCCTCGGTCTTCGTGATGACCTCGGGGGCGAGCGACGAGCCGCCCATGCCCCCGAGCACGAAGTGGGTGATGCCGGCCGCGCGGAACCTGTCGCGTAGCGCCAGGATGTCGGGAACCAGGGGAGACGAGACCGTCACGGACTCGGTCCAGCCGAGCCGTTTGCCGGCCTCCTCCTCCGCGTCGGTTCCCCACAGCGTCGAATCGAGGCCCGTGATGCGGCTCGCAACGAGATCGTTGACGAGCTGCGGCACGATGCGGTCGACGGCCTGTTTGGCCGCTCCGCTTACCGCGATTTTTACACTCACTTAGCGGCCTCGAGGGCGGCCGTCACGGTGTCGAGCAGTTCGTTCCAGCTCACGATGAACTTCTCGACGCCCTCCTTCTCGAGCAGTGCGGTCACCTCGTCGTAGGAGATGCCCTGAGCGGCGATGGCGTCGAGCACGGCGTTCGCCGCGGCGTACGAGCCGGTGATCGAGTCGCCGGCGATGACTCCGTGGTCGAACGTCGCCTCGAGGGTCTTCTCGGGCATGGTGTTGACGACCTCGTGGGCGACGAGCTCGACGACGTAGGTGGTGTCGAGCACGGCGGGGTCCTTGACGCCCGTCGATGCCCAGAGGGGGCGCTGCTTGTTCGCGCCGGCGGCGAGCAGAACCTGCGCGCGCTCGGTCGTGAAGGCGGCCTCGAAGACCTCGTAGGCGAGCTGGGCGTTCGCGACGCCGGCCTTGCCCTTGAGGGCCTTGGCCTCGTCGGTTCCGATCGCGTCGAGACGCTTGTCGATCTCGGTGTCGACGCGCGACACGAAGAACGATGCGACCGAGTGGAGCGTCGAGAGGTCGATGCCGGCGGCCTGGGCCTTCTCGAGACCCGACAGGTAGGCGTTGATGACCTCGCGGTAGCGCTCGAGGCTGAAGATCAGGGTGACGTTCACGCTGATTCCCAGTGCGATGGTCTCGGTGATGGCTTCGAGGCCCTCGATGGTCGCCGGGATCTTGATCATCGCGTTCGGGCGGTTGACCTTGTTCCACAGCTGCTGGGCCTGGGCGAGCGTCTTGTCGGCGTCGTGGGCGAAGCCGGGCTCGACCTCGATCGACACGCGGCCGTCGAAGCCGTTGGTGGCGTCGTAGATCGGGCGGAAGATGTCGCAGGCCGCCGCCACGTCGTCGGTGGTGATCTCGAAGACAGCGTCGGTGACGGTGGTGCCGGCGGCGGCCAGCGTGGCCACCTGGGAGGCGTACGCCTCGCC
>NZ_JBKKAD010000006.1:0-6333 GCF_046714715.1 Conyzicola sp. | reverse complement strand
GGGGTCGCGAAATCGCTGGCGCGATTTCCAAAGCTCCACCGCGCTCAACCAACCGTCAGGCCTTTCGCGACCGGGCCAGCTCCTCGATCGCGCCGATCACGTCGTCGAGCTCGGTGCTCGGCGTGGGCTGCTTGTCGAACGGGAACAACGCCGCGTTGTAGTACAGCCCGTCGCCGACGAGCAGCACCAGCCGCGCCACCGCGGGGTCGCCCACGGCTTCCTCGATGAGCGTGCGCCAGCCGTGCTCGACGCTCGCGAGTGCCGCGTTCGCCTCGGGATACAACCCCGACTGCGCCAGCCGCGTCATGGCGATGTAGGTGGTGTCGAAGGGTGTTCCGACGACGACGGACGAGCGGATGAAGCGGCTCACGATGCCGTCGGTGGCGGCCGTCAGCTGCTCCAGGTCGGCCTCCGCGAGGGATGTCATGCGCCCGACGAGTCCCTCGACGAGGTCTTTCTTCGCGCCGAAGTGGTAGAGCAGCCCGCCCTTCGAGACGCCCGCCTCGACGGCCACGGCCTCGAGGGTGGCGGCCCGCTCGCCACGGTCGATCACGAGGCGTTCGAACGCGTCGAGCACCGACTCCTTGGCTGACGTCTTCTGAACCATGCGACCACTGTAGCCGCGACCGCTTGATTACTGTACCGTCCAGACGGTACAGTAGTTCTATGAGTACCTTGGAAGAGACCCGCGTGATCGCCACCCCGAAGCGGTGGGCGGCCCTCGCCGTGCTCATGCTGCCGGTGCTGCTCGTGTCGATCGACAACACCGTACTCAGCTTCGCCCTGCCGCACATCGCCCGCGACCTCCTGCCCAGCGCCGCCGCCCAGCTTTGGATCGTCGACGCCTACCCGCTCGTGCTCGCGGGGCTGCTTGTGGCCATGGGCAATCTCGGCGACCGTTTCGGCCGCCGCCGCATGCTCATGATCGGTTCCGTCGGCTTCGGGGTCGTCTCGATCTTCGCCGCCTTCGCCCCGGATGCGACCTGGCTCATCGCGGCCCGCGTCCTGCTCGGATTCTTCGGCGCCATGCTCATGCCCTCCACACTGTCGCTATTGCGCACGATCTTCACCGACCGCCGCGAGCGCCGCCTCGCCATCGCCATCTGGGCGACGGGCTTCTCGGCCGGAGCGGCGATCGGACCGATCGTCGGCGGGCTGCTGCTCGAGAACTTCTGGTGGGGCTCGACCTTCCTCGTCGCCGTGCCCGTGCTGCTGCCCCTGCTGATCCTCGCCCCCATCCTCGTCAAGGAGTCGAAGGACCCGGCCCCTGGCCCGTTCGACCTGCCGAGCATCCTGCTCTCGATGGCCGCCCTCGCGCCCATCGTCTACGCGATCAAGTCGTTCGCCACCGAGGGTCTCGGCGTGCTGCCCGTCGTGCTCGTGCTCGTCGGCGTGACCGCCGGGGTGCTGTTCGTGCGCCGGCTGCTGCGGCGCGAGAACCCCATGCTCGACATGAAGCTATTCCGCGTGCCCGCGTTCAGCGGCGCGGTGGTGGTCAACCTGGTCAGCGTGTTCTCGCTCGTAGGTTTCCTGTACTTCCTCACCCAGCACCTGCAGCTCGTTCTCGGCATGGCGCCGTTCGACGCCGCCATGGCTCTCGTGCCCGGCACCGTCGTGATCATCGTCGCGGGCCTGGTGGTCGTGCCGCTCGTGCGCCGCATCCGTCCGGGCTTCATCATGGCGGGCGGTCTCGCCCTGTCGCTCGGAGCGTACGCGTCGATCGCGATCATCGGGGCGGATGCCACGATCGTCAGCCTCATCGTCGCGTTCTGTGTGCTCAGCGCCGGCATCGGCGCGGCGGAGACTCTCTCGAACGACCTCATCATCTCGAGCGTTCCGGCGGCGAAGGCGGGAGCGGCATCCGGTGTCTCCGAAACCGCCTACGAGATCGGGGCCGTGCTCGGCACCGCCGTGCTCGGCAGCATCCTCGCCGCGTCGTACCGCACCTCGATCGTGATCCCCGACGGGGTGGGTGCCGCGGAGGCCACCGCCGCGCGGGAGACGCTCGGCGGGGCCGTCGAGGTGTCGTCGGCGCTGCCGGGCGACCTCGGCGACGCTCTGCTCGCGTCGGCCAGGCACGCGTTCGACTCGGGCGTCGTGACGACGTCGTGGGTGGCGGTGGCGCTGATGGCGGTCGCGATCACGGTGACGTTGGTCACGCTGCGCAAGATACGCGCTTAACGACGAAACGCCGGTCGAGTAGGGCGCCCCGCGCCCGTATCGAGACCTCAGGAGGTTTCGATACGGCCGCAGGCGGCCTACTCAACCAGCGTCGCTGGTGGTTCTTAGATCGTGTCGTTGGGCGTGATGGTCGAGCGCTGCTGGACGGCCTCGCCGCTGGCGGGGTCGACGGCCGAGCGCACCGTGGTGGTCGACTGGCGCTTACGCATCATCAGCACGAGACCGAGGATGAAAATCAGAACCCCGGCACCCATAAGCAGGTAGCCGATGGTGCTCACTTCGATCCAGTCCAGCTGAACGTTGACGGCAAACGCCAGAATGGCGCCGATGACGAACAGGGCAATACCGCTTCCAATACTCATGCGCTCAGGATAGCGAAACGAAGCGCTTTCACCCCAGAGCGCCACCACCTTGCGCGCGTCGCGTCCGCGCTGCTATGGGGTGCGACGGCCTCGGGCAGTACGCTTTACCAATGCCCACTTCGCTCAATCTCGCCGTCATTCCCGGAGACGGTATCGGCCCCGAAGTCATCGCCGAAGCCCTCAAGGTGCTGCGCGCCGCTGTCGACTCCGACCTCCAGGTCGACGCCACCGAGTACCCCTTCGGTGCCGGGCACTTCTTGGAGACGGGCCGCATCCTCGACGACGCCGACCTCGACGCGCTCAAGCAGCACGACGCGATCCTGCTCGGCGCGGTGGGCGGCGACCCCCGCGACCCCCGCCTGAAGGGCGGCATCATCGAGCGGGGACTGCTGCTCAAGCTGCGCTTCGCGCTCGACCACTACGTGAACCTGCGGCCGACGACGCTGTTCCCCAGCGTCGAGTCGCCGCTCGCCAACCCGGGTCACGTCGACTTCGTGGTCGTGCGCGAGGGAACCGAGGGGCCGTACGTGGGCAACGGCGGCGCCATCCGCGTGGGCACCCCGGCCGAGGTGGCCAACGAGGTCTCGGTCAATACGGCTTTCGGCGTGGAACGCCTCGTGCGCTATGGCTTCGAGACCGCGTCATCCAGAACCGCAAAAAAATTGACCCTCGTGCACAAGACCAACGTGCTCGTCTTCGCGGGCTCGCTCTGGCAGCGCACCGTCGACCGCGTCGCGCTCGAATACCCCGACGTGGCCGTCGACTACCTGCACATCGACGCTGTGACTATATTCCTGGTCACGAATCCGGGTAGGTTTGACACCATCGTCACGGACAACCTCTTCGGCGACATCATCACCGATCTTGCTGCCGCTATCAGCGGCGGAATCGGACTGGCCGCCTCCGGCAACATCAACCCGGACGGAACGTTCCCCAGCATGTTCGAGCCGGTCCACGGATCGGCCCCCGACATCGCCGGCCAGCAGAAAGCCGATCCCACCGCAGCGATCCTCTCCGTGGCCCTGTTGCTCGACCACATCGGGCAGACGGATGCCGCGGCTCGCGTCTCCGCAGCCGTGTCTGCCGACCTCGCCGCCCGTGGCTCCACGCCGCGCAGCACCTCGCAGATCGGCGACGCCATCGCGGCCTCGCTCACTCAGAATTAGCACCATCAACCGACAGGACCAGCCAGAATGATCAAGAACCTCCTTGCTCCCACCACCCTGCAGTTCCTGCGCTCCACCAACCCCGAAGCCAAGTCGGAGATGGAGCGCATGGAGATCCTCGCCGACCCGGGCTTCGGCAAGCACTTCACCGACCACATGGTCGACATCTGCTGGTCGGCCCGCGGAAGCTGGCACCGCCCGCGTGTGCAGCCCTACGGTCCGATCGCGCTCGACCCGGCCGCGGCCGTGCTGCACTACGGCCAGGAGGTCTTCGAGGGCATGAAGGCCTACCGTCACGAAGACGGCTCGATCTGGACCTTCCGCCCCGAGAAGAACGCCGAGCGGATGCAGCGTTCCGCGCGCCGCATGGCCATGCCCGAGCTGCCCACCGAGTACTTCATCGATTCGCTCAAAGAGATCATCAAGGCCGACCACGCCTGGGTGCCCTCCGAGCCCGACACGAGCCTGTACCTGCGCCCGTTCATGTTCGCGAAGGAGGCGTTCCTCGGCGTGCGCCCGGCTGAGAAGGTCAACTACTACGTGATCGCCAGCCCGGCCGGACCCTACTTCGCCGGCGGTGGAGTGGTACCGATCTCGATCTGGCTCTCGACGAACTACTCGCGCGCCGGCAAGGGTGGAACCGGCGCCGCCAAGACCGGCGGCAACTACGCCTCGTCGCTCGTCGCCCAGGCCGAGGCCTACGACAACGGCTGCGACCAGGTGCTCTTCCTCGACAGCGAAGAGGGCAAGTACCTCGAGGAGCTCGGCGGCATGAATATCGTGCTGGTCTACAAGGACGGCACCCTCGTCACGCCCGAGTCCGACTCGATCCTCGAGGGCATCACGCGCGACTCGATTCTGCAGCTGGCCGAAGACCGCGGACACACGGTAGAGCGCCGACGCGTCAGCCTCGACGAGTGGCGTGAGGGCGTGGCATCCGGAGACATCGTCGAGGCGTTCGCCTGCGGCACCGCCGCGGTGGTCACGCCGATCGCGCTCGTCAAGAGCACCGACTTCGAGATCGGCAGTGCGGATGCGCCCGCCGGCCCCCTCACGCTGTCACTGCGCGCGGAACTGACCGACATCCAGTACGGCCGTCGCGACGACGTGCACGGCTGGATGATGCGCCTCGACGCGTAGCCGCCCTCGCTGATCGAGCCTGTCGAGATCCCGCCGGTCGAGCAGGCCGTCCACGGCCGTGTCGAAACCGGTGTGCGCTCGTCTGGCTCGGGTGCGGGTGTGCGCACGACTGCACCCGAGCCGAACGGCAGCGCCCCGTGCTCGCGCCGTGTTTTTTCGCTGGCGCGCCCGATCATTCGAGCGCGCCAGCGAAGATACGCCGCGCAGCGGGTTTCGATGCGGGCCGTAGACGGCCCTACTCAACCGACGAGAACGGCTAGCGGCTCTTCGGCGAGCGGCCGACGGTGAGCGACGCGTCCTTCTCGGCGACGTCGCCGATGGCCGCGTCGATCGCCGCGAGCGTCTCGGGTGAGAGCTTCACGCCCGAGGCCTTGACGTTGTCGGTCACCTGCTCGGGCCGTGACGCCCCGATGATCGCCGACGCGACGTTCTCGTTCTGCAGCACCCAGGCCACGGCGAGCTGCGCCATCGTCAGCCCGTTCTCCGCCGCGATCGGCTCGAGCTTCTGTACGCCCTCGAGCACCTCGTCGCGCAGCCACGATCCGATCATGTCGGCTCCTCCCGCGGCATCCGTCGCCCGAGTCCCTGCGGGCAGCTCGGCTCCGGGCTTGTACTTGCCGGTGAGCACGCCCTGCGCGACCGGCGACCAGACGATCTGGCTGATGCCGAGCTCGACCGACGTCGGCACGACCTCGGCCTCGATCACGCGCCAGAGGGCCGAGTACTGCGGCTGGTTCGAGATCAGCTGGATGCCGAGCTCGGTGGCGAGCTTGTGACCGGCGCGCAGCTGCTCGGCCGACCATTCGGAGACACCGATGTAGAGCGCTTTGCCCTGGTGCACGACCTGCGCGAACGCCTGCATGGTCTCTTCGAGCGGGGTCTCGTAGTCGTAGCGGTGCGCCTGGTAGAGGTCGACGTACTCGGTGCCGAGGCGCACGAGCGAGGCGTCGATCGACTCGCGGATGTGCTTGCGGCTGAGTCCGGTGTCGTTCGGACCCTTCGGCCCGGTCGGGAAGTAGACCTTCGTGAAGATCTCGAGCGACTGACGGCGCTGCCCCTTGAGAGCGTCGCCTAGAACCTTCTCGGCGATCGTGTTCGCGTAAGTGTCGGCGGTGTCGAACGTGGTGATGCCCGCGTCGAGCGCGGCGTGAACGCACTGCGTAGCCACGTCGTTTTCGACCTGCGACCCGTGGGTCAGCCAGTTTCCGTAGGTGATTTCTGAGACCTTGAGGCCGCTGTTTCCGAGATATCGATGTTCCATGGATGCAACGCTATCGCCGCGCGGTAAACGAACCGCGCACTCTCGGTAGCATTGACATCGTGAAAATCGCGCGCTTCAGCACTGGTGGGGACCCCCGTTTCGGCATCGTCGACGGCCACGAGATCGTCGTTCTCCAGGGTGACCCGAAGTTCAGCGCATTCGACACGACCGAGGAACGCGAGCCGAACTCGGCCGTGCGGCTGCTCGCTCCGGTCAACCCGCG
>NZ_JBKKAD010000005.1:0-56310 GCF_046714715.1 Conyzicola sp. | reverse complement strand
GGCTTGTTGATGACGCGCACCGACATGCGGTCGGTCTTCCAGCCGTCGGCGAGGCTCTCGACGAGGGCCGCCGTTCCGTCGGGCGAGGAATCGTCGATCACCACTACAGTGAGTTCGGTATCCGGGTTCACGAGGCTAACTTTCGCGATTGCGTCAATTAGGTTTTGAACGTTCGTGACCTCATTGTAGGTAGGGATAACGACAGCGAGACGTAACATATCGGAAGAAACCTCGGAGACGTGAGAAAACTACTTGCGAAACAACAAGTCCGTTTTCTGATCGCGGGGTGCTTCAACACCGCGTTGGACTTCTTGATCTTGAACGTGTTGACCTTAGCATTGGGCCTACCCGTGCTCGCCGCGAACACGACCTCGGTGCTCTTCGGAATCAGCATCTCCTACGCGCTCAACCACTTCTTCGTCTTCCGCTATCCCCACCGCATCAGCCTGCGCAAGTTCGCCGAGTTCTTCCTTATTACCGGAGTGAGCTCGCTCGGCATCCAGACGCTGATCATCTGGCTCTTCGAGATGCTCTTCGCCACGAGCTTCGGCAACTCCCTGCTGCTCGTGCCGGATGCCGAAGGACGCCACATCATCGCGATCAACGTGGCCAAATTCACCGCGGTGCTGGTGGGCCTGGTCTGGAACTTCACCATGTACAGATTCGTCGTCTTCCGAGTTCCCGCGGGCAAGGCAGACGCATCCGAGCCCGTCGAATAGCCATCGTGGGGCCCAGTGACGTTAGAATCGTCGCTGGCGACCGACACCGATCGTGTGCTCGCGCACCCTCCACCGGATAACCGCAAAACCCCAAGGACTCAGATGCCCCGCGCTCTTATTACTGGAATCACCGGCCAAGACGGCCTCTACCTCGCCGAGCTCCTGCTCGGCAAGGGATACGAGGTCTACGGTCTGGTTCGAGGCCAGAACAACCCGAAGATCGCCCTCGTGCAGTCGACGGTCCCCGAGGTCAAGATCCTCACCGGCGACCTCACCGACATCTCGAGCCTGATCCGCGCCTTCTCGGTCGCGCAGCCCGACGAGGTCTACAACCTCGGCGCCATCTCGTTCGTCGCGTACTCGTGGGAGAACGCCAGCCTCACCTCCGACGTCACGGGCAAGGGTGTGCTGAACATCCTCGAGGCCACCCGCCTCTATGCCGGCAAGGACATCGACAAGGTGAAGTTCTACCAGGCCTCCTCCTCGGAGATGTACGGCAAGGTGCAGCAGGTTCCGCAGAGCGAGAGCACGCTGCTCTGGCCGCGCTCGCCCTACGGCGTCGCCAAGGTCTTCGGTCACTACATGACCATCAACTACCGCGAGTCGTACGGCATGCACGCGTCGAGCGGCATCCTCTTCAACCACGAGTCGCCGCGCCGCGGACCGGAGTTCGTCACCCGCAAGGTCAGCCAGGCGGTCGCCCGCATCTCGCTCGGCCTGCAGGACGACATCACCTTGGGTAACCTCGACGCCAAGCGCGACTGGGGCTTCGCCGGCGACTACGTCGACGCCATGTGGCGCATGCTGCAGCAGCCCGAGGGTGACGACTACGTCGTCGCCACCGGAGAGACCCACTCGATCGAGACCCTCCTCGATGTGGCCTTCAAGGCCGTCGGCATCGACGACTGGGCACCTCTCGTCAAGCAGAACCCGGCCTTCATGCGTCCGGCCGAGGTCGACCTGCTCATCGGTGACCCGTCGAAGGCGAAAGACGTGCTCGGCTGGGAGCCGACCGTCAAGTTCGAGCAGCTCGTCACGATGATGGTCGAGAACGACATCGCCGAGCAGAAGGCACAGCTGCGCTAAGCAGTCCGATGTCCACAGCGCTGATTACCGGAGTCACCGGCCAAGACGGTTCCTACCTCGCCGAGCAGTTGCACGCCCGCGGGGTCGACGTGCACGCCCTCGTGCGGGCCGAATCGAGCGCTCAGGAGCAGTCCGTCGCCGAGTGGGTCACCCTTCACGAGGGTGACCTGCTCGACCCCGACAGCCTGCGCGGCGCCGTGTCCGACTCGGCGCCGGACTACATCTTCAACCTGGCCGGCATCAGCTCGGTCGCCCAGTCGTGGAAAGAGCCGGAGCTCACCTCGCGCGTGACCGCTCTCGCGGTCGGCTCGATGCTCGAGGCGGCCTGGAGCCTGCAGGAGGGCTCGGGCAAGCCCGTGCGGTTCGTGCAGGCCTCGAGCTCCGAGATCTTCGGCGCCGCGCAGCAGGTTCCGCAGAACGAGTCGACTCCGCTTCATCCGGTCTCCCCCTACGGCGCGGCCAAGGCCTACGCGCACCATCTCGTGGGCGTCTACCGCTCCCGGGGCCTGTTCGCCGCCACCGGCATCCTCTACAACCACGAGTCGCCGCGCCGCCCCGAGGCTTTCGTCACCCGCAAGATCACGGCGGGCGTAGCGCAGATCGCCGCCGGCAAGTCGAGCGAGCTGCTGCTCGGCAACCTCGACGCGCAGCGGGACTGGGGCTGGGCCCCCGACTACGTCGACGCCCTCGTGCGCATCGTCGAGGCGGATGTCGCGGACGATTTCGTCATCGCCACGGGTGAATCGCACACCGTTCGCGAGTTCGTGGGCGCCGCGTTCACCGCGGCCGGCATCACCGACTGGCAGAACCTCGTCGCCGTCGACGAGCGCTTCAACCGTCCGGTGGACGCGCCGCTGATGCGCGGCGACTACTCCAAGATCCGCGAGACGCTCGGATGGCAGCCGACCAAGCGATTCGACGAGATCGTGGGCGCAATGGTGCACCACGACCTCGAGCTGCTCTCGGCCTGACCGTGGCATCCTCCCGCGCCGCACGCGACGCGGCGGGCCCCGAATCGCGCACGCCCGTCGTCCTGGTCGACGCGACCGCGATTCCCGCCGACCGCGGCGGGGTCGGCCGCTACCTCGACGAGCTCATCGCCACCCTCGACGGCCCGCTCGTGATCGCCTGCCAGGGTCGCGACGAACGCTTCTACCGGGAGCTCGCGCCGACGGCCACGGTTCTGCCGCAGCATCCGGGCATCGCGTCCACCGCGCGGCGGTTCGTGTGGGAGCAGGTCTCGCTGCCGGGGATCGCTCGTCGCGCCGGCGCCGACGTGATCTTCTCGCCGCACTACACGGTTCCCCTCCTCACCAGGCGCGCGCGAGTGGTGACCTTCCACGACGCCACCTTCTTCAGCGACCCGGGCGTGCACACCACGCTCAAGCGCCTGTTCTTTCGCGGCTGGATCAGGGTGTCGTCGCGCCTCGCCGACGCCGTCGTGGTGCCGAGCGAGGCCACCGCTTCGGAGCTGGCCCGGTACATCCCGCGCGGCATCGCCGGGTTCGACGTGGCGTACCACGGCGTCGACCGCGAGCGATTCCACCAGCCGTCCGCCGCTGAGATCGACGAGGCGGCCACGAAGCTCGGCCTCGCCGGTGCGCCGTGGATCGCCTTCCTCGGAACCGTCGAGCCGCGCAAGAACGTGCCGGCACTGGTCGTCGCGTACCGGCGGCTCGTGGCGGGGTGGGAGACGGCGTGGGGACCGGTGCCCGCACTCGCGATCGCGGGCGGCCTCGGCTGGGAGACCGGGCTGGACGCCGAGGTCGACCTGGTCGAGGCGCCCGCCACAGTGCACGTGCTCGGTTTCATCGACCTGGAACTCATGCGCGGCTTCCTCGGCGGAGCCTCGGTCGTCAGCTACCCCAGCCTCGGCGAGGGTTTCGGTCTGCCGGTGCTCGAGGCGATGGCGTGCGGGGCGCCCGTTCTCACCACGCGCCGACTCGCCCTTCCCGAAGTCGGGGGCGACGCCGTGGCATACTCGGAACCGGACTCCCCCTCGATCACCGCCGCCCTGCGCACCCTTATGGCAGACGCCGACCTCCGTTCTCGGTTGGCTGCGCGGGGCATCGAGCGCTCGAAGCGCTTCTCCTGGCGGGAGAGCGCACTTAAGCACCAGGCCGTGTTTGCACGCGTGGCCAACGGAAAGGTTTGACCATCCCATGAGGGTTACATCCGCCATCGCGGCGTTCGCGCCGTGGCGCACGGTTCTGCGCGAGATCGTCTGGGCCACGGCGACCGGGCTCGTGAGCCTCGTGGCGGCCGCCGTCACCCTGGGCATCAACGCGACGACGCTCGGTCAGCGCTGGCAGACGAACATCGCCGACGACCAGGCCCAGCACTACCTCGTCGCGAAGGCGATCACCGACGTTCCCCTGCTGGGCCCGAACGACCGCATGGGCTTCCCGACCTTCCAGAACCTGTTCTTCGCGCCGAACTACGACCCGGCCTCCGCGATGTTCATGATCTTCGAGAGCCTGTTCACGCACAACGGCGTGCTCATCCTCAACATCTACCACCTGCTCGGTTTCTTCACCGTCGCGTTCGCGGGTTACTTCTTCTTCACGGCTCTTCGGGTGCGCCGGTTCATCGCCATCGTCTTCGCGCTCGTCTTCGCGCTCGCGCCGTACCACTTCCAGCGCGTCAGCTTCGGTCACGGCTTCGTCGCCAACTACTGGGCCGTCGCGCTCGTCGGCATCCTGCTGCTCATGGTCGCCGGGCCCAAGACGAACCCGTTCCAGGGCTGGATCGACACCGCCGAGACGCGCGGCATGCGTGCGTGGCGCCGCTGGCTGCCGATCATCACGCTCACGCTCCTGGTGTCGCTGTCGCTGTCGTACTACTTCGTCTTCGCCGCGATCATCCTCGCCACGGTGATCGCGGCCCGCGTCGTGATCACGCTCGTCGAGCGCGAGAAGCTGCGCACCCTGCTCTGGCCGTTCGTCACCGTCGCCGCGCTCGTGCTCTTCGTGGGCGTGCAGCTCGCCATCCTCTCGCTCGACTTCGGCGACCGCTACGCGCAGTACTTCGGCGAACGCTCCGCGGGCGAGTCCGAGGTGCACGCGGGCAAGATCACCACCCTGGTGTTGCCGTGGGTGGGCACAGGGTTCTCGTCGCTCGGCGCCATCACCCAGCGCTACCTCGACGGCACCACTGTCTCCATCTACGCCGAGCCGCCCGGAACGCCGATCGTCGCCGCCGGCGCCATGATCCTCATCGTCATCTTCATCCTCGTGCGCCTGATGTACAGCCGCACGACGGTGCCGCCCACGGCACTCGGCCGCTTCATCATGGACGACCGCGCCAGCGTGCTCGCCATGGCATTCCTCTGGGGCCTGCTCTTCTACACCGTGTCCGGCCTCGGGGCCATCTTCTCCTTCGTGGTGAGCCCCGAGATCCGGGCCTGGGTGCGCATGTCGATCGTGCTGATCGCGCTCGCCCTGGGCTTCCTCGCCGTGCTCATCGACCGGGTGCTCACGCCCCTCAAGTTCGCCGTTCCTGTCGTCGCCTTCCTCGCGATCATCGCCGTCGTCGACCAGCTCGGCGGCGTGCGCACCGCGATCGACCTGCAGCCCACCGACGACGCCGACCTGCGCGCCTTCGTCTCCGACGCCGAACAGCTGCTCGACGACGACTGCGGCGTGGTGCAGCTGCCGCTGCACGCCTACCCGGCCGCCGGCCCCGTCGGCATCATGAGCGACTACAACCAGGCACTCCCCTACATCCTCGCGACCGACAACTCGCTGCGCTGGAGCTACGGCGCGGTGGTGGGCTCGATCTCCGGCGACTACTGGGAGAACGTGACGACCCCCGCCGCATTCGAGGCGAAGATCGCCGACTCCGGCGCCTGCGCGATCGAGGTCGACACCTTCGCCTACCCCGACGACCCAACCGCGTGGCGTGACCTCGTCGAGACGGTGGCAGATCCGGATGACCCGGCTATCGTCTCGACCGACGCCGACAACCGGTACCTGCTGTTCACGGTGGACCCACGATGACCCCCGCGAACCGCGCGGCCGTGTCGCTCGTCACCGTGTCGTACTTCTCGGAGAAGTACCTGGGCCCGTTCCTCGACAGCGTGACCGGCGCGAGTTCCGAACCCGTCGCATCCGTCGTGGTGAACAACGCGCCCGACGACGCCGACTTCTCGGCTCTCGCCGCCACGCTGACCGCGGTGACCGTCGTCGAGCCCGGCAAGAACCTCGGCTACGGCAAGGCCATGAACCTGGGCGCCACGGAGACCGTCGACTCCGAGTGGCTGCTGCTCAGCAACCCCGACCTCACACTGTCGCCCGGGGCCATCGACGAGCTCGTGCGCGTCGGCGACTCCGACCCGCGGATCGGCGCGGTCGGACCCCTCATCCGCACGCCGTCGGGCGAGATCTATCCCTCGGCGCGGCGCCTGCCCTCGCTGCGCAACGGCGTGGGCCACGCCATCTTCGGGCAGGTCTGGAAGACCAACCCGTGGACCCGCTCCTACCTGGCCGACCGCGAGAATCCGCCGCGTCAACGCGATGCCGGGTGGCTGTCGGGCGCCTGCATCCTCGTGCGACGTGCCGCGTTCGAGCAGGTGGGCGGGTTCGACGACAAGTTCTTCATGTACTTCGAAGACGTCGATCTCTGCGCGCGCATCGGCCGCGCAGACTGGCGCATCGTGTACGCACCGTCGGCCGAGCTCATGCACGTGGGCGGCGCGTCCACAGACCGGGTCAACCGGGCGATGATCCGCGTGCACCACGAGAGCGCCTACAGCTACCTCGCCGCGCGCTACACCGGCTGGTACCTCGCCCCGGTGCGCCTCGCCCTGCGGGTCGGACTGCGTCTCCGGGCCTCGATCACCCGACGCTAGCCCGCGCCGCACCGCGAAAAGGGTGGTTTTCTGGCGAATCGCGGCTACTCTGAGACAAACGACGGGGTCATTTCGCTATTCGGGCGACGGATGACTCGTCTCACACACGCCGCGGTAATCGACGTCGCGGCACGCAAGCGGGGGTTTGCCATGCGAACGAAACTGACCAGAGCGAGACTGACGAAGGCATTTGCGGGTGTCGCGCTGACCGCGCTGCTCGGCGGCTTGCTGGCCGGCGTCTCGGTGCCGACGACCGCCCAGGCGGCGATTCCCGACGCGTCGAACTTCAACGCGGGACGCATCATCGACGATGCCATCTTCTACGACGGCAGCCGCATGGGCGAGGCCGCCATCCAGCAGTTCATCGATGCGAAAGAGAACTGCGCGGCGACCGCCGGCAACCCCGGTTGCCTCGAGAGCTACCGCTCCGACACCCCGGCCAAGCCCGCCAACGCGAACTGCGCGGCCTTCGCCGCCGGTACGAACGAACTCGCCTCCTCGATCATCTGGCGCGCGGCCCAGGCCTGCAACGTCAACGCGCAGGTGCTGCTGGCGACCCTCGAGAAGGAACAGGGTCTCATCACATCGGGCAACCCGAACGCGGGCAAGTATCGCATCGCGATGGGGTACGGCTGCCCCGACACCGCCGCGTGCGACACCGCCTACTACGGCTTCGGCAACCAGGTCATCTCGGCGGCCCGCCAGTTCCAGCGCTACGTCGCTCCCGGCAACACCTTCCGCTACAAGGCGGGCAAGGTCAACTCGATCCAGTGGCACCCGAACGCCGCCTGCGGCGCGAGCGACGTCTTCATCGAGAACAACGCCACGGCGGCGCTCTACAACTACACGCCCTACCGCCCCAACCAGGCCGCGATGAGCAACCTGGGCGGAACCGGCGACGCCTGCTCGTCGTACGGCAACCGCAACTTCTGGAAGTTCTTCAGCGACTGGTTCGGCCCCTCGACGGTTTCGGTGCAGGCCTCGGCGTTCGTGCGCTCGCTCTACGCCGACGTCCTGAAGCGCGAGGCGAACGCCTCCGAGGTGTCCGGCTGGGGTACCGCCGTCGCCGGCGGAATGCCCCCCGTGCAGGCCGCGGCCGGCTTCGTCAACAGCGACGAGTACCGCCTCACCCGCATCAACAGCGCGTACACCACCATCCTCGGCCGTCCGGCGGAGCCCGGCGCCGACCGCGCGTGGCTCGCCAACATGAACGCCGGACTGCTGCAGACCGACGACGTCGACAAGGTCTTCCTCGCTACCGAGGAGTACATCGTCATCAACGGCGGAACGAACGAATCGTTCGTGAACGCCCTCTACGTACGCCTCATCGGCCGCGCTGCGCAGCCGGAAGAGATGTCCGGCTGGGGCGCGATCGCCGCGTCATCCGGCCGTCACGTCGTAGTGGACACGATCTGGCGCTCCCTCGAGACCGCCCGCTCGCGCGTCTCGATCATGTACGCCGACTACCTCGGCCGCCCGCCGGCAGCCGGCGAGGTCGACGGCTGGGCTCAGCTCGCGATCAACAACGGTGACCCGGGGGTGCGCTGGGCGATCATCGGCAGCGCCGAGTACTGGGCGCGCGCCTCGGCCCGCTTCCCGAACGGCTAGCGGGTCTCGACCGACGACGGGTCGGCGGATAGGCGTTGAGCCTTTCCGCCGGCCCGTTTTGTATGTGAGGGGCTAGTCGCCCGCGAGCTTGACGAGGTAGGCGCCGTACCCGCTCTTCACGAGCGGCTTCGCCATGGCGCGCAGCTGGTCGGTGGTGATCCAGCCGGCACGCCAGGCGATCTCCTCGATGCAGCCGACCTTGAAACCCTGGCGCTGCTCGATCACGCGCACGTACTCCGAGGCCTGCATCATCGACTCGAACGTTCCGGTGTCGAGCCAGGTGGTGCCGCGCTCGAGCACCTGCACCTGCAGGGTCCCCTGTTCGAGGTAGCGCTCGTTCACGGTGCTGATCTCGAGCTCGCCCCGCGCGCTCGGCTCGATCGACTTGGCGATCTCGATCACCGAGTTGTCGTAGAAGTACAGGCCGGGCACCGCGTAGTTGCTCTTCGGAACGGCCGGCTTCTCCTCGATCGAGAGGGCGGTGAAGTCGTCGTCGAACTCCACGACGCCGTACGCCGTCGGGTCGCTCACCTGGTACGCGAAGATGAGGGCGCCGTCGACCGCGTTGTGCTTGCGCAGCGCCGAGCCGAGCCCGGTGCCGTGGAAGATGTTGTCGCCGAGGACGAGCGCGACGCTCTCGTCGCCGATGAACTCCTCGCCGATGATGAACGCCTGCGCGAGACCGTCGGGAGAGGGCTGCACCGCGTACTCGAGGCGGATGCCGAGTGCGCTGCCGTCACCGAGCAGCCCGTAGAACGAGTCCTTGTACTCGGGCGTCGTGATGATCAGGATCTCGTTGATCCCCGCCATCATCAGCGTCGACAAGGGGTAGTAGATCATCGGCTTGTCGTAGATGGGCATCAGCTGCTTCGAGATGCCCTTGGTGATCGGCCACAGGCGCGTGCCCGATCCGCCGGCGAGGATGATTCCGCGCATAACTGCCTAACGTCGAGGTTCGTTGAGTGAAGCGTAGTAGTCGCGGCTCTCCTGCCAGGTGGGCAGCAGTCCGTCGGCGAGCGCTTCGGCCAGGCTCGGGGCCTGGAGGTCTTTGGGCGAGAGCAGCGGCTCGCCGATCTCGGGCGGGAAGACCAGGCCGATGTCGGGGTCGAGCACGTTGATGCCGAGCTCGCGCGTCGGGTTGAACACCTCGGAGACGAGGTAGCTCACGGTCGCATTGTCGGTGAGCGAGACGATCGCGTGGCCGAGGCCCTCCGACAGGTAGACGGCCTTGCGGTCGACGTCGTCGATGATGACGGAGTCCCAGGTGCCGAAGGCGGGCGAGCCGACACGCAGGTCGATGATGTAGTCGATGAACGCGCCGCGTGGGGCCATGACGTACTTGGCCTGCCCCGGGGGGACGAGGGCATAGTGGATGCCGCGGACTACCCCCTTGGCGGAGACCGACATGTTGCCCTGCCGGAGGTTCAGCGGATGCCCGGCGACCTCTTGCAGGGCCTCGAACCGGTACGACTCGAAAAAGACACCTCGGTCGTCTCCGTGTTGTTTAGGGGTGAATTCCCACGCGTCGGGGACGGCTAGCTCGCGGATTTGCACGTGCCGAAGTCTAGCAAGTCGTCGTCCCGATAGGATTTAGAACTGTCTTACCCTCGGACCAGAGAGCGCGTACCAACGACATGAAAATCCTCGTCACCGGCGGAGCCGGCTTCATCGGCTCGAACTTCGTTCGACGTACGCTCGAAGACGCGTACCCCGGACTCGAGGGTGCCGAGGTGGTGGTGCTCGACGCGCTCACCTACTCGGGCAACCTCGAGAACCTCGCGCCCGTCGCCGATTCCCCCCGTTACAGCTTCGTGCACGGCGATATCCGCGACGCGGCACTGCTCGACACGCTCCTGCCGACGGTCGACGCCGTCGTGCACTTCGCCGCCGAGAGCCACGTCGACCGCTCCGTGCGCGACGCCTCGATCTTCGTCGAGACGAACGTTCTCGGCACCCAGAAGCTGCTCGACGCCGCCCTGCGTTCCGGCCTCAAGCGCTTCGTGCACGTGTCGACCGACGAGGTGTACGGCTCGATCGCCGAGGGTTCCTGGAACGAAGAGCGTCCGCTCGAACCGAACTCCCCCTATTCGGCGTCGAAGGCCGGCAGCGACCTGCTCGCCCGCAGCTACTTCCGCACGCACGGCCTGAACGTCTCGATCACCCGCTGCTCGAACAACTACGGCCCGTACCACTTCCCCGAGAAGGTCATCCCGCTCTTCGTCACCAACCTCATCGACGACGTGCACGTGCCCCTCTACGGCGAGGGCAACAACATCCGCGACTGGCTGCACGTCGACGACCACTGCCGCGGCATCGCGATGGTGCTGATGGGGGGCCGCGCCGGCGAGATCTACAACATCGGCGGCGGCACCGAGCTGACCAACCGGGAGCTGACGCAACTACTGCTCGACGCCACCGGCAAAGACTGGTCGTATGTCGACCGGGTCGCCGACCGCCTCGGCCACGACCTGCGCTACAGCGTCGACATCTCCAAGATCCGCGACGAACTGGGCTACGAGCCGCTCGTGCCGTTCGAGCAGGGGCTCGCCGAGGTGGTGCAGTGGTACCGCGACAACCGCGAATGGTGGCAGCCGCTCAAGGCCCGCGCCGAGCTGGTCTGATGCGCTACCTCGTCACCGGCGCTCGCGGGATGCTCGGAAGCGACCTCGTCGCCGTGCTGGCCGACCGCGACGTCACCGGGCTCGGTAGTGCCGAACTCGACGTGACCGACCGTGCCGCCGCGATCGCCGCCGTTCGCGGGTATGACGTCGTCATCAACGCCGCCGCCTACGTGCGCGTCGACGACGCCGAGACCAACGAGGCCGAGGCGACCGCCGTCAACGGGGTCGGCGCCGAGAACCTGGCCGTCGCCGCGCGCGAGGCGGGGGCCAAGCTCGTGCAGGTGTCGACCGACTACGTGTTCGACGGCTCTGCGACCTCCCCGTACCCCGAGACCGAACCGCTGGCCCCGCTCGGCGCCTACGGCCGCTCCAAGGCCGAGGGCGAGCGCCGCGTGCTCGCCGCCCACCCCGAGGGCAGCTACATCGTGCGCACCGCGTGGCTCTACGGACGCAACGGCGCGAGCTTCCCGCGCACCATGCTGTCGCTGGCGGCCTCGCGTCCGACCGTCTCCGTCGTCGCCGACCAGTTCGGGCAGCCGACCTGGACCCTCGACCTCGCACGTCAGATCGTCGCCCTCGTCGATGCCGACGCACCGGTCGGCGCGTACCACGGCACGAACTCGGGCGAGACGAGCTGGTTCGACTTCGCCCGCGCCACGTTCGCCGAGAACGGTCTCGATCCCGAGCGGGTTCTGCCCACCACGAGCGCCGAGTTCGTGCGACCGGCGCCACGCCCCTCCTACTCCGTGCTCGGCCACGGCGCGTGGCGGGCCGCGGGCCTCGCCCCGATGCGTCCGTGGCGTGAAGCCCTCGCCGAAGCGGTGTCGTCGGGCGCCGTCGTGCCGTCGGGCGCCGTCGGGACGGCCTGAGCCGGTGGTTTCCTGGGGCCGGGTGCTCGTCATTATGCCCACGTACAACGAGATCGAGAGTCTCGAGCGAGTGCTCGGAACCCTGCTGCGCACCGTGCCGACGGTGCACGTGCTCGTCGTCGACGACGGCAGCCCGGATGGCACGGGGCGGCTGGCCGACACCCTGGCGCTCGGCGACACCCGCATCACCGTGCTGCACCGTCCGGCGAAGAGCGGGCTGGGTCCGGCCTACCTGGCCGGCTTCGCGTGGGCGAAGGCCCGCGGGTTCGACGTGGTCGTCGAGATGGACGCCGACGGCTCGCACCCCGCCGAGACCCTCCCCGCCATCCTCGACCGTCTCGTCGACCCGGCCCGACCCGTCGGCCTCGTGATCGGCTCGCGCTGGGTCGCCGGCGGCATCGTCGAGAACTGGCCGGCCCGGCGTCGACTGCTCAGCCGCGCCGGCAACGAGTACGCCCGGTTCGCCCTGCCGCTGCGGGTGCACGACGCCACGGCCGGATACCGCGCCTACGACGCCGCGCTGCTGCACCGGATCACCGCCCGCACCGTGGCGTCGCGCGGCTACTGCTTCCAGATCGACATGGCCCTGCGTGCGCACGACGCCGGCGCCGGCATCGCCGAGGTGCCCATCGTGTTCCGCGAGCGCGAGACCGGAGTGTCGAAGATGAGCCGCGGCATCGTCTTCGAGGCGCTCTTCCGGGTGACGCAGTGGGGCATCCTGCGCCTGGTCGCCCCGCGCACGGCGACGGCCGCATCGCGCACCGAGGGCGACGCCCCCACCCGCTCCGCCGCGTAGTCCCATACGCTAGATTCCATCGACAGTTCCTTCAGCCGGAACCGGAAAGCCCCATGACAACACTGCGCATCATCATCGACCAGATCCTCGCGCCCGTGCCCGGCGGCATCGGGCGCTACGCCGAGGAACTCACGCGCGCGCTCATCGACACGGCCCCCGCCGGTTGCGAGATCCAGGGGGTCGTCTCGTCGTCGACCGACGAGCAGTACGCGATGCTGCGCGACAAACTGCCCGGCCTCGACAGTGTCTACAAGAGCGCCCTCGCCCGGCGCGAGTTGTCCGCCGCCTGGCAGCACGGCTTCACCCGACTGCCCGGCAAGGGCATGATCCACGCGACGAGTCTGCTGGCCCCGCTCTTCCGCCACGACCGCGCGAGCGGATCCGGCGACCAGATCGCCGTGACCATCCACGACGCCGTTCCGTGGACCCACCCCGAGACCCTCACCCCGCACGGCGCCTCCTGGCACCGCGCGATGGCCAAGCGGGCGCATCGCTACGCCGACGCGATCGTCGTTCCCACCCACGCCGTCGGCGACCAGCTGGCCGAGATCTTCGACTTCGGGCAGCGCATCCGGGTGATCGGCAGCGCGGTCAGCTCGCAGCTGGTCACGCCCGTCGACGCCGACGAGCGCGCGGAGCGCCTCGAGCTGCCCGAACGCTACATCCTCGCGGTCGGCACCCTCGAACCACGCAAGGCGCTCGAACCGCTCATCCGTTCGCTCGGAAGCGGCGCATCCGCCGATCTGCCGTTGCTCATCGTCGGTCCGCCCGGCTGGGGCGAGGTCGACATCGCCGGCATCGCCGCCTCCGCCGGACTCGAGCCCGACCGCGTGCGCGCGCTCGGCTACCTCAGCGACGCCGACCTCGCGGTCGCGCTCGAGCGGGCCACGGTCTTCGTGATGCCCAGCCTCGCCGAGGGCTTCGGCATCCCGATCATCGAGGCCTTCCACTTCGGCACCCCCGTGGTGCACTCCGACGACCCCGCGCTCGTCGAGGTCGGCGGCGACGCCGGTCTCGTGGTCGCCCGCGACGACGCAGAGGGCTACCCCGAGCGGCTCGCCGAGGCGATTGCCACGGTCGCCGACGACGGCGTGCTCGCGCAGCGCATGGGCCAGGCGGGACGCGACCGCTCCAGCCTGTTCAGCTGGCGCAACTCGGCCGAGAAGGTCTGGCAGCTGCACGCCGACCTGTAGGCCCTCCCGCTGTAGCCGGCCGGGCTCTGGGGGCCGGGCGCTACGGCGCCGGGGTCTCCGTGGTCGCCGCCAGCGCGGCATCGACCATCGCGTGGATCGCGTCGAAGTCGGGGCGCACGACGTCGACCCCGTTGCTGGGCACCAGCTCGACCTTCTCGATCGGCAGGGCCCGGGTCTTCTCGGCGAGCTGCACGAAGTAGGGAAGAGCCGCGGATGGCACGTCGGTGGTCACCACTTGCGAGCCGGCCTCGGCGATCGCCTGGAACTTGCCGAGCACGTTGGCCGGCACGAACTGGGCGAGGATCGCCTCCTGCACCTGCCGCTGCCTCGCCATGCGGTCGTAGTCGCTCGTGCCGTGACGCGCGCGGGCGTACCAGAGGGCGGTGTACCCGTTCATCTGCTGCACGCCGGGCTCGATCCAGCCCTCGACGTTGATCGGCTGGCTGTTGCGGTCTTCGCCGCCGCCGATCGGGAAGCGGCCCGTCGACTCGATCTGCACGCCGCCGAGGGCGTCGATGAGGTCGCTGAAGCCCTTCATGTCGATGAGCACGTAGTACTGCAGCGTGATGCCGAGCACTCCGCCCACGGCGTCGCGCATCGCCTCCACCCCGGCGTTGCTGCCCTCTTTCGCGGCATCCGGATACAGGTCGGGGTGTTCCACCCCGTAGGTGTAGAGGTAGCTGATGAGGCAGTCGTCGCCGCAGTCGTAGCCGTCGGGGAAGGGCCCGTAGAGCGGGGAGCCCTCGACGAACGGGGCGTCCTCGAGGTTGCGCGGGATGCCGATCATGGTGGCCTTGCCCGTCGCCGCCTCGATGCTCATCACCGAGATGCTGTCGGGGCGGAGACCCTGCCTGTCGGGGCCCGCGTCGCCGCCGAGCAGCAGGATGTTGTAGCGCCCGTCGACCGCCTCGGCAGCCTGCCCGGCCACGAAGACCTTGTTGATCGCGTCGCGGGTCGCCCCGGTGACCACCACGCCGTAGTTGCCGGTCGCGCTCACCGCGACCAGTACGGCGACGGCCAGCGCCGCCACGAGCGGGCGGGACGGCGGCGAGACCTTGATGAGCCGCGCGAGCCGCAGGGTGTCGACGGTCAGCAGGATCCACAGCGCGACGTAGAACACGATGACGGCCTGGATCACGGTGAGCGCCACCACGTTCGTGAACAGCGTGTAGAGCACGGGGCGCCCGAAGAGGAAGAAGACGAGGGTCAGGATGGCGATGATCCAGAGCGCGAAGGTCGCGAGAACGCCGAACCGGCCGAGCTTGCGGTTGCCGGCGAGCAGCTGGGCCGAACCCGGCAGCAGGATGTTGAGGCCGACCAACCACCAGGCCCTGCGGGTCATGGTGGTTCGTGAGCTCGTGTCCGGGAAGCGGACAGGGCTGGCGATCGTCACAGTCTGGAGGCGAGAGCCGCGTTTTTGTCTGCGACGAGCTGTTCGAGGCCCCGCGCGAACGTCGCGAGCTTCTCGGCGAGCTCGGAGTCGGAAGTGGAGAGGATGCGGGCGGCGAGGAGTCCCGCGTTGCGCGCGCCGCCGATCGAGACGGTCGCGACGGGAACACCGGCCGGCATCTGCACGATCGAGAGCAGCGAGTCGAGGCCGTCGAGTTTTGCCAGGGCGACGGGCACGCCGATCACCGGCAGGGTCGTGACCGCGGCGAGCATGCCGGGCAGGTGAGCCGCTCCGCCCGCTCCGGCGATGATGACCTTGAGGCCTCGGTCGACGGCGGTGCGGCCGAATTCGATCATGCGTTCGGGTGTGCGGTGGGCCGACACGATCTCGACCTCGTGGGCGATTCCGAATTCGGCGAGTGCGGCAGCGGCGTCGGCCATCACCGACCAGTCGGAGTCTGACCCCATGACGACGGCTACGAGTGGTGTGGACACGGGAACAATCGTAGGGTCAACCCTCGAAGAAGGCCGCCGCGGCACGCGCACGATAGACGACCTCGTCGAGGTCGTCGCCACCGGCGTCGACGTGACCGACCTTGCGGCCGGGTCGCGGGGTCTTGTCGTAGAAGTGGAATTTGACGGTCGGCTGGTCGGCGAAGGCCGCCGCGTACCGGTCGGCGATCGTAGCCGTGGTCGGACCGCCGAGCACGTTGACCATCACGGCCCACTCGTCGCGGCACCCGGTGGCGCCGAGCGGCAGGTCGAGCACGGCACGCAGGTGCTGCTCGAACTGGCTCGTCGTCGAACCGTCGAGCGTCCAGTGTCCGGTGTTGTGCGGCCGCATCGCCAGCTCGTTCACGAGCAGGCGGTCGTCGCTGGTCTCGAAGAGCTCGACCGCGAGCACGCCGGTCACCCCGAGCGCCTCCGCGACGGTGGTGGCGATGTCGGCGGCGACGTCGGCGACCCTGCCCGCCGAACCGGGGGCGGGGGCGATGACCTCGGCGCACACACCGTCGCGCTGCACCGACTCGACGACGGGCCAGAGCGCCAGTTCCCCGCCGGGTCTCCGGGCGACCAGTTGGGCCAGCTCGCGGCGGAACTCCACGAGCTCCTCGACGAGCAGCGGCTCGCCGTCGGCCAGCCAGTCGGCCGCCTCGCTCGCGTCACGCACCACCCGCACGCCCTTGCCGTCGTAGCCGCCCGTCGCGGTCTTGAGCACGCCCTTGCCGCCGTGGTCGGCGAGGAAGTCGGCGAGCTGCTCTGCGGTTTCGACCCTGGCCCAGTCGGGCACCGGGATGCCGAGTTCTGCGAGACGCTGCCGCATCGCCAGCTTGTTCTGCGCGAACTGCAGCGCATCCGGACCCGGCTGCACGTTCACGCCACGGGCGACGAGCTCGCGCAGCACCGCCTGGGGAACGTGCTCGTGATCGAAGGTGACGACGTCGACGGTCTCGGCGAAAGCGAGCACGGTGTCGAGGTCGAGGTGGCTGCCGTAGGCGGTCACGGCGAGCGCCGCCGGTTCGCCCTCGCGCTCGGCCAACACCCGGATCGGGATCCCCAGGTTGATCGCCGCCGGCACCATCATGCGGGCGAGCTGCCCGCCACCGATTACACCGACGATTCGCGACATGCTCGAACTCCTGGGGTTCAGACGCCGGGCGGGTTCTCGGCGTTCAACCGTTCTATCTTCGCGCAGATCGGGGCAGCGGGTTAGCGCACGCCCCACGCGGTGGTCTCGTCGGGGGCCGCCGACTGTTCCTGCTGGCGCCGAGCCGCGACGGGGTTCTGGCTGTGTTCCATCAGGTCGTGCAGTGCGGCCTGCACGAGGTTGGCCGCCGGCACGTCGCGCAGCACGATCGGGTTGTCGAGGCCGGTGTTGATCAGCACGTCGCCGCTGCGGAAGATCGCCTGCATCGCGTTCTTGCGCACGGTCACGTCGTACCCGCGGCTGTGCAGGAGCTCCTGGCGCATCCGCACGAAGAATCCGCTGCGCAGCACGATGCGGCGGGTGGTGATCGTGTAGTGCCGGCCCAGCCAGTGCAGCAGTGGCAACAGCCAGAGCAGGATGCCGAGCAGAAGCGCGCCGGCCAGTACGGCGATGTTCTGCCACGGCTCGTCGAAGGTGCCGTAGAAGTATCCGGTGGCGCCGAGGATCAGGATGAGCGCGAGGCTCGGCCAGAAGAGGGCGCGGCCGTGCGGACGCAGCCGCGCGACGACGGCCTCGGGCACCCGGCTCTCAGTGGACATGTGTCATTCATACCGCAGATGTGTCACGTCGCCCGCGGCGACAGCCGTAACGAGGCCATCCAACGAGCCGCGCACCTGCAGCCGCCCACTGCCGTCGATTCCGACCGCCGTGCCGACGAGGTCGGCCACGCCGGGCAGTTCGACCTTCACCTGCCGGCCGATCGTGGTGCACAGTTCGGTGAGCTGCTGCGCGACGCCGCTGCCGACCGGGTCGGCACCGAGCCGCACGAAGCCGGTGTAGAGCTCGCGCAGTTCGAGCAGGTAGCGGCTGAGCGCCGCGTCGGCGAGTTCGTCGCCCGAGAGCGTGGCGCCGGAGAGGTCGAGCGACGTCGAGACGGGAGTGGGCAGCTGCTCGCGGGTGAGCGACAGGTTGAGACCCGCGCCCATCACGACGGCGTCACCGGCCGGAAGCAGCTCGGCGAGCAGCCCGGAGATCTTGAGCCCGTCGACCTGCACGTCGTTGGGCCACTTGAGCCCCACGTTCCGCTCGGGCAGCATCGCCTGCACGGTGCGGGTCATGGCAACACCGGCGATGAGCGGCAGCCAGCCGAAGTGCCGCAGTTCGAGCGGCTGGCCGCCGGGCAGCACCGGCCGCAACAGCACCGAGATCGCGAGGCTCGCGCCGGGCGGGGCCACCCACACGCGGCCGAGGCGTCCGCGCCCGGCGGTCTGGCTGCCGGTCACCACGACGGCGAAGTCGCCGAGCCCACCCGCCCTCGCGACCAGCTCGTCGTTGGTGGAGCCGGCCTCGGGAAGAATCTCGAGGTGGTCGACCGCGGCCGCGCTGAGGGGGAGCTCCATGCGTCAAGGCTAACCGCCGGTCAGCCCTTCGATACCCACGTGTGCTGCCGTCCGCGCGACAGGCGGCGCACCGCGAGCAGCGCGGTGCGGGCGGGTGTGCCCACGACGAGCGCGACGGCTCCGAGCGCCGAACGGTCGTGTTCGCCGAACGCCTGCTTGCGCTCCCACGCGCGGCGCAGCAGCCCGCCGAGGGTGCCCCGCAGCGAGGGGCGGTGCGGCAGCGGCGCCGACGCGCGTTGCGCGAGCAGGTCGTCGAGGGCGCGCATCCAGTCGTCGTCTTCCGGAGCGTGGAAGTAGTTGTCGTCGAGCCAACCGGGATCGGGTCGCGCGAACGCGAGCGACGCCACGGCTTCGCCGTCGCCGAACAGCCCGCTGCCGAGGAAGACCGGGTTGATGAGCTCGTCGGAGACCCCGAACTCGTCGAGCACGACGAGGGGCACGTCGCGGGCGATCGCCTCGATCGACGCGGTCGAGCTGACCGTGACGAAACCGAGCGCGGTGTCGAGCGCCGCGGACATGGGGCCGGATGCCACGACCAGATTGTGGGGCGCCGAGGCCCGCTGTGCCAGCAGGTCGGGGTAGCTGAACTCCTCGTCGTGCGTCTGCTGCTCGCCGCTCACCGCCCGCACCTTGATGACCACGCGGTGGTCGGGGTTGCGCACGGCGGTGTCGATGAGGATGTCGAGCACTCGCTCGCGCTCGGGGCGCATCAGGGGAACGATCGACTGCACGGCGAACACTATGTCGCCGCCGCCGGCCGCGGGCCGACGCTCGATGAACGGCAGGGTGGCGAGCACGAGCCGGTGCGTCCAGGCCCGTTTGACGGCGACGACCGCGAACTCGCGGATCTCGCGCTTGCTGTGCAGCACCATCAGGTCGGCCTGGGCGCGATAGAACAGCGCCTTCCAGGTGGCCGGGATCGAGATGCCCGGCAGCCCGCTCACGAACACCGGGCGGTTGGGCACGCCCGAGAGCACGCGCAGCACGACGGAGGCCGCCGGCCCGCGCATCGCGACGATGATCACGTCGGGCTGCTCGAGCAGCACCCGCTCGTGCAGCGCGTCGAGGGTGAGCTGCCGCGCGGCACCGTCGAACCCGCTGCCCGCGAGCGCGGCCGACAGCTGGGGCACGCTCGGGGCACCGGGGGTCGCGACGACGGCGATCTCCCTCGTCCAGTCGGCGGGGAGCTGCGCGAGCAGCGCGGCCCCCCACTTCACGTACGAGTCGGTGTCGACGAGGGCGAGAGCTCTCACGCGCGCTTCTCTCAGGCCTGGACGCGACGGAGCTTCGCCAGCGGTGCCAGCTCTCCGGGGAACACGCGCTTCACGCCGTCGCCGAGCGCCTCGGAGACGACACGGATGTCGGCGACGAGCTGCACGAAGTCGGCGGGCTCGAGCGAAGCCGAGTGGTCGGAACCCCACATGGCACGGTCGAGCGTGAGGTGACGCTCCACGACGGTGGCGCCGAGCGCGACGGCGGCGAGGCTGATCTGCAGCTCGCGCTCGTGTCCCGAGTAGCCGATGGGCAGGTCGGGGAAGCGGGCGGCGAGCGCGGGGATCATGCGCAGGTTGGCCTCCTCGGTGGGCATCGGGTACGACGAGGTGGCGTGCAGCATCACGAGACGCTCACGGTCGAGAACGTCGACGGCCGCGTCGATCTGGTCCATCGTCGACATGCCGGTCGACAGGATGACCGGCTTGCCCGTGGCCGCGAGGGCCTGCAGCATGCCGATGTCGGTGACCGACGCCGAGGCGACCTTGTGGGCCACGACTCCGAGGTCTTCGAGGAACGCCACGGCGGGCTCGTCCCACGGCGATGCGAACCAGTCGAGGCCGCGCAGCAGGGCGTGGTCGCCGATCTCGATGTACTGCTCGCGGTTGAACTCGACGCGGTAGCGGTACTCGAGGTAGGTCATGGTGCCCCAGGGCGTCTCGCGCATGACGCCCTTCATGTGCTCGGGCGTGGACACGTCGGGGGTGCGCTTCTGGAACTTGACGGCCTGGGCTCCGGCGTCGGCGGCGACGTCGATCATCTGCTTGGCGAGCTCGACGCTGCCGTTGTGGTTGAGACCGATCTCCGCGATGACATACACGGGCTCGCCTGTGCCGATGGAGTGGGTTCCGATGTTGATGGTCATGCGTAGTTTTCCTTATCGGTTGGCATAGCGAGCTCTGCGAGTTCGCGAACGGCGCCGTCGCCGCCGCGTCGGGTGAGTACCACCCGGGCTGCTGCGATGACGAGGGGATGGGCGTCGGCGACCGCGATGGGCCATCCGACGAGATCGAGGCATGCGAGGTCGTTGACGTCGTTGCCGAGGTAGGCGACCCGCTCGAGGTCGAAGCCGTGCGCCTCGACCCACTCGACGAGCGCGCTCGCCTTGTCGCTGAGGCCGTGGCGGACGTCGACGCCGAGCTTGCGGGCCCGAGCGGAGACGACCTGGTTCACCTCGGTGGAGAGGATGAGCATGGGAACGCCGGCCTCGCGCAGCAGGCGCACGCCCATGCCGTCGGAGCGGTTGGCGACGATGAACTCGCTGCCGTCCTCGGCCACGAGCACACGGTCGTCGGTGTGCACGCCGTCGAAGTCGGTGATGACGGCGTCGACGTCGATGGCCGTCGGCGCGGAGCTGACCGGGGCCGCGTCGGGCTCGGGCGCATCCGGATCGAAAGCGCGGGCGAGAACGGATGACACGGCCAACTGCTCTTCGGTGTCGATCTCGATCGCGTGCCGTTCGTCGACGGTGACGATGCCCACCGTGCCGAAGAAGCGGTAGCCCGCGGCGCGGAATCCGTCGGCGCGCATCACGTAGAAGGCGCCCGTCTCCTGGAACTGGGCGTCGCGGTCTTGGCGGCGCGGGCGGAAGGAATGGTCGTGGTTGACCCCGACGGCGCCCGATGCGTCGAGTTTCCAGAGGAAGGCGTGGGTCTCGACGGCCGAGAAGACGACGTCGTCGGCGCCGGCGTCGACGCGGGCGACCGCCTGGTCGAGCGAGGCCGGGTCGATGAACGGGGAGGTGGCCTGGATGAAGACCACGATGCGGGTGTCGATGCCGCGCGCGTCGAGCGCGTCGAGGGTCTGCAGCAGCGCTGCCTCGGAGCTCGCCTCGTCGCCCGCCAGCTCGGCCGGTCGGTCGACGACGTCGGCGCCCGCCGCGAACGCGACGGCGGCGATCTCGTCGTCGTCGGTGGAGACGACGACCCGGTCGATGGATGCCACGGCCTGGGCGTTACGGATGGCCCGCACCACGAGGGGAACCCCGCCCACCTCGCGCAGGTTCTTACGCGGCACGCCCTTCGACCCACCGCGCGCCGGAATGACGGCGACGACCTCGGCCGATTGGTGCACGCGGAACTCCATTCACGGCGACCGGTTGGCTGCCAATGTGGTGACGTTACGGGCGCGAGATGACCGCGAAGGATACGCCGAGGTTAACGGGAAGTGACCACTTCGCAACATCCGTGCAAGCGAACGCTGGCCTTTCTGTACGTTTCGACAGCCGGGCGCCCCGAAGGCGCACCAGTAGAGTGAAACCGTGAATCCAGAGAACGCCAATCCCGACCTCTTTACGACCGCGGGCAAGCTCGCCGACCTGAAGGTTCGCTACCACGAGGCCGTGACGGCGAGCGGCGAGACCGCGATCGAGAAGCAGCACGCGCGGGGCAAGAAGACCGCGCGCGAGCGCATCGACGAACTGCTCGACCACGGGTCGTTCGTCGAACTCGACGAGTTCGTGCGCCACCGCACTCACGCCTTCGGCATGGAGAAGAAGCGGCCCTACGGCGACGCCGTCGTCACGGGACTCGGCACCATCCACGGGCGCCAGGTGGCCGTCTACGCCCAGGACTTCACCATCTTCGGCGGCTCACTCGGAGAGGTCGCCGGCGAGAAGATCATCAAGGTCATGGACCACGCCATCAAGACGGGTGTGCCGATCATCGGCATGCTCGACTCGGGAGGAGCTCGCATCCAGGAGGGTGTCGTCGCCCTCGGCAAGTACGGCGAGATCTTCCGCCGCAACACCCAGGCCTCCGGCGTCATCCCCCAGATCTCGATCATCATGGGCCCGGCGGCCGGCGGCGCCGTGTACTCCCCCGCCCTCACCGACTTCGTGATCATGGTCGACAAGACCAGCCAGATGTTCGTCACCGGCCCCGACGTGATCAAGACCGTCACCGGCGAAGACGTGGGCATGGAGGAGCTCGGCGGGGCCCTGACCCACAACAGCATCTCGGGTGTGGCGCACTACCTCGCCAGCGACGAGAGCGACGCGCTCGACTACGCCCGCGCTCTCATCAGCTTCCTGCCCGACAACAACCTCGCCGAGCTGCCCGTCTACGACGGCGCCGTCGAACTCGAGATCACCGACGCCGACCGCAAGCTCAACACCCTCATCCCCGACAGCCCCAATCAGCCGTACGACGTGAAGACCGTCATCGAGCACATCGTCGACAACGGCGACTTCCTCGAGACCCAGCCGCTCTTCGCGCCGAACATCGTCGTCGGTTTCGCCCGCGTCGAGGGCCGCTCGGTCGGCATCGTGGCGAACCAGCCGAACTCCATGGCCGGAACCCTCAACATCGAGGCCGGCGAGAAGGCCGCGCGTTTCGTGCGCTTCTGCGACGCGTTCTCCATCCCGATCATCACCCTCGTCGACGTGCCCGGCTACCTGCCGGGCACCGACCAGGAGTGGACCGGCGTCATCCGCCGCGGCGCGAAGCTGCTCTACGCCTACGCCGAAGCCACCGTGCCGCTCGTCACCATCATCACCCGCAAGGCCTACGGCGGCGCGTACATCGTGATGGGCTCGAAGCAGCTCGGCGCCGACCTCAACTACGCCTGGCCGACCGCGGAGATCGCGGTGATGGGCGGGCAGGGTGCCGTCAACATCCTCTACCGCAACGAGATCAAGGCGGCGGAGGCAGCGGGCGAAGACGTCGCCGCGGTGCGCACCAAGCTCGCGAACGAGTACACCTACAACGTGGCGAGCCCGTTCCTCGCGGCCGAGCGCGGCGAGCTCGACGGCGTCATCGAGCCGGCGGCCTCCCGCGTCGCGATCATCAAGGCGCTGCGTGCCCTGCGCACCAAGCGCGCTACGCTGCCGCCCAAGAAGCACGGGAACATCCCGCTGTGACCTCGCAGCTACCCGACGCCGCGCCCGCGTCGTTCACGATCGTGTCGGGCGACCCGACCCCCGCCGAGGTCGCCGCGGTGACGGCGGTGCTGGGTGCCGCCCTCGAGGAGCTCGCCGGCGAGCACGAGCGGGACGCGGCATCCGCCCCCTCTGCCTGGCAGCGCAGCCAGCGCGCCATCCGCACCCCCATCGTGCGCGGACACGACACCTGGCGCGGTTTCTCCGCCTGAAGCCGGCTACGGCCGGCGCACGGCCCCGCGCAGCTTGCGCAACGGGGCGGTGATGCGCCACGAGACGCTCGACCGCATTTCGCGCAGGGCGGTCTCCGCCGGGGTCTCGGGCGTGCGACCCTCACGGGCGAGGCGTTCGCGCAGCCGCTCGGCCATGTCGTCGGCGTGCGCCTTCTCGATGCGCGGGAAGTCCGCCGCACGACGCGGGGTGCTCACGAACTCGACGAGCGGCTTGACCGCCGTCGACCACATCAGTTCGGGCGCGTACGCGGCGACGTTGGCGCGGACCTCGGCCGAGAGCTCGTCGTTGTACAGCATCTGCTCGAGGGCGTCGGCGAGGGCGTCGACGTCGCCGGGTTCGACCACGCGACCGAGGTTGCGCTCGACGATCGCCTTCTCGAAAGCGTCGCCGGCCGAGTTGACGATGGGAAGGCCGGTCCAGATGTAGTCGAGCAGGCGCGTGCGGAAGCTGAAGGCCGTCTCGAGGTGATCGAGGTGGGTGCTCACGCCGACATCCGCGTCGAGGAAGTAGTTCGCCCGCTCGGAGTGCGTCACCCAGTGTTCGTTGAAGAACACGCTGGAGTCGAGAACGCCGAGGTCGCGCGCGAGTTGCACGGTGTGCTCGACGATCTCCATCGACGTCGAATCGGGGTCGACCTGGTTCTTGGCGAGGAAGAAGAGGCGCAGATCGTCGTGCTTCTCGGCGAGCTGGGCGATGGCGCGCACGAGCGTCTGCGGGTCGAACCAGTCGTAGATCCCTCCGCCCCAGAGCACCACCTTGTCGGTGAGCGAGATGCCGTCGACGACACCCCGGATGCCGTGCTCGGTCTGCACGGGCGGCGTCTCGTCGACGCCGAAGGGCACGATGTCGATGAGCTGACGCAGCGAGGGGTCGTCACGGTATGTCTCGGGGTTGAGCCGGCCGACGGCGGTGAGCTGGCCGATCCACATGTCCCGCTGCTTCTCCGACGCGCAGATGAAGTAGTCGGAGAACCGCAGCATGTCGTTCACGGTGCGCACGGTGAAGTCGGCGGTCTCGCGCTGGTCCTCGTCACCGGTGTAGAGCCCCTGCTGCAGCTGCTCGAGCAGGAACGGGTCGTAGAGGTCGGCGACGATGATGGTGTCGGTGTCGAGCACCTCGGGGAGGTAGGTCAGCAGCGAGCTCTGCATGATCAGCACGTCGGCCCAACGGATGTGCTCGACGAGGTCGTCGCCGCCGGCGCGTGCGATCAGGAAGTCGTCGTTCGAAATGGTCGCGGATGTCTCGGACAGCAGACGCACCTCGGCGACGCGGGAGAGCGCCTCCGCGAACCTGTGGGCGCGGATCGCGGGTCCCGCGAGACGCACGCCGAGCGAGCCGATCGTGTAGATGACCACCCGGACTGGTCGTTCGCCGTCAGATCCCAGTTTCACTTCCGCACCCGTTTCCGCCGGCGACCCAGACGCCAGCCTCAGAGACACTATCAGCCGGCCGCAGCGGCCGGATGGGAGCTGGCGCCGGCTCCGCGGAATCCGCACAACCGCGAGAGGGATTCATCTGTGCGGTGCGCTGCGGGCGGTTCTAAAGGCCTGTTTTCGCCCGATGTACCCCGGAATTCGTGGCGAAAAGACGGGCGTCCCGCTAGGTTATTGGCAGGGCTGCGGGAGGGGTGCAAAACTGTACCCCGAGTGTCCTCCTAAATGACGACTGTGCAATAGTTTCACCAACCGGCAGTATTACTAGTGCTAGGTGTCTCTCATCGAGTTACACCACCATTTGTTAGCCGACTAGGGTAAGCGGGCTAACTCATGGAGGCGAGTCAGGGTGCTATTCGGGTTAGTGCCCTGACTCGGATTTTGACACAGGGCCGGAGATTCGTCTCCGGCCCTGTAGTCAGTTAACGGGCGACTTCGATAACGAGGTACGGCAGCGGTCGGCACCCGGCAACCGGCTACGCGCGCGGGATCTCCAGCCAGAGGTCCACTTCGTCGTCTTCGTCGTCGTTGAGCTCGTCGCCGGCCGAGTCGGCGCCGTCGGCCCCCGTGCTGCGCAGGCCGACGACGGTGATGGCCGTATCGCTGCCCTCGCTCGCGGTGCGCACGATGATCTTGTCGGCGGAGCTGCCGCGCATGGCCTCGGCCAGCTGGTCGAGCACCCGGCCGCGCGCCGGTTCGACGACGGCGTCCATGCCGCCCTCGTCGAGGAGGGTCACGATGGCGCCCCGCCGCCTGGCGAGCATCACCTGCTCCCGCACGGCGTTGTTGAGCAGGTTGCGGCCGCGGATCTCGTCGCGGATGGCTCCCTCGAGGTAGAGGCACTCCTGTCGCTCCGCCTCGCTGAGATCGCCCGCCTTCGCCTGGATCTGGCGCAGCATCGGCAGGGCGCTCGAACTGGTCTGGCCGAGCCGGAACTGGCGCTCGAACACGTGCGCCTCCTGGGCCGCCTGCCAGTCGGCGGCCTCGCGCTCGGCGTAGGCGAACCGACGGGCATCCTTCGTGGCCTTCGCGATCGAGTGGCTGAGAACGTGCGAGATGACGACCCACGAGACGCTTCCGACGACGCCGAGCTCGACGAGGGTCGCCGGGCCGCCCCAGACGATCGACTGCAAGACGAGGAACGCGATGCCGGCCCAGGCGAAGAGGTGACGTCGCCGGGTCGAGGTGATCGCCATCAGCGTTCCGACCGCGGCGATGTACCAGGTGGCGTAGCCGTTGCCGCCCTCCCGGTCGGGGTCGAGTTCGCTCGTCACGAGCAGCGGCACGGCGACGACGACGGCCACGTTGAAGGCGGCCATCCAGATCGGCATGCGCGGCGGGCCGAAACGCAGCAGGCTCAGCACGGTCGCGCCGAGGTAGAGCACCATGGCGGCGATCACCGGCTCGGGCGACGCGGGCACGTCCAGGGTGAGCAGGCCGAGGATGACGTGGTACACCGAGAACGATGCCCCGATGCCGACGATGATGAAGCGTGGGATACCGATGATCATGCGATCCCCCGTGGGCCGGCCGGGGCTCGCGCGTGGTCGCCGAGCGCACCGGGGGCCGGCGGCCGGGGCCAGCGGATCGCGATGACCGTGCCCTCGTCGACCGCGGAGTCGATCTCGACCAGACCGCCGGCGTTCGTCACCCGTTCGACGATCGACACGCGCAGGCCCATCCGCTCGGCCGGGAGGTCGACGAATGAGAACCCGACGCCCGTGTCGCCCACCTCGACCTCGATGCCGGAGGGGACGGCGCCGCGGATGGTGACCCAGCGGCTCACCCGCGGGTCTTGGCCGGCGTGCTGCAGGCTGTTGACCATCGCCTGCACGGCCGCCGAATAGACCGCCTCCGCCGCTTGCAGCGGCATCCCCTGCGCCGACACGTCGCGGGTGCGCAGCTCGAACGGCGCGCTCATGCTCGACGCGGCCTCCGAGATGCGGCGGGCGACGGCGGAGAGCTGCACCGAGCCGCCGTCGTCGGGGCTCACCAGGGCGGCCTCGCGCAGATGCCCGATCGCGTTGGACGCCATGGTCGCCGCGATGCGCTTCGCTTCCGGCGTGTAGGCCCTGGCGGCGGAGAGCAGGGTGGTGAGCACGCTGTCGTGCACGATCGAGTCGACCTGCACGCGCTCGATCTCTGTGGCGTGGGCGTGCACGGCGCGCGAATACCGGTCGAGCGCGGCCGACTGGGCGACATCCACGGCGGCCGCGGCCTGCCGCAACAGCGTGATGATGAGCACGACGGCGCCGCCGATGAGAATCGAATAGACGACCTCGAGCGTCGCCTCGAGCACCGAAGCGTTGCCGCCCTGGGGCGTCACGCGGATGAATCCGTAGATGACGGGCGCCGCGAACAGGTAGCAGGTGGCGATCGGCAGGCTGAAACCCACCGTGGCCGTGGCCGTCGCATAGGTGACCAGGAAATACAGCCAGTAGCGGTCGAGCTGGCCGTCGCTCGGCACGGTGATCGCCAGCGGCCAGGTCGCGAGAGCCAGAAGGTAGATCGAGGCCACGACGATGTTGGTGCCGACGACCCACCGCTGCGCCATAGCCGCGACGAACGCGACGACGATGCTCGCGTAGAGAGCCGGCACGACGATCCACGCCCACAGCGGTTCTGATGCGTCGATCTGCGACAGCAGCACAGGCAGTGTCTGCAGCCCGAACACGATGCCGAACACCGCGGTGAGCCGGGAGGCCAGTCCCTCGATCTGTAGACGGCTGATCGGACTGCGCTTGCCCGTGGGCACGGCGCGAACCGGGGGTGGCTTAGTGGCCATCTCCGCCGTCCGAGTCGAGCCCGGGAAGGATGCCGTCCTCCACGGCCCGGCGCAGGAGGTCGACCTTGGTCGGCGCGGGCCGGCCAACCTCGACGTATTTGACTCGGATGCGGTCGAGGTACTCGCGCGCGGTGGAATAGCTGATGCCCAGCTGCTGGGCCGCGAGCTTGAGCGGCAGCCCCGAGGCGTAGAGGTGCAGGATCTCGCGCTCGCGGCGGCCGAGCTCGGCGCGGGCGAAGTCGCCGTCGGCGTCGATCGCCGTGGCCCACTCGAGGTTGTTGAGCACCTCGCCGCGTGCGACGCTCGCGGCGGCGGCGATGACGGTGCGGGTGGCCGACGACTTGGGGATGACTCCCGCGGCACCGGCGGCGAGCGCCTCGCGCACGTAGGCCACCCGGTCGGCGATGCTGTGCACGAGCACGGCCGAACCCAGCGCCTGCACCCGCTTGACGTTCTCGGTGACCGACGAGCCGTCGCCGAGCGAGAGGTCGAGAACAACGACGTCGCACTCGCGGCCGGCGAGGCCGTCGACGAGTTCGTTGACGTTCGCGGCGGCGATCAGAAACTGGTAGCCCTCGTCGATGAAGGCGGCCTTGAGGCCGAGTCGCACAGACTCGTGGTCGTCGACGACGGCCACTCGGACGGCGGCAACCGCCCCCAACTCACCCGCTGAGGTAGCTGTTGGGTGCTCCATGTCGATCCTGTCTAGTGCGCATGACAACCGCCTGGACTCGGGCTGCCACAGCAATAGTCTCACGGCGGCAATCGCCGGTGCACGCGACACAGCGGACCCGGTCAGATAAGGCCGTTAGCGACGCGTGAGAGTGGCTACCGCCTCGACGTGATGCGTGTGCGGGAACAGGTCGAACGCGCGCAGCGCGGTGAGGTCGTAGCCGCGCTCGGCGAACAGGCCGACGTCGCGGGCCAGCGCGACGGGGTCGCAGGCCACGTAGACGATCTGTGCCGGCTGCAGTCCTCCGATGGCCTGCACGACCTGCTTGCCCGCACCCGAGCGGGGCGGGTCCAGCACGATCGTCGCGGCGCGCAGTCGTGCGCGGTCGTGCGCATTGGCGGTGGCGGCGAGTTGCGCGATCCAGCGCTCGACCCGTCCCGTCGCGGCATCCGCCCCGATCCATTCCGCGAGGTTGCGCGCGGCGAAGCCGGTAGCCGTGGCGTCGCTCTCGACGCTCGTGATCTTGGTGCCGGCGCCGAACCGGTCGCCCACCGCGGCGGCGAGCAGACCGACCCCGCCGTAGAGGTCGAGGTTGTGGGCCTTCGTGTCGAAGAGCGCCGGGTCGATCGCCTCCTGCACGGCCGTCGTGAGGGTCTGGGCGGCGTGCGTGTGCACCTGCCAGAATCCGGTGTCGGCGAGACGGAACTCGCGGTCGCCCACGACCTCGGTGATCGTCGACGGCTTCTGGTCGCCGACGATGAGACGGGCTCCGCCGGTCGCCGCCTGCACGATGTCGACGTGCTCTTCACCGACGAACTTGGCGTCGAGAGGAGCCGCCTCCTGCACGAGCTCGGTCGCGAGGGGCAGTTCGGAGACCGCGATCACCGTGTGCGAACGCGCGGCGTACGGACCGGGGCGGCCGGATGCATCGACGTGCAGGCGAACCCGGGTGCGCCATCCCGTGCCGTCGTCTGCGCCGGGCAGCGCCTCGACGACCACGTCGTCGGCCACGGGCGAGTCGAGCTTGGCGAACCGCTGCAGCGAGTCGACCACGACCTGGCGCTTGAGCTCGCGCTGGTGCGAGATCTCGATGTGGCCGAACTCGGCGCCGCCCGCGCGGTTCTCGGGTGCGCGCGCCACGCTCGCCGACGACCAGACGTGCATCTGGCGGTGCTCGCTGGGCTCGATGACCTTCACGGTCTCCGCGCGCCAGAACGATTTCTTCGAATCCTCGGTGATGCGGGCCAGCACCCGTTCGCCGGGGATCGCGTCGCTCACGAAAATCACCCGGCCGTCGTGGCGCGCGACGGAGATTCCGCCGTGCGCGATGTTGGTAACGTCGAGCTCTAGTTCTTTCGATTCAGCCATCCCCCGAGTTTAGGAGTCAGCGTGCGTCTGTACCTCGCGTCGACATCGCCGGCCAGGCTCGCGACGCTGCGCGCGGTCGGGGTCGAGCCGATTCTGCTCGCGTCGAATGTCGACGAGGATGCCGCGGTGGAAGCAGCCGGACCCCTGACCGCCCCCGAGATGGTGCTGTTGCTGGCCCGTCTGAAGGCCGAGGCCGTCGTGGGCCGCACGGTCGACGGCGCACCCATCGACGGATTCATCCTGGGCGGAGATTCGGCGTTCGAGCTCGACGGCGTCGTCTACGGCAAGCCGCACGAGCCCGAGGTGGCGCGCGAACGCTGGCTGCTGCAGCGCGGCAGGGAGGGCGAGCTGCATTCCGGACACTGGCTCATCGACCACCGCGGCGGGGTGGTTGCGGGGGCGACCGGCGGGGTCTCGACCTCGAGCGTGCGGTTCGCCGCCGACATCAGCGACGAGGAGATCGACGCCTACGTGGCGACGGGCGAACCGCTGCAGGTCGCCGGCGCGTTCACGATCGACAGCCTCGGCGCCCCGTTCATCAGCGAGGTGCGGGGCGACCCGCACGCCGTCGTGGGACTCTCGGTCGCCCTCCTTCGCGAACTACTTCTCGAATTCGGAGTGCGCTGGCACACCCTGTGGAACCGCGCGTTGTAGGGCACCTCAGGGTGGCATCCGCCTTTCTTGTAGACAGCAACCAAATTGGGAGCCCTCGCGGCCCCATAAGCTAGGGAACTATGGCTCGCATCTCCAAGGTCCTCATCGCTAACCGCGGAGAGATCGCAGTACGCGTTATCCGCGCCGCTAAAGACAGCGGCATCACCTCGGTGGCGGTGTACGCCGACCAGGACAGGGACGCGCGACACGTCAAGCTCGCCGACGAGGCCTACGCGCTCGACGGCGCCACCTCGGCCGACACCTACCTCGTGATCGAGAAGATCCTCTCGGTGGCCCGCCGCTCCGGTGCCGACGCCATCCACCCCGGCTACGGCTTCCTCGCCGAGAACGCCGACTTCGCCCGCGCCGTCATCGACGCCGGAATCATCTGGATCGGCCCGTCGCCCGACGCGATCGAGAAGCTCGGCGACAAGGTATCCGCGCGCCATATCGCCGAGAAGGTGGGCGCCCCGCTCGCGCCGGGCACGCTGAACCCCGTGTCGGGCGCGCAGGAGGTGCTCGACTTCGTCGACATCCACGGCCTCCCCGTCGCGATCAAGGCGGCCTTCGGCGGCGGCGGACGCGGTCTCAAGGTCGCGCGCACCCGCGAAGAGATTCCCGAGCTGTTCGACTCGGCCACCCGCGAGGCCATCGCGGCCTTCGGCCGCGGCGAGTGCTTCGTCGAGAAATACCTCGACCAGCCGCGCCACGTCGAGACCCAGTGCCTGGCCGACGCGCACGGCAACGTCGTCGTGATCTCGACCCGCGACTGCTCGCTGCAGCGCCGCCACCAGAAGCTCGTGGAAGAGGCGCCCGCGCCGTTCCTCACGGTGGCGCAGAACGCCGAGCTGTACTCCTCGTCGAAGGCGATCCTCAAGGAGGTCGGCTACGTCGGCGCAGGAACGTGCGAGTTCCTCGTCGCGAAAGACGGCACCATCTCGTTCCTCGAGGTCAACACGCGCCTCCAGGTCGAGCACCCGGTCTCCGAGGAGGTCACCGGCATCGACCTCGTGCGCGAGCAGTTCCGCATCGCCGAGGGCGGCGTGCTCGACTACGACGACCCGATCCCCCAGGGTCATTCGTTCGAGTTCCGCATCAACGGCGAAGACCCCGGGCTGAACTTCATGCCCTCGCCCGGCCCGGTCAACGTGCTGCGCTTCCCCGGCGGACCCGGCGTGCGTGTCGACAGCGGCGTGACCACGGGCGATGTGATCAGCGGAGCGTTCGACTCGCTGCTCGCCAAGCTCATCGTCACCGGATCGACCCGCGAGGACGCGCTCGAGCGCTCGCGCCGCGCCCTCGACGAGTTCGAGGTCGCCGGCCTGCCCACCGTGCTGCCCTTCCACCGCAAGATCGTGCGCGACCCGGCCTTCACGTCGAACCCGTTCTCGATCTACACGCGCTGGATCGAGACCGACTTCGACAACGACATCGAGCCGTGGAGCGGGTCGCTGCAGGACTCCGCCGCCGCATCCGCCCGCCACAGCGTCGTCGTCGAGGTCGACGGCAAGCGCATCGAGGTCTCCCTGCCCTCGAAACTGCTGCCCTCGACCGGCGGCGTCGCCAACGCTGCCGCGCCGAAGCGTCGCGGCAGCGGCACGGTCTCCAGCGCCACGGGCAACAGCGTGAAGGCGCCGATGCAGGCCACGATCGTGAAGCTCGCGGTCGCCGACGGCGATGTCGTCGTCAAGGGCGACCTCATCCTCGTTCTCGAGGCCATGAAGATGGAGCAGCCGATCACCGCCCACAAAGACGGCACCGTCTCCGACATCAACGCCGCCGTCGGCAGCACCGTCTCGTCGGGACACGTGCTGCTGTCGATCGGCTGAACCCACGGGTTGCGCGGCGTTTTTTCACACCCGCGCCCGAATATTCTCGCGCTGATGTGAAAAAGAGCAGCCGGATGTCGCGTGCCGGGCGTTATGGGCTCGGAGAGACGCCCGCGGCGAGCAGCTTGCGTCGCAATATCGGCGGCGACATCGCCTCCGCCCAGCCCCAGCGCACCACGGTCGGTCCGAGCGCACGCAGCCGGTTTTCGCGTTCGTTTTCGGCGAGCACGACCTCTGCGGTCGAGCGTCCGCCCGTGTACTCGTCGCGCACGTACTTGCCTTTGCCGTCGAACTCGCCGACGAGACGCAGATCAGGCCACCAGAAGTCAACGACGATGCGCCCTTGCGCATCCCGAAACTCGAACTGCAACAGTGGCATGGCGAACCCGAGCCGGTAAATCACCACGCGGCTGATCGACTCCCCTGCCGAGCCGGACTCGCCGTCCGCGAACTCGATGACGGCGAGAGCTTTCGCGCCGCCATGCACGACATCGAGCACCGTGAGTGCGTCGAACAACTCCGACTTGGACACCGCCTGGCCGAGGACCCCGCCCGTTGCAGCCGTCTTCTTTGCGAGCGCGCGGTCCGCCATGGCAACGGCGACGCCGAAACTCGCGTGCCGCGCGACATCCACCACCACCTCGGGAAGCCCCAGGGTCGCGAGACCGTCAACCACCCAGATCTCTGCGGGCAGCGCGGTGCACCGTCGTTCGAGGGTTCGCGTCGATCGGCCGCCGGCCGCCCGCTCGGCCAGGACGACCGGCCGCTGTGGCCACTGGCCGATGATCGGAAGGCGCCATAGTGCGCCGCCTGACAGGCCCGCGAATACGAGGGGTGAGCGCGCGGTCAGCGCCGCCGCACGGATACGCACGAGGTAGCGATCGTCAGCGGTCAGCCCCGTCCACCGTCCGGCGGGGAGAAAGACGCCCGGTCGGACCGTCACGAGCTGTCCCGATTGCGCCCGCCTGTACAACCGAGCCCGCTCCGCGGCTCCCACCATTTCGCGCGACAGCACGAAGTCGTCCGCCCATTCCGCGGCCCGTGGATGCAGACGGGCGAGGTCGGCCACGCTCATCGGGCCTCCGAGCTCTACCGGCAATGTGATGCTGCTCATGGCGAGAGCCTGCGCGGTCTGACGCCGCCCCTGTCGTCTACTGGTCAATCTGTGGACAATCGACTCGGATTGCGCCGCCCTTTTTCGCCTGCGCTGCCGTATGTTCGCTAGCGATCGTGAAAATAGGCCGCGCAGCCGGGCGCGCGCACGCCCTGACTACACTCGGACCGTGCGTGACACCATCCTCAGGGTCGCCGGCGAGCTCGACGTTCCCTCCGCCCTCGTTGCTGACGCCCTCGGCTACCTCACCGCGGAGACCGAGCCGGGCGTGGCCGCCCAGAGCGCGGCGCTCGAGGCCGCGATCGGCACGGGACGCGACGTGCCATGGCAGAGCGACGACGAGCGCTTCCAGCTGCTCGCCCTGCTCGGTGCCGTTCCCGCCGCCCGCGCCTGGTTCGCCGCGCAGAGCATCGACGACGACATCGCGCGCGACTCGCTCGCCGACCTCAAACCGAAGCTGCGCGACTACGGCGTCGAGGCGACCGGCGTCGACTGGCTCGCCAAAGTGGTGACCTGCGGCGTGTTCACGATCGGCCGCCTGCAGTTCGAACCGGCGGCGTCGTCGCCGGTCGGCCCGGCCTTCACCACGCACATCCCCGAGACCGGACCGCTCGACCCCGCCGAGTGCGACGCCTCGTTCGCCCGCGCGCTCGCTTTCTTCGGCGCGCGCGGCGACAGGTCGACGCGGGCGTTCGCATGCTCGTCCTGGTTGCTCGACGACCAGCTCGCCGCGTACTTGCCCGCGGAAAGCAACATCCTGAGCTTTCAGAGACGCTTCACCCTCGTCGATTCCGACGATTCGGATGCGCCTCTCGACGGCGCGACCCACGGTGACCACGCGGTGGCCAAGTTCATCTTCCGGCGCCCACTCGCCGAACTGTTCGCGGTGCAGCCGCGTTCGACCCTCGAGCGCGCCGCGCTCGCCCACCTCGCCGCCGGCCGGCACTGGCGCGAGCGCGCCGGCGTGCTGCGCCTGCCCTGAACCGTCCCGCCCGAACGGCGGGGCGCCGCAGCTAGTTGACGATGTGCATCGCGCGGGCGGCATCCGTGATGCTGCCCGTGAGCGAGGGGTACACCGAGAACGCCGCCGCCAGCTGGTCGACGGTGAGGCGGTGCTCCACGGCGAGCGAGAGCGACGCGATGAGCTCGGAGGCGTGCGGCGCGACGATCACGCCGCCGATGACCGTGCCCGAGCCGGTGCGCGCGAACAGCTTCACGAAACCGTCTTTGATGCCCATCATCTTGGCGCGCGGGTTGGAGGCGAGCGGCAGCTTGTAGATCTCGCCTTGGGCGATGCCGTCTTCGATCTGCTTCTGCGTCCAGCCGACCGTCGCGATCTCTGGCTGGGTGAAGATGTTCGACGCCACGTTGCGCAGCTCGGTCGGGTTCACGGCGTCGCCCATCGAGTGGAAGACCGCGGTGCGGCCCTGCATCGAAGCGACGGATGCGAGGGGCAGCGAATTGCTGCAGTCCCCGGCCGCGTAGATGCTCGGTACGCTCGTGCGCGCCACCCGGTTCACGCGGATGTGCCCGCTCTCGGTGAGTTGCACGCCCGCCTCGGACAGGCCGAGGCCCGCGGTGTTCGGGATCGAGCCGACCGCCATCAGGCAGTGACTGCCCTCGACCACACGGCCGTCGGACAGGGTGGCGATGACGCCCGTCGCCGTGGCGACCACCGAGTCGGCGCGGCTCTTCGACAGCACCGTCATGCCGTTGCGGGTGAAGACGTCTTCGATCACCCGGGCGGCGTCGGCGTCCTCGCCGGGCAGCACCTGGTCGCGGCTCGAGATGAGCGTGACCTTCGAGCCGAGTGCCCGGTAGGCCGAGGCGAACTCGGCTCCCGTGACGCCGGAGCCGACGACGATGAGGTGCTCGGGGATCTCGTCGAGCGAGTAGACCTGGGTCCAGGTGAAGATGCGCTTGCCGTCGGGCATCGCGCTCTCGAGCAGGCGGGGCGACGCACCCACCGAGACGACGAGCGTGTCGGCCTCGATCTCGTCGAAGTCGGTGCGGCTCTTGCCGCGTCCGTTCGAGACGACCACGCGGTTCGCGCCGTCGAGGCGTCCCTCGCCCTGGATCACGGTGACGCCGGCCTTGATCAGCTGGCTCTTCATGTCCTCGCTCTGCTGGCGGGCGAGGCGCAGCAGGCGGGCGTTCACGGCCGCGAGGTTCACGGCGATCTCGGGGCGCACGGGGCGTCCGTTCTCGCCGCGGGTGAAGAACTGCACGCCGAGGTCGGCGGCCTCGCCGATCGCGTTGGTGGCCTCGGCGGTCGCGATGAGCGTCTTCGACGGCACGACGTCGGTGAGAACGGCCGACCCGCCGACACCGGTGCGCTCGATCAGCGTGACGTCGGCTCCGAGCTGCGCGCCCGCGAGAGCCGCCTCGTAACCGCCAGGCCCTCCGCCGAGTACCGCGATGCGCTGCTTGGTTTCGAATTCGTAGGCCATGTACGCAATTCTCCCCCGCCCGGGTGTCCGCGCCCAAACTCGCGGACACCCCCAGTTCGTGAACACCTTCGGCGCCCGCAATAGAGTGGGACTCATGTCGAACCACCCCTTGGATGACCCAGCCACCGATCCGTTCGCCGTCGCCGCCACCGCGGCCGCGGAAATCGCCGAGAAGACCGGTGTCGAGAAACACGACATCGCGCTCACCCTCGGCAGCGGCTGGGGCCGCGCCGCCGACCTGATCGGCGAGACGACGGCCACGATCCCCGCCGACGAGATCACCGGCTTCTCGAAGCCGGCGCTCGTCGGCCACTCCGGCACCCTGCGTTCCGTGCTGCTGCCGAGCGGCAAGCGCGCCCTCGTGATCGGTGCACGCACCCACTACTACGAGAACCACGGCGTGCGCCGCGTGGTGCATTCGGTGCGAACCGCGGCCGCCACGGGCGCGACGACCATGATCCTCACGAACGGGGCCGGCGGCATCCGCGAATCGTGGAAGCCGGGCACCCCGGTTCTGATCAGCGACCACATCAACCTCACCGCCGACTCCCCGCTCGAGGGCGCCACGTTCATCGACCTCACCGACCTCTACAGCGCGCGCCTCCGGGCGATCGCGAAGCAGATCGAACCGAGCCTCGACGAGGGCGTCTACACGCAGTTCCGCGGACCCCACTACGAGACGCCCGCCGAGGTGCAGATGGCGAAGGCGATCGGCGGCCACATCGTGGGCATGTCGACCGCGCTCGAGGCCATCGCCGCCCGCCAGTCGGGAATGGAGATCCTGGGCATGTCGCTCATCACCAACCTCGCGGCCGGGATCTCGTCGACGCCGCTGAGCCACGCCGAGGTGCTCGAGGCCGGCGCCGAGGCCGAACCGGTGATCAGCGCCCTGCTGGCCCGCATCGTGGCGGCGCTGTGATGTCGCTGATCGACACCGCCCAGGCCTGGCACGACCAGGATCCGGATGAAACGACCCGCGCCGAACTCGCGACGCTGATTCTCGCCGCCCAGACCGGCGACGCGCAGGGTGTGGCCGAGCTCGGCCGCCGCTTCGGGGCCCGCCTCGAGTTCGGCACCGCCGGCCTGCGCGGCGAGCTCGGTGCCGGTTCCAACCGCATGAACCGGGTGCTCGTCGCTCAGGCCGCCGCCGGTTTCGCCGCCTACCTGCTCGAGAAGCACGCAGGCCCCGGCACCCCGAGCGTCGTCGTTGGCTACGACGGACGGCACAACTCCGCCGTCTTCGCCCGCGACACGGCCGAGCTCATGGCCGGCGCCGGCGTGCGCGCGATCCTGCTGCCCCGCATGCTTCCCACCCCGGTGCTGGCCTTCGCGGTGCGGCACCTCGACGTGAGCGCGGGCGTGATGGTCACCGCGAGCCACAACCCGGCCCGCGACAACGGCTACAAGGTCTACCTCGGCGGCCTGGACCACGGCTCGCAGATCGTCGCCCCGGCCGATGCCGAGATCGCGGCGCACATCGCCCGTGTCGCTGCCGATGGCAACGTGCTCGAGCTGCCGCGTTCCGCCGATTTCGAGCTCGCCGGCGAAGACGTCGTCGACGAGTATGTGCGCCGCACCGCGGCACTGGGTAGCGCGACGAAGACGCCCGTGCGGGTCGTCTACACCGCGATGCACGGCGTGGGCTGGGAGGTGGCGCGACGCGTGTTCACCGCCGCCGGGTTCGCCGAGCCCACGGTCGTCGAGGCCCAGATCGAGCCGGACGCCGCCTTCCCCACGGTCGATTTCCCCAACCCCGAGGAGCCGGGCGCGCTCGACCTCGCCTTCGCCACGGCCACCGAGGTCGGCGCCGACCTCGTCATCGCCAACGACCCCGACGCCGACCGTCTCGCGATCGCCGTGCCCGACGCCGACGGCGGCTGGCGGCGGCTCAGCGGCAACGACGTGGGTTCGCTGCTGGGCTGGCGCGCGGCCGAGCGGCTCGCGGCTTCCGACGAGGAGGGCACCCTCGCGTCATCCCTCGTCTCCTCCCCCGCTCTCGCGGCGATCGCCACCGAGTACCGCCGCGACTATGTCGAGACCCTCACCGGTTTCAAGTGGATCTCCCGCGCCGGCGGGCTGGCCTTCGGCTACGAGGAGGCCCTCGGCTACCTCGTCGACCCGCAGAAGGTGCGCGACAAAGACGGCATCTCGGCGGCCGTCGACTTCCTCTCGCTCGTCTCCGAGCTCGCCGAACGCGGTGTCAGCCTCGCCGATCACGAACTCGCGTTCGCCGAGAAGTTCGGCGCGTTCGCGTCGTCGCAGATCTCGCTGCGCGTCGACGACCTGGACGACATCCAGCGCCTGATGTCCCGCCTGCGCGACGAGCCGCCGGCAACCGTCGGCTCGCTGCGCGTCGACCACATCGACGACTTCACCGGCGGCTTCGGCTCGTTCCCGCCCGGCGACATCCTGAGGTTCGTGCTCGACGGCGGGGCGCGCATCATCGTGCGCCCGAGCGGCACCGAACCGAAGCTGAAGGTCTACATCGACGCGTCGTCGACGGATGGCACGGCCGAAGAACGACGCGAGCGGGCCGCGTCCGTCGTCGCCGAACTCGACGCCGCCATGCGCGACCTGCTCGCGTAGTCATCCTCGGGATCGACGTATCACCGACCCCGGCCGTGGTTGACTGACCGCATGACCACAGCTCTCGCCAGACTGCGCGCGCTCTCGGACACGCAGCTCGCAGGTGCCGCGGTGGTGCTCGGCGTCGCCTGGCTGGCGTCGTTGGCGCTCGTGGGGGAGGGCCCCGCGGCGGTTCAGGTCGCGCAGGTGCTGCTCGGCGCGATCCTCGCTCCCACGCTGGCGATCGTCGTGGGCGTGCGGCTGGTCGCGGCGCCGCTCGCGCTGACCGTCCGGCTGCGACGCCTGCTGCAGGCCACCGCCATCGTCGGCGTGGTCGCGCTCGCCCTCACCGCGAACTCGTTCGTCGTCGGCGGCGACGATTCCGAGGCGGGTCGCACGCTCGGGCTGTTCGCCAGCCTCACGACCGTCTTCCTCCTCACGAGCGTTCTCGGGTTCGCCGCGGCGATCGCGCTCGTGCTGTTCGTGCTGATCCGGCGGCGACTGCCGGTGCGCGCGAGCATTGCCATCGCCGTGCCGCTGGGGGCGGTCGCGGCTCCGTTCGTCGCCGTGACGCTGCTCGGTCCGGGCGCGGTGATCGCGGTGTCCTTGGTCGTCTTCGTCTACACGCTGCTGCCCCGCCTGGGGCGCGCGTTCCGGTTGCCGACGACCGCACCCGCGTCCGTCGCGGTCGAACCGGTGCGCGATCGCGTCATCCTGCTCGCCGCGTTATCGCTCGCCGTGACCGTGGTGGTCTGGGCGGTCGGCATCGCGGTGAGCGTCGCCAACACCGGCACGGATGCGGCGACCAGCGGCCTCGGCGTCGCATCGGCCGCCGGACAGCTCGCCGTCGTCCCCCTGCTCTGGGCCGTCTCCTCGCTGCTGGCGTTCTGGCTGCCGCAGGTCGCCGTGGCGGCTCGGCGCGGATGCGCCGTAGCGAGCGTGATCGTGGTCGTCGCCGTCATCGCGATGATCGCGACCTATTCGAGTGCGGGCGACGGCTATGTGCCGCTCGTCGGCGTGCTCAGCGTCGGAATCGGCGTGTGGGCGGCGTGCATCGTCTGGGCGCTGTGGGCGAGCTGGCCGCCGCCCGCGCGCCTCGCGATGGGTGGCGTCACGGCAATGGGCGCCACCGTGGTCTACGCCATGGTCGCCGCCCTGAGCGGCGGCATCGTGCTCGCGCTCGTGAGCGGCTTCCTCGCCTTCGGCGGCGCTCGGCGGCTGCTCCGGGCACGCCGCACGGCAGCCGCGCCTGCCTGAGCGGTTCGGCTGGCAGTACAGCTAGCCCAGCGACGCCTCGAGCTTGGTTGTGAGCTCGTTGGTGTCGAAGAAGTTCTCGATCACGATCACATCGGCGAAGGTCTTCCCGATCGCATCGACGAACTCGGCAGACGTCAGAATCACCTGCGCGTCGCGCGCCATTTCGAGCGAATCGAGATGCACGGCCGTGACATCCGCTTCGATGTCCAGCTTTTTCAGCACCCGCTCCGCGTTCACTTTCAGGATTCCGGAGCTTCCGATGCCGGCCCCGCAGATCGCCACGATTTTCACTCGGAACCCCCGGCCATGATCGCCTGCACTTCGGCGACGGTGGTCGCCGCCGCGAGCGCCTGGATGGCGTTCGAGTCGTTGAACACGTTCGCGAGATTCGCGACGGTCTTGAGATGCGCGTCGGCCGACTTGACGGCGAGGCCGAGCACCACCCGCACGGGGTCGTTGTGCGGGTGACCGAAGTTCACGGGCTCGGCCAGCGTCACGATCGCCAGCCCGTCGGCGAGCACTTCCGGGCCCGGCCGCGCGTGCGCGAGGGCGAGTCCGGGGGCGATCACGACGTAGGGGCCGTGCTCCTCGATCATGCGGATCATCTCGTTCGCATAGTCGGGGGTCGTCGCACCCGAGCGCACCAGCACGAGACCGGCGAGGTTCACTGCGGAGCGCCAGTCGGGCGCCGTCGCGTGGATCTCGACGGCCTCGTCTGGCACGGCGGGAAGCGCCATAACTAGGCCTGCTCGAAACCGGTGAGGATCTGCTCGATGAGGTCGTCGCGGTCGTCGAGCGAGAGGAAGGATGCGGCGGCCGCGTTGAGCTGGAACTGCGCGAGGTCGTCGAGCGTGTAGCCGAATTCCTCGGCGAGCAGGAACAGTTCCTTCGAGAGGCTCGTGTTGCTCATCAGCCGGTTGTCCACGTTCACGGTGACGCGGAAGCCGAGCTGGTAGAGCACGTCGAACGGGTGGTCGGCGAGCTCGGTGCCCCAGGCGTTGGTCTGCAGGTTCGACGACGGCGACAGCTCGAGGGCGATCTGGCGGTCCTTGATCCACTCGGCGACCGGGCCGAGTTCGACGTAGACGCCCTCGTCGTCTTCGCTCGTGGTGCTGATGTCTTCGGCGATGCGCACGCCGTGACCGATGCGCAGCGCGCGGCCGTCGAACAGCGCGCTCTTGATGCTGTCGAGGCTGTCGGCCTCGCCGGCGTGCACGGTGACGGGCAGGAAGTTCTGGGCGAGGTAGTCGAAGGCGTCGGCGAGCTTGCTGGCCGGGAAGCCGGCCTCCGCGCCGGCGATGTCGAAGCCGACCACGCCGTTGTCGCGCTGACGCACGGCGAGCTGGGCGATCTCGAGGCCGCGGTCGGCGTGACGCATCGCGCTGACCAGCTGGCCGACCCGGATGGTGTGTCCCGACTCGGCGGCGTCGGCGACGCCCTGCTCGAGCCCCTCCTGCACGGCTTCGACGACCTCGTCGAGGCTGAGTCCGGCGGTCAGGTGCTGTTCGGGCGCCCAGCGCACCTCGCCGTAGACGACGCCGTCGGCGGCGAGGTCCTGCACGAACTCGCGGGCGACGCGGAACAGGCCACCGCGGGTCTGCATAACGGCGATGGTCACGTCGAAGGTCTTGAGGTACTCGACGAGCGACCCGCTGCTCGACTGCGACTCGAACCACGCAGCGAGCTCGGTCGCATCCGTCGTCGGCAGGTCCAACCCGATTTCCTCGGCCAGATCGATGATCGTCTGCGGGCGGAGTCCGCCGTCGAGGTGGTCGTGGAGGGAGATCTTGGGCAGCGCCGTGATCGAAGCGCCACCACCCGGAAGAATGTACGTTTCGGCAGCGGAGTTCATGGGACTAAATCTACCCTGCCGCGCCTGCTCGCCGTCCGGCCCTGCCAGACCCGAGGGGCAAACTTTCGACCGTTAAGGGCGTGCCTGGGGTCGGTTGCTTGCCCCTCTGTACGGGCGTCAGACCAGAGGGGCAAGCTTTCGACCCTGAAGGGCCTGCCGAGAGTCGATTGTTTGCCCCTCCGTTCGGGGCGCGGCCCGTCCTCAACAGGACCCCCACGCCGATGCGGGCGTGTGGACGGCCGTCGAGGCGCGGATGTACCGGGCCACACTTGCCCGATGACACAGCGCAGCTCGTCACCCCGGATTCCTCTTCCGGCGCCCCTGGCTGGGCAACCGTTCAGCGTGGGCGAAGCACGGCAGAACGGAATCGGCGAAGGTCGACTGCGTGGCACCGACCTGGCCCGGCCGTTCTGGGGCGTTCGCGGGCCGGCCATCGCGGGCGGTTTCACCGAACTGTGCCACGCGTACCTAACGCGAGCGCGTCCGTCCGCATTCTTCTCACACGTCACCGCAGCGCGGCTGCTGGGCATTCGGCTGCCCTTTCGATTACTCGAAAGCGATGTACTCGACGTGGCCGTGCCCGCCCCGAAACGGGCACAACAGGCGCGGGGCATCCGCGGCCACAAACTGCGGCTGCGGCCCGGCGATCTGACCGTGCGCGACGGCATGGCAATGACATCCCCCGTCCGCACCTGGTGCGACATCGCTGGCCTGCTGAACGACGAGGAGCTGCTCGCGGCGGGCGACACACTCCTCTGGTGGCGAAATCCGTTGACGTATCCCGCTGAAATTGCGCGAGCGGTGGCGAATCACCGGGGAGCCGCGCGGTCCGCCCTGCATCGCACGGTTTCCGAGTTGAGCGCTCGAGCGGATTCATCGCCGGAATCGTCGTTTCGCCACAGATTTGCTCTGGCGGGTCTGCCTCGTCCAGAGGTGAACCTTCAGCTGTACGACGCACAAGGAAACAAAGTCGCGATGCCCGACCTGTGCTTCCCAGAGTTTACGGAGTCCTTCGATTATGAAGGCGACCATCACCGCACTGACCCGCGGACGTGGCAGAGCGACATCCAACGGGTGCGCCGTCTAGCGAAAATCGGCTACCACCACACGAGGGCGGCTGCTGCCGACCTCGCCGACTCCCGGGAAATTCTCGACCAGCTACGAACAGACCTTCGCGCGAAAGGGTGGGCGGGCTGACCCGCTGGCGGGGCACCTCAGCGGGCGACCACTGAGGGCAAGGAATCGACGTTCAGCGCGTCGCCCAGGGTCGATTTCTTGCCCCTGTGGCCTAAGTCGGCCGTCAGCGGCTATCGAAGGGCAAACAAGCGATGTCTAGCGGGCGTTGAGGGTCGAAAGATTGCCCCTCGGCTCGTGGCAGCGATTGGTGCGAGCGGCGCTAGTCGATGCGGCCGGCGATGAGCGGGCCGCCTGTCTCGACGGTGTCGCCCGGATCGCCGATGCGGTACGCGCCCTCGAGCGCCTCGAGCGCGCGCTCGAAGCGTTCCGGCTCGTCGGCGCTGAGGGTGAAGAGCGGCTGTCCGGCCGTAACCGTGTCACCCGGTTTCGCGTGCAGGTCGACGCCGGCGGAGTGCTGGACCGGATCCTGCTTGCGCGCACGGCCTGCGCCGAGACGCCAGGCGGCGATTCCGAACGGCAGCGCCTGCTGCTCGACGAGCACGCCGCTGCGGGAGGCCGTGACGACGTGGGTCTCCTTCGCGACGGGCAGCTCGGCCGTGGGGTCGCCGCCCTGCGCGCGGATCATCGCGTTCCAGGTGTCCATCGCGCGGCCGTCGGCGAGGGCCGCCTCCACGTCGGCGTCGGGCCGTCCGGCGAGGGCGAGCATCTCGCGGGCCAGGGCGACGGTGAGCGCGACGACATCGGCGGGGCCCCCGCCGGCGAGCACCTCGACCGACTCGCGCACCTCGTTGGCGTTGCCGATCGCGAGCCCCAGGGGCACGTTCATGTTGGTCAGCAGCGCGGTCGTCGCGACTCCGGCGTCCTTGCCGAGCGCGACCATGGTCTCCGCCAGCAGGCGCGACTGCTCGATGTCTTTCAGGAAGGCACCCGAGCCGAACTTCACGTCGAGCACGAGCGCCGACGTGCCCTCGGCGATCTTCTTGCTCATGATCGACGACGCGATGAGCGGGATCGCCTCGACGGTTCCGGTGATGTCGCGCAGGGCGTAGAGCTTGCCGTCGGCGGGGGCGAGCCCCGAGCCCGCGGCGCAGACGACGGCGCCGACCTCGCGCAGCTGGCTGTGGAACTCCTCGTTGCTGAGCGAGGCACGCCAGCCGGGGATCGACTCGAGCTTGTCGAGGGTTCCGCCGGTGTGGCCGAGTCCGCGTCCGGAGAGTTGCGGAACCGCGACGCCGAAGGATGCCACGAGCGGAGCCAACGGCAACGTGATCTTGTCGCCCACCCCTCCGGTGGAGTGCTTGTCGGTGGTGGCCTTGCCGAGCCCCTCGAACGAGAGCGTCTCGCCGCTCGCGATCATCGCGAGAGTGAGGTCGCGGATCTCCTCGCGCTGCATGCCGTTGAGGAAGATCGCCATGGTCATGGCGGCCATCTGCTCGTCGGCCACGTAGCCGCGCGTGTAGGCGTCGACGAGCCAGTCGATCTGCGCGGTTGAGAGCGAACCCCTGTCGCGCTTTGTGCGGATGAGGTCGACGACGTCGAAGGGTTCAACGGACATGGGGGTCTCCTAGCGTTGGATTTCGATACGGTCGCTGCGCGACCTACTCAATCGGCGTGAGGTCGCTGCGCGACCTACTCAATCGGCGGCGGCGTATTCGGCTAGCTGGCGCGGGCCGAAGGCGTCGGGCAGCACCTCGTCCATCGTCTTGATGCCGGAGACCGTCTCGAGCAGCATGCCCTCGGCCGAGAACTCGTTGAGCAGCTGGCGGCAGCGGCCGCACGGCATGAGGATGTTGCCGTGTCCGTCGACGCAGGTGAACGCGACGAGCTCGCCGCCACCCGACATGTGCAGGGCGGACACGAGAGCGCATTCGGCGCAGAGCCCGACACCGTAGGAGGCGTTCTCCACGTTGCATCCGGAAATTATGCGACCGTCGGAGACCAGCGCCGCGGCTCCCACCGGGAACTTCGAATACGGAGAATACGACTTCTGCATCGCTTCATTGGCGGCGACGCGCAGGGCGTCCCAGTCGATCTCGACCATAAAGCCTGTCCTTTCGATTAGAAGCTTGGCCTTACTGCTTGACGTAGGGCTTGCCGGCCGCGGCCGGGCCGACCACGCGGCCGACGAGACCGGCGACGGCGACGAGGGTGACGAGGTACGGCACCATCGCGATGAGGTCGGGCGGGATGTCCGCTCCGGTCTGTCCGGCGAAGATGCGGAAGTTCTTCGAGAAACCGAAGAGCAGGGCGGCGAGGGCCGCGAGCCACGGGTTCCAGCGTCCGAGGATCACGCAGGCGAGCGCGATGAAGCCCTGGCCGGCCGACATCTCGCGCACGAACGCACCGACGGAGCCGAGTGTGAGAGCCGCACCGCCGAGGCCGGCGATGGTGCCGGCGATCGAGACCGTCCAGAACCGGGTGCGATTGACGTTGATGCCGACCGTGTCGGCGGCGAGGGGGTGCTCGCCCACCGCGCGGATGCGCAGGCCGATCTTGGTCTTGAACAGGATGAACCAGACGAGCGGAACCAGAACGAACATGAGGTACGTGGTGATGCGCTGGTCGAAGAGCACCGCGCCGATGACGGGGATGTCGGAGAGCAGCGGGATCGGCAGGAACGGCAGGGTTCCGGGGAAGTTCGTCTCCTGGGAGTTGTCGTTGAGCACCGCGGCGTAGAAGAAGTTCGTGAGCCCGATGACGAGGGCGTTGAGAACGACACCGACGATGATCTGGTCGACGAGGTACTTGATCGAGAACGCCGCGAGCACCATGGAGACGAGGGCGCCACCGATGAGGGCGGCGACGAGGCCGAGGGTGAGGCTGCCGGTGACGCTCGCGACGACTGCCGAGACGAACGCGCCGGCGAGCAGCTGGCCCTCGATCGCGATGTTGACGATGCCGACCCGTTCGCCGATGACGCCGGCGAGGGCGCCGAAGATCACGGGGGTGGCGAGGGCGATCGAGCCGCTGATCAGGAACACCACGGGCACCTTCGAACCCGCGCCGGTGAACACGACGAGCGCGATCAGGAACAGCAGGGTGAAGGTGATGATGAGCCAGAGCGGCACCGCGCGGCGGCGCACCGTGAGCATGACGGACACGGCGGCGAGCACGAGCAGCAACACACCGACGACCAGGCAGAGCACCTGGGAGGTGACCGGCACGTTCGGGATCACGATCGCGTCGGTGGCCTCCGAGAAGACGATGAGCGCGGTGCGGTCGTCGCCGAAGAGGCCGAAGACGACGAACGCGACGAACGCGAGCACGCTGAGCACGACGGCGATCTTCCACTTGCGGGGAACCTCGGTGATCGTGTGCACGACGGGGGTGGAGACAACGGTCGTCACTTCACGCCACCCTTCTTTGCCGAGCGACGCGCTGCGCGGGTTCGGGCGTTCTGGGCCGATGGAGACGGCAGGCGGAAAATGGCACGGACGAGCGGGGGTGCCGCGATGAGCAGCACGATGAGTCCCTGCACGACACCGAGCAGCTCGGGGGGAACGTCGGCGATCTGCATCGACGGGCCGCCGGCCTTCATGGCGCCGAAGAGGAGTCCGGCGAGGAACACCCCGCCCGCGGTGGAGCCGCCGAGCAGTGCCACGGTGATGGCGTCGAACCCGATGCCGGCGTCGACGGTGGGGGTGAAGCCGGCCGTGCGGCCGAGCGCCTGGCTAACACCGGCCAGACCGACGAAGCCGGCGGAGAGCGCCATTGCGAGAACGTAGATGCGGTTCACGTTGATGCCCGCCGTGAGGGCCGCGCTCGGGTTGAGGCCGACCGCGCGGAAGCGGTAGCCCAGGGTCGAGCGTTCCATCAGCCACCAGAACAGGAACGTCGCGCCGATCACGATCACGAAGCCCCAGTGCAGCGCGAAGCTGCCGCCGAAGAGCAGGGGCAGTTGCGCGCTGGCGTCGGGAGCCGGCGTCTTCGGCGTGCCGCCGGAGGTCGGGTCCTGCAGCACCGGCGTGCGCATGAGATAGGTGATGAGGTAGAACGCGATGTAGTTGAGCATGATCGTGACGATCACCTCGTTCGCGCCGGTGCGTGCCTTCAGGAAGCCCACGAGGGCGCCGTAGGCCGCGGCGCCGAGGATGCCCACGACGATGGCGAGCAGCAGGTGCAGCGGGAACGGCAGGCTCACGTGGAAGCTGACGAAACCGGCGAAGCCGGCGCCGAACAGCAGTTGGCCCTGGCCGCCGATGTTGAACATGCCGACGCGGAAGCTCAGCGCGATGCCGAGGCCGGCCGCGATGAGCGGGGTCGCGAGGCGCAGGGTCTCGGTGAGTGGACGCACGACCTCGGCGAACGTGTCGCCCTGGAGGTTGAGGATCGAGCCGCGGAAGAGCGCGCCGTAGCCCTCGACGACGGCGTTGACCGCCGCCTCGATGGCGTCGCTGGGGCGGGAGAAGATGTAGCCGACCGACGAGAGGAACTCCTCGTTGGTGAGCACGATGAGCACGGCACCCACGGCGAAGGCGAGCACGATCGCGAGCAGTGTGCGCAGCGGGCTGCCGGACACGATGTCGCGCCAGGCGACCGCCCAGCGCGACGGTGGGGTCTCCGGTTCGAGGTTCGGCGTCACCATCGTCGGTGTCGGGGCGTGATCGGTCATGCTGCGATTCCTGCCATCATCTCGCCGAGGGTCGCCCGGCTGGTGTCTGCGTCGACGATGCCCACGATCTTGCCGCGGTACATCACGGCGATGCGGTCGGCGAGCCCGACCACCTCGTCGAGTTCGGTCGACACGATTAGCACGGGGATGCCCGAGTCGCGCGTCGCGACGATGCGGTCGTGCACGAATTCGATCGATCCGACGTCGAGGCCGCGGGTGGGCTGCGACGCGATGAGCAGCCGCAGGTCGCGGGAGAGTTCGCGCGCGAGCACGACCTTCTGCTGGTTTCCGCCCGAGAGCCGGCCCGCGAGGGTGTCGGTTCCCTGCGTGCGGATGTCGAACTCCTTGATCGACTTCTCGGCGAATTCTTCGCGGTAGTCGAACTTGATGTTGAGGCCCTTGGCGAACGGTTCCCCGACGCTGCGGTCGAGCATGAGGTTCTCGGCCACCGAGAACTCCGCGACGAGCCCGTCTTTCTTGCGGTCTTCCGGAACGAACCCGATGCCGGCGTCGAGAGTCTGCCGCACCGAGGCGCCGACGATCTCTCTGCCGTCGAGCGTGATCGAGCCCTTGACGCCCGAGCGCAGACCCAGGATGGCCTCGGTGAGCTCGGTCTGGCCGTTGCCCTGCACACCCGCCACGGCGAGGATCTCGCCCTCACGGATGGTGAACGACACGTCGTCGAGCAGGCGCTGTCCCTTGGCGTCGAGAACGGTGAGTCCCGCGACGACGAACGACTCGCCCCCGAGCGTCGGCGGGTTCTTCTCCACGGTGAGGTCGACGGCGCGGCCCACCATAAGAGAGGCGAGCTCGGTGGTCGATGCGGATGGCGAGGCGGTCGCGACGATTTTTCCCAGCCGCATGACGGTAATGCGGTCGGCGACCTCTTTCACCTCGCGCAGCTTGTGGGTGATGAAGACGATGGATGTACCACCGGCGGCGAGCTGCTTCATGATGATCATGAGCTCGTCGGTCTCCTGCGGGGTGAGCACCGCGGTGGGTTCGTCGAGCACGAGCACCTGGGCGTCGCGGGCGAGGGCTTTGATGATCTCGACGCGCTGCTGGGCACCGACCGGCAGGTCTCCGACGACGTCGTCGGGGTCGATGTCGAAGCCGAATCGCTTGGAGATGTCGGTGACGAGCGTGCGCGCCGTCGGCAGGTCGAGCACGCCGCCGCCCTTGACCGGCTCGTGGCCGAGCATCACGTTCTCGGCGACGGTGAAGACCGGGATCAGCATGAAGTGCTGGTGCACCATGCCGATTCCGGCGGCGAGAGCGTCACCAGGGCTGAGGAAGCGAACCGGCTCGTCGTCGAGCAGGATCTCGCCCTCGTCGGCCTTGTACAGGCCGTAGAGCACGTTCATCAGGGTGGACTTGCCCGCGCCATTCTCGCCGAGGAGGCAGTGGATCTCTCCTGGTTCGACGGTGAGGTCGATGTGGTCATTGGCGACGAGTGCACCAAAGCGCTTGGTGATGCCGCGGAGTTCGAGTTTCATCGTGTCAAGATTCTGCCAGTAAAACGGTCGGGTGAGAGCATCGGGCGACCCACGCAGAACGCCGGGGTGGCGATCGGCCACCCCGGCGTTTGCTGCGTGCGTGTGTTGTCGCGACCGCCTACTTGAGGGGGTCGATGCTTCCGTCGATGATGCCGGCCTTGAGCTCTTCGAGCTTGTCCTTGATCTCGGCGTCGACCTTGTCGTCGAACGCTCCGAACTCGGCGAGGTCGGTGCCCTCGTTCTCGAGCGTTCCCACGTACGGGGTCGCGTCGAACTCGGCGCCGCCGACCTGCTCCTCGATGACGTCGAACACGGCGTCGGTCATCTTCTTGAGAACCGAGGTGAGAACCTGGTCTTCGTACTCGGGGCTCGTCACGGCGATGTCCTTGTCGACACCGATGAAGACGACGTCCTTGCCCGACTCGTTGATGGCTTCAGACGTTGCGCTGAAGAGTCCACCCGCGACGGGGAAGATGACGTCGGCGTCCTGGGCGATCTGGCCGGCGCTGATGCTCTTCGCGCCTTCCGAGTCGCCGAAGCCGTCGGTGAAGAGCCCGGTCGCTGCCGCCGGGTCCCAGCCGAGCACGTTGACGGGGGTGCCCGTCTCGGTCTCGTAGGCTTTGGCACCGTTGTAGAAGCCGGTCATGAAGTCGGTGACGGCGTCGATCTGGAGTCCGCCGTAGGTGCCGACGACCTTCGTGGTCGAGTATGCGGCGGCGAGGTAGCCGGCGAGGTAGCTCGACTCGTTCATCGAGTAGACGATGGGCTTGAGGTTGGTGGTCGTCTCTTCGGCGACGTAGCCGTCGATCGTGACGAAGTGGTTCTCGGGGTTCGCTGCCGCGGCGGAGTTGACCGCGTCGATGAGGTTGAAGCCCACCGCGAAGATGATGTCGCAGTTCGCGTCGATCATGTTGCTGAGGTTCGGCTCGAAGTCGTCGGTGGACGCGGACTCTGCGTCGGCGATCTCGACACCGAGCTCGTCTTCGGCCTGGGTCAGACCCGCGTAGGCCGCCTCGTTGAACGACTTGTCGTTCCAGCTGCCCTCGTCGGAGACGGCGCAGGCCTTGTAGTCGACGCTTTCAGCGGTGTCGCCCTCTTCCGGTGCTGCTGCACAACCGGCCAAAATGAGACTCGCTGCGCCGACGAGCGCCAGGCCAGCGAGACCACGCTTGCGTGTGATTACGTTCACTAGATTTCCTCCAGATGCATGCCCTGGCGATACCAGGGCGGATGCCACCCAGATTACCGATTGCGACCAGCGCGGTGGACGAAATTCCCCAACTATGCCTCAGACGTTACAAAGCTGGGATGCTCCCGAAATGTCTAGGAAATCCGCGGGGCCGAACGGTCAGCGTAACTGCCGGTCAGGCGCCGTCTCGGTGGCGAGCAGATCGGTGAGATAGTCGGCGAAACCGGCCGCGTCGACGCCGTCCACGACCGTCGCGTTGGGGGTCAGGCCGTGCACGCCCCACGACATGGCCGCGTACCCGCGGGTGAGCGCGGAGCCGGTCTCGATCTCGACCGCGTACTCGTCGCTCGCGGTGACGAGCGCGGGGTGCAGCAGCACGGCCGCCGTGAGCGAGTCGGGGTGGGTGGAGCCGTGGATGCCCACGCTCTCGTTAAACCCGAGCGTCGTCGCGGTGATCGACGCGAAGAACCTGGCGATGGGGGTGTCGAGCCGCGCGATGCGGTCGAGCCGCTCGCGGTCGAAGACGGCGTCGCGCAGCGCCACCGGAGCCCACGGCACGACCGTGATCGATGCGAACCCCGCCTCGAACACCGTCTTGGCGGCCTCGGGATCGACATAGAAGTTGTATTCGGCCGCCGCCGTGATGTTGCCCCGCGCGTTGTTCGAACCGCCCATGATCACGAGCGCCTTCACGTTCGTCACGAACGACGGGTCTTTGATGGCCGCCATCGCGATGTTGGTGAGCGGGCCGATGCACACGACGGTGATCTCGCCCGGCGCGGCCGCGGTGTGGGCGATGAGCGCGTCTACGCCGTGCTGCGCCTCGGGCTCGAGCCCGGCGAAGTCCATGGTGAGCCCGCCCGCGCCGTCGCCGTGCACGTACTCGGCCGACACCCACTCGCGCACGAGCGGCCGCCGGCAGCCGAGGTACACCGGAACCCGGCCCAGTCGCCCCGCCACGCTCAGCGTCATGTGGGCGTTGAGGATCTGCCGGTCGAAGCCCACATTGCCCGCCACCATGGTGATCGCCCGCAGGTCGGCGAGCGGATCGAGCAGCCCGACGAGCAGCGCGACGCAGTCGTCCTGCGCCGTATCGGTGTCGATGATCAGCGGGATGGCGGCGCCCACGGGCGTTACAGCACGTCGTTGCGGCCGGACAGCTTGAGCGCGTCGACGACCGACTTCACCCGCTGGGCGTTCGCGGTGGTGGTGACCAACAGTGCGTCGGCGGTGTCGACGACCACGATGTCGTTCACCCCGATCAGCGAGATGAGACGGCCGGTCTGGCTGATGACGACGCCGCTCGACGAGTCGGCCAACACGCGCGCGTTCTCGCCCAGGATGGCGAGGTCTTTTTTGCGTCCGCCCGAGTGCAGCTTGCCGATCGCCGCGAAGTCTCCCACGTCGTCCCAGTCGAAGTCGCCGGGGACGACGGCGAGGCGCCCGGAGGCCGCGGCGGGCTCGGCCACGGTGTAGTCGATCGCGATCTTGGTCAGTCCGGGCCAGACCTTGTCGACGACGGCACCGCGCTGCGGGGTGTCCCAGGCGTCGGCGAGCTCGTTGAGCCCGGCGAGCAGTTCGGGCTGTTCCTGGCCGAGCTGCTCGAGCAACACGTCGGCGCGCGAGATGAACATTCCGGCGTTCCACAGGTAGTTGCCGTCTTTGAGGTAGCCCTTCGCGGTCGCGAGGTCGGGCTTCTCCACGAACTTGTCGACGTAGAGCGCGCTGGGGGCACCGGGGATCTCGAGGGCCTTGCCGCAGTGGATGTAGCCGAAGCCGATCGCCGGCTCGGTGGGGTTCATGCCGATCGTCGCGATGTAGCCTGCGTCGGCGAGCGCCACGGCCTCGATCACCGAGCGGCGGAAACCACGCTGGTCTTTGATCACGTTGTCGGCGGCGAACGAGCCGATGATCACATCGGGTTCGCGGCGCACGAGAATCGCCGCGGCGAGACCGATCGCGGCCGACGACTCCTTCGGTTCGCTCTCGAGCACGACATTCTTGTCGGCGAGCTCGGGAAGCTGCTGTTCGACGGCGGCGCGGTGTGCACGGCCGGTGACGACCATCACGCGCTGCTCTCCCGAGAGCGGAACCAGGCGGTCCCAGGTGTCGCGCAGCAGTGTCTGGCCGCTGCCGGTGAGGTCGTGCAAGAACTTGGGGGCGTCGGCTCGCGACAGCGGCCACAGGCGGGATCCGATGCCGCCGGCGGGGATCACGCTGTAAAAACGCTCGAGGGGTTTGGTGTTGGCGCTCATCCGACCAACCTAATACCTCACACCTGCACGGGAGCTTCACCCCGCATTCATCCCTGCGACATACCGCCGACCTAGCCTTGGCTAAGGCCACGAAGCGGGGTATCTCGAATGCGCATAGCGATCGTCACCGAAAGTTTTCTCCCTACTGTTAACGGCGTCACCAACAGCGTGTGCAAAGTGCTCGACCATCTGAGGGCCGAGGGACACGAGGCCATGGTCATCGTGCCGGCCGCGGGAAGCCCCCGCGAGTACGCCGGATTCCCCGTGCACGAGGTTCCCGCCCTCGCCTACCGCCAGTTTCCCGTCGGCCTGCCGAGCCCGCACGTGCAGCGCCTGATCGCCGCGTTCGCGCCCGACATCGTGCACGCCGCGTCGCCGTTTTTGCTCGGCGCGCAGGCGATCGCCGCGGCCGGCCGGCTCGGCGTCCCGTCGGTGGCCATCTTCCAGACCGATGTCGCCGGCTACGCCCGCCGCAACCACCTGGGCGCGGCCACCTCGTTCGCGTGGCGGGTCGTGCGCTGGATCCACGAGGGTGCCGCGGTCACACTGGTGCCGTCGAGCGCCTCGATGGCCGACCTCTCGGCAGCCGGCATCCGGCGTCTCGCCCGCTGGGGACGCGGCGTCGACCTCGTGCGCTACCACCCCGCGAACCGCCTCGATCCGGCGACGATCGCGCTGCGCGACCAGCTCGCGCCGAACGGCGAGGTCGTCGTCGGCTACGTCGGCCGCATCGCGCCCGAGAAGCAGGTGGAGCGGTTCAAGGCCCTGCGCGGCCTCCCGGGCGTGCGGCTCGCCATCGTCGGCGACGGCCCGTCGGTGCCGTCGGCCAAGCGCGCCCTCGCCGGAATGCCCGTCACCTGGCTCGGCCGACTAGGCGGCGCCGAACTCGCCGCCGCCTACGCCAGCTTCGACCTGTTCGTGCACACGGGCACCGAGGAGACCTTCGGCCAGACGCTGCAGGAGGCCTTCGCCAGCGGCGTGCCGGTGATCGCGCCGCGGTCGGGCGGGCCCATCGACCTCGTCGACCACGGCGTCAACGGTTTCCTTTTCGAGCCGACGGATGACACGGGCCTGCGTTCCTTCGTCGAGCTGCTGTCGACCGACCGGGCCGCGAGACTGCGCATGGGAGAGGCCGGGCGGCGCTCGGTCATCGGGCGATCGTGGCACTCCGTCTGCGCCGAGCTCGTGGGCCACTACGAGGCCGCCATCGTCTCCGCCGGAAAAACTGTCTTGAAGTCGAGCTAATTAGGGTTGCCTGACAAGCGACTCCGCGCGACTCGACATAGGATGAATACGTTCGACGACCGAACATCCACCGGTCCCGCTGACCAAGTGCGCAGCGTGGCCGCTCATCCGCAAGGAGGGTTACGTGCCACAGGAATCGGCGGGAACCCTGGCTGAAAAGCGCGCGGTCCCCACGATCAAGCCTCCGAGACGACCGGCGGGCACTCTGTACCGCGGCCGTGAGGGCATGTGGTCCTGGGTTCTGCACCGCATCACCGGGGTCGCGATCTACTTCTTTCTCCTCGTACACATTCTCGACACGAGCCTCGTGAGGGTGAGCCCCGAGGCGTACAACGCGGTGATCAACACCTACAAGACCCCGATTATGGGGCTGGGCGAGATCGCCTTGGTCGCCGCCATCGGCCTGCACGCCCTCAACGGCCTGCGCATCATCCTGATCGACTTCTGGGGCTGGGGAACCAAGCACCAGAAGCTCATGTTCTACATCGTGATCGTGCTCTGGGCAGTGTTGCTCATCGGTTTCATCCCCCGCCAGCTCATGCACGTCTTCGGAGGCTGATGATGACGACCATCGACCCGCCCCGTTTCGAATCGAGCCGACCCCGCCGCGGCATCAACTGGGAGAAGTGGGGCTGGATCTACATGCGCGCCAGCGGCGTCGTGCTGCTCGTGCTCATCTTCGGCCACCTCTTCGTAAACCTCGTCGCCGGCGAAGGCGTGAAGGCCATCGACTTCGCGTTCGTGGCGGGCAAGCTCGCCGACCCGTTCTGGGTCATCTGGGACACGCTGCTGCTCTGGCTGGCGCTCATCCACGGCGCCAACGGCATGCGCACGATCGTGAACGACTACGCGACGAACCCCACCGTGCGCCGCATCCTGCTCGGCGCGATCTTCGCCTCGACCGCTGTGCTGCTGATCCTGGGAACCCTGGTGATCTACACCTTCGACCCGTGCCCGGTCGTGCCCGTCGACCAGCTCGACATGCTCCCCAGCTTCTGCCCCGCGCAGTAGAAATGCCCGCGCACTAGAAATGCCCCGTGCAGTAGAAAGACGTAGCCGTATCAATGACTGACGCAGCCTTCAACAAGTACGCCGACGGAGCAATCGTCGACGGAATCCACTACCACCAGCACGACATCGTGATCGTGGGCGCCGGCGGTGCCGGCATGCGCGCGGCCATCGAGGCCGGGCCGCACGCCAACACGGCCGTGATCTCCAAGCTCTACCCGACGCGCTCGCACACCGGTGCGGCCCAGGGCGGCATGGCCGCAGCCCTCGCCAACGTCGAGGAAGACAACTGGGAGTGGCACACCTTCGACACCGTCAAGGGCGGCGACTACCTGGTCGATCAGGATGCCGCCGAGATCCTCGCGAAGGAAGCCATCGAGGCGGTCTTCGACCTCGAGAACATGGGACTTCCGTTCAACCGCACACCCGACGGCAAGATCGACCAGCGCCGCTTCGGCGGACACACCGCCGACCACGGCAAGACCCCCGTGCGCCGCGCCTGCTACGCCGCCGACCGCACCGGCCACATGATCCTGCAGACGCTCTACCAGAACTGCGTCAAGCTCGGCATCAACTTCTACAACGAGTTCTACGTGCTCGACCTCGTGATGACCACGGTCGACGGCATCGACCAGCCGTCGGGCGTCGTCGCCTACGAGCTCGCCACCGGCGACCTGCACGTGTTCCAGGGCAAGGCGATCATCTTCGCCACCGGCGGATTCGGCAAGATCTACAAGACCACCTCCAACGCCCACACCCTCACCGGTGACGGCGTCGGCATCATCTGGCGCAAGGGCCTGCCGCTCGAGGACATGGAGTTCTTCCAGTTCCACCCGACCGGCCTGGCCGGTCTCGGCATCCTGCTCTCCGAGGCCGCCCGCGGCGAGGGCGCGATCCTGCGCAACAGCGAGGGTGAGCGCTTTATGGAGCGCTACGCCCCCACCATCAAAGACCTCGCGCCGCGTGACATCGTGGCCCGCTGCATGGCGACCGAGATCCGCGAGGGCCGCGGCGGCGGACCGAACAAGGACTACGTCTACCTCGACATCACCCACCTCTCGAAAGAGGTGATCGACGCGAAGCTGCCCGACATCACCGAGTTCGCGCGCACCTACCTCGGCGTCGAGCCCTACACCGAGCCGGTTCCCGTGCTCCCCACCGCGCACTACGCGATGGGCGGCATCCCCACCAACGTGGCCGCCGAGGTGCTGCGCGACAACACCACCGTCGTACCCGGGCTCTACGCCGCCGGCGAGTGCGCGTGCGTCTCAGTGCACGGCTCCAACCGCCTCGGAACCAACTCGCTGCTCGACATCAACGTGTTCGGTAAGCGCGCGGGAAAGAACGCCGTCGAGTACGTGAAGACCGCCGAGTTCCTCCCGTTGCCCGAAGATCCGGCACGCGACATCCGCACCATGCTGCAGACCCTGGGCAACTCCAACGGAACCGAGCGCATCGCCGCTATCCGCAAAGAGCTGCAGGACTCGATGGACCGCAACGCCCAGGTGTTCCGCACCGAGGAGACGCTCATCGAGGTCACCCGGGTGATCGAGGGTCTGCGTGAGCGCTACAAGAACATAGCCGTGCAGGATAAGGGCAAGCGGTTCAACACCGACCTGCTCGAGGCCGTCGAGCTCGGCTTCCTGCTCGACCTGGCCGAGGTCGTCGTCTACTCGGCGCTGTCGCGCAAGGAGAGCCGTGGCGGCCACTTCCGCGAGGACTACCCCGTTCGTGACGACGAGAACTTCCTCGTGCACACGATGGCCTACCTGACGGGCGACGCGCACTCCGCCGACGCCGTCGACCACATCAAGCTCGACACCAAAC
>NZ_JBKKAD010000004.1:0-15790 GCF_046714715.1 Conyzicola sp. | reverse complement strand
GAGCGGTCTGCCCAGCCCAAGGTCGAAGAAGTGGATGACGCGCTGGTACGCCTGCGCAAGGTGCTGCTCGACTACCGCGGCGCCCTCAGCAAGCCCGACTCCGTGCTGGGCATCTCCGTGCTCGAGTGCGTCACCGAGTTGTCGAGACTCGCGCTTCTGCCCGAGCCGCCCGCAACCACCGCCCGCCTCTCCCGGTCGTCGGGCGAGTCGCTGGCGACCGACCGCCGCCGCGCCGCCGAGACCATGGTGCAGGCCGCGCAGCTCGGCGAATTCCGCTACGGCCCGGGCGACTCGCCCTGGTACGGCGCCCAGTTCGGCACGAGCGAAGAGGCCGTGCGCGCCCACGAGCTCGCCAAGAAACTGTCGCACGACGACCTCCCGCGCCTGCTCGAGCGGGCCAATGCCGTGATCAGCTCGACGAGAATGCGTCCGTTCGCCAGCATCCGGGAACTCGGCATCTACCTGCGCCTGCTGACCGACCTGCGCGACACCCTCGACAAGTTCCTGCCGATGGTGTTCGACCGGTCGATCGCCGAGCTCGTGATGGCCACCTCGCCGCGCAAGGACAGCCCGAACATGTCGGGCGCCAACCGTCGCCGGCTGAAGAAGCTCGCCCGCGAGTACGTGCGCCCGGGCGTGCACGTGAGCGACATGAACGAGGCGCTGCTGCGCATCCAGCAACAGCGCGTTCTCTGGCAGCGCTTCGTGACCGAGGGTGTGACGCCGGAGGTACCCGTGGGGATCGCCGACGTGCGTGTCGCCCTGCAGCAGGTCGAGTCCGACCTCGAGAAGCTCGACGCGCCGCTCGGCTTCGACACCCGCGAGACCTCGCTGAGCAACCTGCCGATCTCGGTGCTCGTCGACGACCTCGCCGGCCTCGCCGCCGACTCCGACGTGCTGCACAACCTGCAGGAGCGCACGGCGCTGATGAAGACGCTCGTCGACCTCGAACTCGAGCCGCTCATCACCGACCTCGCCCAGCGCCACGTGCCCGAAGAGCAGGTCGGCGCGGAGCTCGAACTCGCCTGGTGGCAGTCGGCGCTCGAGTCGCTGCTGGCCGCCGACCGAGCCCTGCTCGGCGCGAACACCCCCGTGCTCGACCGGCTCGAAGCCGACTTCCGCCTCGTCGACGACGCCCACGCGGCCGGCAGCGCCCAGCTGCTCGCGTGGCAGCTCGCCGAGAACTGGAAGATCGGCCTCGTCGACTGGCCCGACGAAGGTCGCCTGCTCAAGAAGCTGCTGCTGCGCAGCCAGATGGACGCCTTCGACCTGCAGACCACCGCGCCGCACCTGTCGCGGGCCGTCGCACCCGTCTGGCTCGCCTCGCCGTACGAGGTGCCGTCGATCGCCGACACGATGCCGTTCGACACCGTGGTGCTCGTGGATGCGGGCGCAACGACCGTCGCCGAGAACCTCGGCGCGATCCGCCGCGCAAAGCAGGTAGTGGCGTTCGGCGACCCCGTGACGCAGACCCCCGCCGCGTTCGAGGTCGCCATCGGCGAGCAGACCGAACAGCCGGCGCCCGCACCCGACGAAGAGACCCTCGAGCGGCTGCACGACGACTCGGCGCTGTCGCGGCTCGGCCAGATCCTGACCACGTTCTCGTTGACGCGCAGCTACCGCCCGGGCGGCGAAGATCTCGCCGAGCTGGTCAATCGCCGGTTCTACGGCGGTCGCATCCAATCTCTGCCCTGGGCGGGAAGCTTCCTCGGACACGGCAGTCTCGCCATGGACTTCGTGCCCGACGGCCACGGCCTGCCCGACAGCTACACGGGCGCGGTCGAGAGCGTCGACGCCGAGGTGAACCGGGTCGTCGAGCTCGTGCTCGACCACGCCGCCCAGCGTCCGCGCGAGTCGCTGATGGTCATCACCGCGAGCCCGCTGCACGCCGTGCGCGTTCAGCAGGCCGTGCTCACCGCCGTCACGACGCGCCCCGAGCTCAACGACTTCATCATCGGCGACCGTCCCGAGCCGTTCGCGGTCATGACGATCGACCAAGCCGTTGCGGAGAGTCGCGACCGGGTGATCTTCTCGATCGGCTTCGGGCGCACTCCGCACGGACGCGTGCTGTCGAACTTCGGCGTGCTCGGCCTGCCGGGCGGCGAACGCCTGCTGGCCGTCGCCATGACGCGCGCCCGTCGTTCGATGGTGATCGTGACCTGCTTCGAGCCCGCCGACATCGACGGCGACCGCATGAGCCACGGCGCCATCGCCCTCGCCGAGATTCTGGCCGAGGTCGACGCGCGCCTGGCCGACATCCCGCTTCCCGACGACAGCGACCCCATGCTCGTCGACCTCGCGCGTCGACTCGAGCACCGCGGCATCCGCGTGGCCCTCGGGCACCGCGGCAAGCTCGGACTCGTCGCGTCGCACGGCGGCGTCTGCGTCACGGTCGAGACGGACGCCGTTCTCGGCACCACCACGCTGCGCGAGTCGCTGCGCCTGCGCCCGGAACTGCTGCGCCGCCTCGGCTGGCACTACCTGCGCGTGCACGCCTTCGAGCTGTTCAGCGACCCCGACGCCGTCGCGCGCCGGGTGATGGACACGCTCGGTGTCGACTCGAGCCCCGCGACGGAGCCGATCACGATCATCCAGCCGCAGTAACCGTGGCCGCACCGGACGAACCCAAGCCGCGCCCGAAACGCCGCCGCGTCACCACCGAGCCGCCGCCCGGCAGCGACCCGACGCCGCAGCCGGAGGAGCCGCGCGGCTCGGGCACCGAGAACGACGCCCGGCTGAAGGCCGACAAGCCGCCGCACTGGGGCTAGGCGGGCCCGTTCGCAGATGAGCCGATTCCGGCCCTATGACCCCGCCGCGGATGGGTCATAGGGCCGGAATCGCCTCATTTAGGGCGCAGCACCAGGAACGGCTTCGGCTCGCCGCGGCGAAAGTGCAGTTGTGGTGGGTGGCCGGGTGGCCAGACCCGCCATTTGTGCACTATCGCCGGGTTTCGATACGGCCGCGGGCGGCCTACTCAACCAGCGGGCGCGCTAGCCGGTTACGTCGCTGTGCTTGCCCTTGGGGTCGCTGACGGCGGACGACGAGGCCGATCCGGAGGCGATGAGGTTGCGGATCTCGATGAGCAGCTCCACCTGGCTCGGCTCCTTGGCGGGGTCTTCGACGCCCGCCGCGATCTGCTCCTTCTTCTTGAGGAACGACGACTTCTTGAGGTAGTTGATCGGGATGATCAGCGCGAAGTAGACGACCGCGGCAACGAGCAGGAACTGGATGACCGCCGCGATCACGACACCGAACTTGATCGTCGCCTCCGCACCTCCCGTGGTCGGGATGACGACGTTGAGGGCGTTATCGAGGTCTTTCGCGTTGAACAGCGCGCCGATAGCGGGGTTGAACACCGCCGTCACGATCGCGTTCACGATGGCCGTGAATGCGGCTCCGATGACCACTGCGACCGCGAGGTCGATCACGTTTCCGCGGAGGATGAACTCCTTGAAACCCTTCATGCACAGACTCCTTGAGCTAGGGGCGAGCGAAAAATGCTCGCCACCAGCCTAAACGGAGGGTTTGGCGGCCGGCGACGACGCCGGAGCGGCGGCCGGCGCGGCAGGAGCGGACGCGGTCGAGGCCGCGGGAGCGGCGGCGGGTGCCGAAGTAGAGGAGGACGAGGACGAGTCCGCCGCGGTCGACTTCTTGCCCGGTGCATCCGACGTCTTGTTTTCGCTGCGCGAGTCGTTGCGGTAGAAACCGCTGCCGGTGAAGCTCACGCCGATGGGTGAGAACACCTTGCGCACGGGCCGGCCGTCGGGGCCCTGCGTGAGGTCGGCGTCGGTGAACGACTGGTAGACGTCGAAGGTCTCGTCGCTGTCGAGGTACTTGTAACTGTAGGTAGGCAAGAAAAAAGCTCCTGTGAAGAGGGCGGCGCTAGAACTTCGTGATGCCGCCGGGCGTAACGACGCCGTTGACTCGCTGGTCGTGCACCTCGCTGGGCACCGTGTCGACAAGTTCACTGTCGAAGATCACAGCATAGACCGGCGGGCAGCGTTCCATGCTTCCGAGGGTCTTGTCGAAGTAGCCGCGGCCCCAGCCCATGCGCATGCCGGTGCGGTCGACCGTCGCGGCCGGCACGATGATGAGGTCGACGTCGTTGATCGCGATCGGCCCGAGAACCTCGGTCGTCGGCGTCGGCATGCCGAACACGTCCTCGTCTTCGTCTTTGCCGTCGTAGGGTGCCCAGTCGAGCAGGCCGTCTTCGCGGGAGATGGGGAGCAGAACCCGGATGCCCCGGTCGCACGCCCAGTGCAGGAAGTCGCGGGTGTTCGGTTCGTCTGGGGTCGAGAGGTAGGCCGCAACCGAGGTGACCCCGAGCTCGCTGGTCAGCTGTTCGAGGTTGCGGGTGACTCCCGCGGTGGCGTTTTCACGCTCGTCAGACGTGATGATGCGTCGTCGTTCGCGCAGTTCGGCGCGGAGTGCCCGCTTTTCGTTGGTGATGTCATCGGACATTCTGCAATCCTACGAGGTTGACCTATAGCCTTACTTGTATGGCATCCAGAATTACCAAAGCAGTCATTCCAGCCGCGGGTTTGGGAACACGATTCCTCCCCGCCACGAAAGCAATGCCGAAGGAGATGCTCCCGGTCGTCGATAAGCCGGCGATCCAGTACGTGGTCGAAGAAGCAGTAGCCGCCGGACTCACCGACGTGCTGCTCATCACCGGCCGCAACAAGACCGCGCTCGAGAACCACTTCGACCGCGCGACCGAGCTCGAAGCCACCCTGACCACCAAGGGAGACACCGACAAGCTGCACAAGGTCGAGTACTCCAACGACCTCGCCGACATGCACTATGTGCGCCAGGGCGACCCCCGCGGACTCGGCCACGCCGTGCTCCGCGTGCACATGCACGTCGGAAACCAGCCGTTCGCCGTTCTGCTCGGCGACGACCTCATCGACTCGCGCGACGTACTGCTGTCGCGCATGATCGAAGAGCAGAACAAGCGCGAGTGCACCGTGATCGCGCTCATGGAGGTCGACCCCTCGGTCGCCCACATGTACGGTGTCGCGACCGTCGAAGCCACCGGCAACCCGGATGTCGTCAAGGTGCTCGACCTGGTCGAGAAGCCGGCGGAGGGAACCGCTCCCTCTAACTACGCGATCATCGGCCGTTACGTTCTTCAGCCCGACGTCTTCGACGTTCTCGAGAACACGCCCCCCGGCAAGGGCAACGAGATCCAGCTCACCGACGCTCTGCGCACCCTGGCGAAGAACAACATCGCCGGTGGCGTCTACGGCGTCGTCTTCCGCGGCCGCCGCTACGACACGGGCGACCGCCTCGACTACATCAAGGCGATCGTGCAGCTCGCCGTCGAACGCGAAGACCTCGGTCCCGAGCTGCGTCCGTGGCTGAAGGAGTTCTCCTCCACGCTGGAGTAACCACCCATGCCGAACCTCATCCCCACCCTGCGCGACGGGGACATCTCGATTCGACCGGTTCGACTTCGGGACGCCCGCACTCTGGAACGCGAACTGCTCGATAACCGCACCTGGTTGCGTAAATGGGAAGCGACCAACCCCGTTGGTCCGATGAGCTTCGACGTGCGCTCCAGCATCCGTCACCTCCAATCCAACGCCCGCGCCGGGCTCGGCCTGCCATTCGTCATCGAATATCGGGGCGAGCTCGCCGGGCAGTTGAACGTCTCGTCGATCAGCTACGGCTCGGTGTCGATGGCCACCATCGGCTACTGGGTGTCCGAGCGGTTCGCCGGCAAAGGACTCACCCCGACGGCCGTAGCGCTCGCGAGCGACCACTGCTTCTTCACCGTGGGACTGCACCGCATCGAGATCTGCATCCGCCCCGAGAACGAACCGTCGTTGCGTGTCGTCGAGAAGCTCGGCTTCCGCTACGAGGGGCTGCGCCGCCGGTACATCCACATCAACGGTGACTGGCGCGACCACTTCTGTTTCGCGCTGACCGTCGAAGAGGTGCCCACGGGTGTGCTGCGGCGGTGGAAAGGCGGCCTCGTGCCCGCCGAGAACGCCGCGATCCCCGAGAGCGACCGCGCCGCCGCGCAGCGCCCGCTCGCGATCGGCTGACACTTTCGCTGGAACACACCCCGTGTCATCCATTAATAAAACGGATGCGCCCCTAGCGTAGGCACATGGACCTTTCGGGCGGACTCAGCAGTGGCGCCATGCTCGCGCTTGCCGCGGGCCTCTGGCTGGTGTACCTCATTCCCACCTGGCTCAGGCGCCGCGAGTACCTCGCGACCGAGCGCAACGCCGTGCGGCTGCAGCAGACGCTGCGCATCCTCGCCGAGAGCGCGGAGATCCCCACCGCGGTGCGCGCCGAGACCAGCGCGAAGAGCGTCGCCGCATTCCAGCGCAGCCTCCTGCAGCAGGAACAGCTCGCCGAAGCGGTGACCCGGGCCCGCGATGCGGCGGCCACCCGCACCATGGGACGCCAGCTCGCTCAGGCCCAGCCCGCACTCGCCGCGGTGGTCAGCTCGCGGACGCTCGCGTCGCGCCGCCTGCGCCGGACGCGGGCCGTGACATCCGCGGTATTTTTCGTCTCGGTCATCGCCCTCGCCGTTCAGCTGGTGCTGCTCGCGACCACGGGCGTCGGTGCAGGCACCCCCGCCGTTCTCGCCTTCGGTGCGATCGGCTCGGTGACCTCGTTCGCCATGCTCGGCCGGCTCGCATCGATCAGCCGCGCCCGTACCGCCGCGCTCGTGCAGCGGCCCGTCGCCCGCGACACCCAGCGCACGGCCCCGGTCGCCCGCGAGGCCGCCGCCCCCGTCGCCGAGAAGCAGTGGACCCCGGTGCCGTTGCCCAAGCCCCTCTACCTGTCGCGCCCCGTCGCCGAGCCGGTCGTCATCGTCGCCGACGAGGTCGCCGCCGAGCTCCGGGAGGCCGCGGCCGCCGCAGAACGTGCACGCCGCGCGGCAGAAGCCGCCCCCGTGGCGGTGCCGATTCCGATCACCCGCCCGAGCCGTTTCGCGGCCATGGGCATCGTCGACGAGAACGCCGTCGCGACGCCCGACCTCGACGCGGTGCTACGTCGCAGGCGCACAGCCAGCTAGGGTCGCCCGACGATCCGCCCTCCGTCGCTATCGTGATAACGTAGCTACGCAACACGGGCCCTTGGCGCAGTTGGTAGCGCGCCTCGTTCGCATCGAGGAGGTCAGGAGTTCAAATCTCCTAGGGTCCACCACTGTTGTAACGAAACCCCCGCCGGTCAGCCGGCGGGGGTTTCTGCGTGTTCCGCGCGACGGCGGCGGATCACCAGGAGGGCGACCAGCGCGGCGACGCCCGCCAGCACGATCCACGGCAGCAGCACCCCGAACGCGACGAGCAGGAAGCTCACAAAGCCGGTGAAGGCCGCCCACCCGGCGACCAGCCCGCTCACGAAGGTGTCGGGCTCGTCGACCGGGGCATCCGTCACCGAGATCAGCGACAGCTCGATCGTCGACAGGTCGACCTGATCGGCGAGCGAACGCCGCTGCGCCTCCATCGACTCGAGGTTGCCCTGCCGCTCGCTGATCGCGGTCTCGAGCTCGATGAGCACCTTGGTGTCGGTCGCGGTCGCGAGCAGCGCGGTCAGCCGGTCGACGGACGCCCTCAGCGCGGAGATGCGCGCGTCGAGATCCTGGGCCTGCGCCGTGACATCGACCGCGTTGAGCGCGACGTGCTCGGTGTCGCCGAGGGCCTTGAGTTCGTCGAGGGTGGCGGTGAGCGAGGCGGACGGGATGCGCAGGCTGAGCGTCGCCGAACCGTTGGTGTTCTCGGTCGGGGCGTTCTCGGTGCGGGCGTCGACCCGTCCGCCGGCGCCCTCCACGATACGCACGGCATCGGTCGCGGCCGCGATCGGATCGTCGGCGGTGACCGTCATGGTTCCCGTGGTCACGACCGAGCGTGTGGCCTCCGCGAGGGATTGGGGAGCCGCGGCATCCGCTGCTCGCGAACCCCCGCTGTCGCCCGGCACCACCGCCTCGCTCGGGGCGAACTCGCTCACGCCGGGTTCGCTCACGCCGGGTTCGCTCACGGCCGGTGCCGACTGCTCGCTCGAGCTCTGTGACGTCGTGCAGCCCGCGAGCGACACCGCGGCTGCCAAGAGTGCTGTGGATAGGAGAATTCGCCTCATGCTGCGAAGGTACGACCGCGACGGGGCGACCGCTACCCAACGTTTGACACGATTCGTACGTCAATCCGCGGGGCGGCTCGCCGATTTCGCGGAGGCGAAGTCAACCACTGGAGGCCGCGGCAGGGCCGAATTAGCCTCGGTTATGACCATTCGATCAAGGGAGAAATGATGGGCGTATTCGACAATGCCAAGGACGCCGCGGAGGCGACCGGCAAGAAGGTCGGCGAGTGGGCGGATGACACGAAAGACCGCATCGGCGACAAAGTCGACGAGGTCAAGGCCGACGCCGAGGTGAAGCGGACGGAAGGCGACGTGAAGAAGGCAGAAGCCGAGCGCGACGCCACCCACGCCAAGAACGACTACAAGGAGAACCTGCGCGACTAGGCTCATCCGCCGACGGGGGTGGGGCCCCAGCGGCCCCGCCCCCGTAGTCTTTTGCCATGGACACACGCAACGCAGCGCGCATCGGCAGAGACCTCTCGGTCATCGGACTCGGCACCTGGCAACTCGGTGCCGACTGGGGAGATGTGAGCGAGGCGGATGCCCGAGCGGTTCTCGACGCATCCGTCGAGGCGGGGGTCACCGTATTCGACACCGCAGACGTGTACGGCGACGGCCGCAGCGAGCAGATCATCGGCTGCTACCTCGCCGACAACCCCGACCTCGACATCTTCGTCGCGACCAAGATGGGCCGCCGGGAGAACCAGGACCCCGCGAACTTCACGCTCGACAAGTTCCGCGAGTGGACCGACCGGTCGCGCACCAACCTGCGGGTCGACACCCTCGACCTCGTGCAGCTGCACTGCCCGCCGACACCCGTGTTCTCGACCGACGCCGTGTACGACGCGCTCGACACGCTCGTGTCCGAGGGCGCCATCGCGCGCTACGGCGTGAGCGTGGAGACCGTCGACGAGGCCCTAGCCGCGATCGAGCGCCCGGGCCTCGCGAGCGTGCAGATCATCGTGAACGCCTTCCGGCTGAAGCCGCTCGAACGCGTGCTGCCGGCCGCGGCAGCGGCCGGTGTCGCCGTCGTCACGCGCGTACCGCTCGCCTCGGGGCTGCTCAGCGGCAAGTACACGGCCGACACGACGTTCGCGGCCAACGACCACCGCACGTTCAACCGCCACGGCGAGTCGTTCGACGTGGGGGAGACCTTCTCGGGCGTCGACTTCGAGCGCGGGGTCGCTGCCGCTCAGGAGTTCTCGGCACTCGCCGCGACCGTCGATCTCACGCCGCCCGTCGCGGCCCTCGCCTGGCTCGCCCAGCTCGACGGCGTCACGACCGTGATCCCCGGCGCGCGCAATGTGGAGCAGGCTCGCGCGAACGCCTCCGCCGGGTCGGTGGCGCCGCTGCCGGAGTCGTTCGGCGCCGCGGTCACCGACATCTACGACCGCTACTTCCGTGAGGCCGTGCACGGCCGCTGGTAGCGGCCGGCACTGCGGCGGTGGCGAATCTCCCGATGCACACGGCAGTCTCTAAAACGAAGGTTCAGTTCGTGCTGACGTCAGCGCGAACTGAACCTTCGAATCGGGGTGTGCCGCAGTAAGGGCACCCGGAAGCGAGTGTCGCTGCCGCGTAGCTCAGCCCAACCACTCCCGCAGCAGCGCGAGCGTCTCGTCGGGGCGGTCGCGGTGCGGGGAGTGGCCCGAGCCCTGGATCACCCGGTAGTCGATGATCGGGTTCGCGGCCGTCAGCGCTTCTGCGGTCGTGGTCGGCAGCATGCTGTAGACGGCGTGGTCGCCGCCGACGATCAGGGTCGGCACGGCCAGGAGTTTGGCTTCGTGGAGCGCGGTCCACGGGGTGTTGTGGGCGATGGTGCGCTCCACCATGTCGGCCGTGGCCTTCGCGGTCGCCGTCGCCTTGTGCGAGACGTCGAGCGGATGCCACGTGGGACGCAGTTCTCGGAAGCCCGCCTCGTCGAGCTCGAGTTCGCCCAGTTCGCCGGCGAGCAGCCCGTCGAGTTCGGCGGTCGGCAGCACGAGCGCCGGATCGAGCAGCACGAGCCGCTCTGCGAAGCCGGGGCGCAGCGCGGCCAGCGTGGCGACGGCACCGCCCAGCGAATGCCCGACCACGACGTTCCAGCCGGTGCGGGGCAGGTCGCTCGCGTAGTCGGCGAACGCGTAGCCGTCGGCGGCCGGTGCGTCGCCGTTTCCGCGCAGGTCGACGGCGGTGACGTGCCAGCCGGCGTCGGCGAGCGACTCGCCCACCCGCCACCAGGTGGCGCCGCTCGAGGTGAGGCCGTGCACGAGCAGGGCGCGGCGGTCGGCCTGCGGGTCGCCCCAGGTGGTGGTGGGAAGTTCGGGCATCGCGCTAGCTCGGCTGGATCGGGATGGGGGCCGTGTCGGGCAGTGACGTGAGTTCACGGCCGCGCAGGTCGGGGTGCCAGCCGCGCAATACGAGCGGGATCACGAAGCCGACGAACGCGAAGCCCGCCGCGACCATGAATCCGCCGATGGCACCGTTCGCGTCGATGAGGAAACCGGCGATGGCCGACCCGATCGCGGCGCCGATGAGCTGCCCGGTGCCGACCCAGCCGTAGGCCTCCGCGGTGTCGCTGAACTTCACCGTGGCCGACACGATGGCGAACATCACGGCGAGGGCGGGGGCGATTCCGATGCCGGCAATGAGCAACGCGAACGCGAGCCACCAGAAGTCGAGTGAGGCCAAGGCGAGGGCCATACCCACGAAGACGGCGAACATGCGGCGTGCCATCGCCCACGGGCCCACGGGGAGGTGGCCGAGGGCTAGTCCTCCGGCGAGGGAGCCGAGCGCGAAGATCGCGAGGATGATGCCCGACTCGGCGCCGCCCTCGCCGAAGGTCGCGACGACGGCCGCCTCGACGGCCGCGCAGGCGCCGATGAGCAGGAAGCCCGTGATGGTGGAGAGCAGCACGGCCGGCTTCTTGAGCACGACGCCGAGCTTTCGCTTGCTGCGCGGGATGCGCACGCGCCCCACCTCGGGCGACAGGATAAACCAGAGGCCGCCGCCGACCATCAGCACGCCCGCGAGCACGATTGCGAGCGAGGTCGAGATCTGCACGGCGACGAAGGTCGTGATGACGGGGCCGGCGACCCAGATGATCTCCTGCGCCGACGCGTCGAGCGAGAACAGCGGGGTCAGCTGCTTCGAGTTGACCATCTTGGGGTAAATGGTGCGCACGGCCGGCTGGATCGGCGGGGTCGAGAGGCCGCAGATGAGGCCCACGATCATGTAGGCCCACACCGGCATCACGATGAAGGCCATGCAGAAGATCGAGATGGTGCAGACCACCATCGTGAGCACGAGCACTTTGCGCATGCTCCAGACGCCCATCCAGCGGCTGGTGAGCGGCCCGGCGATGGCCTGGCCGATGCTCGTCGCGGCGAGCACGAGGCCGGCGGCGCCGTACGAATTGTGGATGTGCTCGATGTGCAGCAGGTACGCCAGCGACAGCATTCCCGAGGGGAACCGGGCGGTCAACTGCGCCGCGATGATGCGGGCGACCCCGGGGGTTTTCAACAGGCTGGCGTAGCTACTCACCGGCCTAGTCTACGGAGTCGCCGCGACATCCGGCCCGCTCGCGAACGCGCTCCGCTGTCCGCCGCGCGATCCGGTCTGTGGCCGGCAAAAGGGCGTCGGGGGTCGCCCGTAGCCTGTGGAATCTGGGGACAAAGTTATCCACACCTGTGGATGACACGCCCACTACATGTAGGGATCGCTTTCTGTCGGAACCCCGATATATAGTGGTGGAAGAGCCAAGGCAGCGACTGGGGGTTGCTGCCAAATCTGGGCATTTTTAGGAGCATTCGTGGGAATCACAGTAGTAAAGCGCAACGGCGAGCGAGAGCCGTACGACGCCAACAAAATCAACCTCGCCATCGAGCACGCCACATACGGTCTCGACGACAACATCACCTGGGTCACGCAGATCGCTTCGGAACTCGAGCTCACGCTCTTCGACGGCATCACCACCCAGCAGCTCGACGAGGCCGTCATCCAGGTCGCGCTGCAGAACGTGAAAGACGACCCGGCGTTCGACGTCGTGGCCGCCCGCCTGCTGCTCAAGACCATCTACAAGCGCGTGCTCGGTCACTACTCCGGCGCCGACGAACTGAAGGCGCTGCACGCCAGCCACTTCGAGGCCAACGTGCGTCGCGGCGTCGAAGAGGGACTCCTCGACTCGCGCCTCGTCGAACTCTTCGACTTCGCCGCACTCTCCGCCGCACTCGAGCCCTCCCACGACGAGCTCCTCAAGTACATCGGCGTCGTCACTCTGAACAACCGCTACGGCATCAAGGGCCGCAACGGCGACGCGCTCGAGGTGCCCCAGTACTTCTGGATGCGCATCGCGATGGGCCTCTCGCTCAACGAGCAGAACCCCACCGAGCACGCCATCGCCTTCTACGAGAAGATGTCGAAGCTCGAGTACCTCGCAGCCGGCTCCACCCTCGTGAACGCGGGCACCGTCTACCCCCAGCTCGCCAACTGCTTCGTCATGGAAATGCAAGACGACATGGAGCACATCGCGAAGACCACCCGCGACGTCATGTGGCTCACCAAGGGCACCGGCGGAATCGGACTCTCGGTCACCAAGCTGCGCGCCCAGGGCTCGCCCATCCGCTCGAACAACACCACCTCGACCGGCCCGATCCCGTTCATGCACACGATCGACTCCATCCTGCGGGCGGTGAGCCGAGGCGGTAAGAAGTTCGGTGCCCTCGCGTTCTACATGGAGAACTGGCACCTCGACTTCCCGGAGTTTCTCGACCTGCGCCAGAACTCCGGCGACCCGTACCGCCGCACCCGCACCGCCAACACCGCGGTCTGGATCAGCGACGAGTTCATGAAGCGCGTGCAGAACGACGACTTCTGGTACCTGTTCGACCCGCTGGAGGTCGCCGACCTCAACGAGCTCTACGGCCAGGCCTTCTCGACTCGCTACAACGAGTACGTGGCCAAGGCCGAGGCCGGCGAGATGCGCATGTTCAAGAAGATGGGCGCCCGCGAGCAGTTCAAGTCGATCCTCCTCTCGCTGCAGAGCACCGCTCACCCGTGGCTCACCTGGAAGGACACGATCAACAACCGTGCGCTGAACAACAACACGGGAACGATCCACCTGTCCAACCTCTGCACCGAGATCACGCTGCCGCAGGACGAAGACAACGTCTCCGTCTGCAACCTCGCGTCGATCAACCTGTCGCGTCACCTCGACGACGCAGGCAAGCTCGACTTCTCGAAGATCGAGGAGAGCGCGCGCCTCGCGGTTCGCCAGCTCGACAACCTGATCGACATCACGCGTTCCAGCGTGAAGGAGGCGGACTTCTCGAACGAGCAGAACCGCGCCGTCGGTCTGGGCGTCATGGGCTTCACCGACATCATCGAGCGCATGGGCATCAGCTACGAGAGCGAAGAGTCGTACGACCTGATCGACGAGATCATGGAGCACGTCTCCTACGCGGCGATCGACGAGAGCGCCAACCTCGCCCAGGAGCGCGGTGCCTACAAGAACTTCGCCGGCTCGCGTTGGGCTCAGGGTCTGGTGCCGATCGACTCGATCGCGCTCACCGAGGCCGACCGCGGCCAGGAGATCAAGGTCAACCGCAAGACCCGCCTCGACTGGGACGCCCTGCGTCTCAAGGTCAAGGGTGGAATGCGCAACGCGACGCTCATGGCGATCGCGCCCACCGCGTCGATCGGTCTCGTCGCGGGCACCACGCCCGGCCTCGACCCGCAGTTCTCGCAGATCTTCAGCCGCGCAACCTCGAACGGCAAGTTCCTCGAGGTCAACCGCAACCTGGTGACCGACCTGCAGAACCTCGGACTCTGGGACTCCACCAAAGAGACCATCCTGCGCAGCCAGGGTGACATCCAGAACATCGCGTCGATCCCCGACTCGGTCAAGGCCACCTACAAGACGAGCTTCCAGCTCTCGCCCTACTCGTTCCTCGAGGTCGCGGCGCGTGCGCAGAAGTGGATCGACCAGGCCATCAGCCGCAACATGTACCTCGAGACGCGCGACATCGGCGACATGATGGAGATCTACATGGGAGCGTGGGAGCGCGGCGTGAAGACGACGTACTACCTGCACATGAAGCCCCGTCACACCGCCGAGCAGTCCACCGTCAAGGTGAACAAGTCGGAGGAGATCGGCGACGGCGCCAAGAAGGGCTTCGGAGCCCCGAAGGCCACGGTCGGTGCCGGAACAAGCGGTGCCGGAACAAGCGGTGCCGCGGATGTCGCGGCTCCCGCAGCCCCACGCAAGGGCTTCGGCTTCGGAGGTGTCAAGTAATGGGACCCGACGACTACTACGTGCCCGTAGACCCGATGGACGAACTTCAGTGCGACAGCTGCCAGTAAAGGAATTGAAAAGATAATGGGAATCCTCGGAACCGGCCTGCAGGACGGCCTCCTCCTCAAACCGATCAAGTACCAGTGGGCGATGGACCTGTACGACCAGGCCGTAGCGAACACCTGGTTCCCGAACGAGATCCAGCTCGGCGAAGACATCGCGGACTTCAAGAAGATGTCCGACGAAGAGCGCCACGCGGTGACGTTCCTCATGAGCTACTTCAACCCGAACGAGCTGCTCGTCAACAAGGCCCTGGCCTTCGGCGTGTACCCCTACGTCTCGGCGGCGGAGTGCAGCATCTACCTCGCGAAGCAGATGTGGGAAGAAGCCAACCACTGCATGAGCTTCGAGTACGTGCTCGAGACCTTCCCGATCGACCGGGAGGCCGCGTACAACTCGCACGTCGACATCCCGTCGATGGCGCGTAAGGAAGAGTTCGAGATGAAGTACATCCGTCGCATGACGGAGCAGACTCTCGACATCTCCACGGTCGAGGGCAAGCAGGACTTCGTGCGCAACCTCGTGGCGTACAACGTCATCCTCGAGGGCGTCTGGTTCTACTCGGGCTTCATGGTCGCCCTGAGCTTCCGCCAGCGCAACCTGCTGCGTAACTTCGGTTCGCTCATGGACTGGGTCGTGCGCGACGAGAGCCTGCACCTCAAGTTCGGCATCAACCTCATCCTCACCGTGCTGGAGGAGAACCCCGAGGTCGGAACCGAGGAGTTCGCCGCCGAGATCAAGCAGATGATCCTCGACGCCGTCGAGATGGAGGAGGAGTACAACCGCGACCTCCTGCCCAACGGCATCCTCGGCCTCAACGCCACGTACATCAACCAGTACGTGAAGTACCTCGCCGACCGCCGCCTCGAGGAGCTGGGATTCGACGCGCACTACAACGTGTCGAACCCGGCCAAGTGGATGGCAGCAGCGAACGACACCCTGCAGCTCGTGAATTTCTTCGAGTCGACCAACACATCGTACGAGTCGAACGCCTCCGCCACCGCGAAGGCGCCCGCGAACGCGTAGCAGTAGAACTATCGCCGGTTGAGTAGGTCGCGAAGCGACCGTATCGAAACCCCCCGGCGGGTTTCGATACGGCCGTGGACGGCCTACTCGACCGGCATTCGTCGTTAATCGACGCGACGGCAGGATTCGAACCTGCGACTGACGGGTTATGAGTCCGTTCCCTTTGACCACTTGGGCACGCCGCGATGTGGTTCCACCGTAGGCACGAGCGAGCCCGCTCGCCCGAATGTGACGGTTGCCTACGCTAAATGACGCAATGCTCAGGGAGTTGCCCCGGCGCTGACGGCGGCGTAGCGTGCGAAGAAACACCCGGTCAACGACGACAGGAGATTCACGATG
>NZ_JBKKAD010000003.1:0-37306 GCF_046714715.1 Conyzicola sp. | reverse complement strand
GTACAATGCACTATGCCCAACGTCACATCGTCAGACCATGAAGCCCAGGTGGCCGGCGCCGCGAACTCCGATGCCACGAACCCCGCCTCGACCCTCCTCGACGCCCCCCTCCTCGATGCCACCGACGCGCGCATCATCCTCGCGCTCGACGCCGAACCGGAAGCGACGACGCTGTCGCTCTCGCGCGCGCTCGGTATCGCCCGTAACACCGTGCACGCCCGCCTGCGCAAGCTCGCCGACCGCCGCCAGCTCGGATCGCCGAGCCAGCGCGTCAGCCCCGCCTCGCTTGGCTACCCGCTGACCGCTTTTCTGCGCCTGTCGATCACCCAGAGCAATTCGGAGGACACGGTGCGCGCGCTCACCCGGGTTCCCGAGATCCTCGAGGCGCTCGCGATCACCGGCGAGGGCGACCTGCAGGTGCGCATCGCGGCGCGCGACCCCGCGCACCTCTACGAGTTGACGACGGGCATCCTCGAGATCGAGGGCGTCACGCGGTCGAGCACGACCCTCGCGATGGCCGAGATCATCCCGAACCGCATGGGCCCGTTGCTCGAGCGGCACGCGGGCGGGGCGGCCGCGGCCGGTGCCGCGACCGACTCGGCCTAGCGCCCCGGCAGTACGCCGCCCTAGCGCGCTCGGTACTCGTACTCGGGGCGGCCAGGCGTGCCGTACCTCGGCGCGCGCTCGAGCACGCCGGCGCCCACGAGGTGCTCGAGGTAGCGCCGGGCGGTGACCCTGGCCAGCTCGAGCTGCGCGCCGAGCTCGCTCGCCGACACCGCCGCCTCATTCGCGCGCACCGCCGCGATCACCGCGTCGAGGGTCGGCTGCGACAGCCCCTTGTCGAGCTGGGGCTGCCCCGCCGCCCGCAGGCTCGCAAACGAGGCATCCACCTCACTCTGCGTCGCGAGGGCGTCTCCGAGCTCCAACGTCGCCGAGAACCCGCGGTAGTTCTCGAGCTTCGCGGCGAAGGTCGAGAAGGTGAACGGCTTGATGAGATAGAGCACGATTCCGAGCGAGACGGATGCCCGCACGACAGCGACATCCCGCACCGCGGTGATCGCGATCACGTCTACTTCGAGGCCGGACGCGCGGATGCGTCGGCACAGATCCAGCCCGTGGATATCGGGAAGATTCATGTCGAGCAGCACCAGGTCGATCGAGCTGGTGGGCGGTTCTCCCCGGGCCGAGTCGCGCAGCAGCCGCAGCGCCTCCCGTCCGTCGCCGGCCACGCCCGCGACCTCGAACCCGGGCAGGCGGCGCACGTACTCCGCGTGGGCTTCGGCGGTGATCGGCTCGTCGTCGACCACGAGCACGCGGATGCTCACGACGCCTCCGCCAGCTCGAGCGGCAGCCGCACCGTCACGACGGCACCCGGGGCGTTGTGCACGTCGACGGCACCGCCCAGGCGCCGCACCGCCTGGTCGACCAGCGCGAGGCCGATACCGCGGCCGTGCACGTCGGCGCGCTTCGTCGAGTAGCCGCGGCTGAACGCGAGGTCGACGTCGGCGAAGCCCGACCCGTTGTCGCTCACCCGCAGAACGAGGTCCCTTGCGTTCCGGTCGATCTCGACGAGCACCCGGGGCCGCTCGGTCGGCACGGCGGCTCCGGCCGCGGTTCCGGCAGCGGCTCCGGCGTCGGCGTCGGCGTCGGCAGCGGTTTCGGCGCGATCGAGCTCCGGCTTCACCGCGTCCATCGCGTTGTCGACGAGGTTGCCCACGATCGTCACGAGTTCGCTCGGCTCGAGACCCAGCCGGCCGAGCCGCTCGTCGATGCGCAGGTCGAGGTCGATCCCGCGCTCACGCGCCTGCGCCGACTTGCCGAGCAGCAGCGCGGTGAGCACGGGCTCCTCGCCCGACGCGAGCAGCGAGTCGGCGAGCTCCTGCCCCACGTCGAGCTCGTTCGCAGCGAAGTCGACCGCCTCCTGCGCACGCCCGAGCTCGATCAGGGCGACGATCGTGTGCAGCCGGTTCGAGAACTCGTGTGTCTGCGAGCGCAGCGCGTCGGACAGCGTGCGCATCGTCTGCAGTTCGCCGGTCAGCTTCTGCAGGTCGGTGTGGTCGCGCAGGGTCGTGACGGTTCCCAGAATGCGGGCGGGCCCGGATGACACGGTCACCTCCTGATTGACGACCAGAACGTCGGTCGGCGTGACGTACACCTCGTCGACCGCGCGCTCCCCGCTGGCGAGCAGGGCGCCGAGGTCGCCCGGCAGGTCGAGGTCGCGCACGGGCACCGGCTCCGTCGGGCGTTCGAACGGCAGACCGAGAAACTCCGCGGCTTGGTCGTTGTAGAGCAGCAGTCGACCCTGGGCGTCGACGAGCACGAGCCCCTCGCGTACCGAGTGCAGCACGCCCTCGTAGTAGGCGAACATCCGGCTCATCTCCTCCGGCCCGCGCCCCCAGGTGACGCGGCGCAGGTAGCGGCTCAGCAACCACGCGGCCACCGCCCCGAGCACCAGCGTGAGCACGGCGGTGGCGAACACGATGGCCAGTCGGCCGCCGAGCGCCGCCGAGATGTTGTCGACGGTCACGCCGGCCGCGACGATCGCCACCACGTCGCCGCCGGCGTTCTCGATCGGCACGACCGCGCGCACCGACGGTCCGAGCGTGCCTGCGTAGGTCTCGGTGAACGACTCGCCGGCGAGCGCGGGGGTCACCGTGCCGAGAAACGGCCTGCCGATCTCCGCCGGATCGGGGTGGGTGAGACGCGTGCGGTCCGGCGTCATGATCGTGATGAAGTCGGTGTTGGTGGCGCGCATCAGATCGACGGCGTAGGGCTGCAGCGTCGCAGACGGGTCGTCGGATGCGACGGCGCCGGTCACGAACGGATTGGCCGCGACCGAGGCGGCGACGGTCATGCTGTGCGTCGCGGCATCCGCGTCGACGTCGGACCGCGAGTCGGCGAACAGCCAGACGGTGGCGACGGTCGTGAGTACGGCGATGAACGCGACCTGCAGAACGAAGAGACGAGCCGCGATGCTCCAGCCACGAATCATCCGGCCCATAGAGAACAGTATGAACGCAACCGCGGCGCACGCGACCGACTGCACGATGCTGGGGCAACCACAGGAGCGCCGTCCACAAAGCAGTGACGGCCGGGAAGCAGTGAGGACGACCGATGGCAACGACGCAAGCGGCACCGAAGAAGAAGATCGACAGAACGCACTGGCTCTACATCGCGGTGATCGTGGCGGTCGCCGCCGGAATCACCGTCGGGCTCGTTTTTCCGGAGTTCGCCAAGGGGCTGAAGCCCATCGGCACGGGCTTCGTCTCGCTGATCAGCATGATGATCGCCCCCATCATCTTCTGCACCATTGTTCTGGGCGTCGGATCGATCGCAAAGGCGGCGACGGTCGGCAAGGTTGGCGGGCTCGCGCTGGGCTACTTCATCGTGATGTCGACGTTCGCGCTCGGCATCGGGCTGGTCGTGGGCAACCTCATCCACCCGGGCGAGGGCCTCAACATCAGCGGGGCGAGCTACGACACCTCCGAACTCAAGCCGGCGTCGACCACCGACTTCTTGCTCGGAATCATCCCCGAGACCCTGTTCTCGTCACTCACTTCGGGCAGCATCCTGCAGACGCTGTTCGTCGCGCTCATCGTGGGCTTCGCCTTGCAGAAGATGGGCGCGAAGGGCAAGCCGATCCTCGGAGCGATCCGCCAGCTGCAGGTGCTCGTCTTCCGCATCCTCGCCATGATCATGTGGATCGCGCCACTCGGAGCGTTCGGCGCTATCGCGGCGGTCGTCGGCGAGACCGGTGTGGGGGCGCTCGTGGCTCTCGGAACGCTGATGATCGCGTTCTACATCACCTGCATCGTGTTCGTCGTCGTGATTCTGGGCGGACTGCTCAAGCTCGTCACCGGCGTGAACATCTTCCGCATGATGCGCTACCTCGGCCGCGAATACCTGCTCATCGTCTCGACGTCGTCGAGCGAGGTGGCGCTGCCGCGTCTCATCGCGAAGATGGAGCACCTCGGCGTCTCGAAGCCCGTCGTGGGCATCACGGTTCCCACCGGCTACTCGTTCAACCTCGACGGCACGGCGATCTACCTGACGATGGCGTCGCTGTTCATCGCCAGCGCCATGGGAACCCCGCTCGCGCTCGGCGAGCAGATCTCGCTGCTGCTGTTCATGATGATCGCCTCCAAGGGAGCCGCGGGAGTCACCGGTGCGGGGATCGCGACGCTCGCCGGCGGACTGCAGGCGCACCGCCCCGACCTCGTCGACGGCGTGGGTGTCATCGTCGGCATCGACCGGTTCATGTCGGAGGCGCGGGCGCTCACGAACTTCACCGGCAACGCGGTCGCGACGGTGCTCATCGGCACCTGGACCAAGGAGATCGACAAGACCCAGGTCGAAGAGGTGCTGTCGCGCCGTGCGCCGTTCGACGAGTCGACCATGAGCGTCGACGACCACGAGAGCCCGGACGAGATCGCCTACGACGCGCGCGTCTCCACCGAGGAGATCACTGCGATCGTGGAGGGCGAGAGGGTCAAGAAGTAGCGCGGCGGCGCTAGAGCTGCGGTTCGCGCTTCGCTTCGGACCGGAGCGTCACCGCGAGCAGCGCCACGAGCACTACGACTATGGCAATAAGGGCCCCCGCGACTCCGGCCGCGGGGGCCAGGAACGCTGACGCCACGACGAGCACCGCACTCACACCGATCGCGACCGGGTCGATGACGACGCGGTCGACTATGGGCGCGTGCACTGCCCAGAGCATCACGAGGAACACCGCGGTCGGCACAGCCACGGCGAGTGCCACGACGGTCTCGGGGGTCTCCGTATGGTGGCCCGCCGATTCCACGGCGACCTCGAGGCCTGCGCCCACCGCGGCCAGGGACGCGAAGATCAGGTAGTGGCCGTAGCCCCAGACGAACGACAGGTCGCGGCGCCGCGCGAGTCCGTCGCCCGCCGGTTCGGAGAAGTAGAGCCACCAGAGCACGAAGAGCAGCGTCAGGCCGGCGAGCGCGATCACGATCAGGTCGACGCTCAGACCGCCGCCCTCGAGCGCGTCCTGCACGCCGACGGTCGCGGCGAGCACGCTCTCGCCGAGCACGATGATGGTGAACAGGCCGTAGCGCTCGGCGATGTGGTGCGGATGCCACGCGGTGTGCCCGGTGCGCTCGGCCCACAGCGGAACCGAGAGGTCGGCCGCGGCGATGATCAGGAAGATCCACCACGGTCCGCCGTCGGGGAGAGCGAGCCGGCTGACCCACAGGATCTGCACGAGGGTGATGCCCGCGGCGTAGCGGAACGCGGTGGCGCGGCCCTCCGGATGCTGCACTCCCGCCCTCAGCCACAGTGCCACCAGTCCGACGCGCATCACAAGGTAGCCGACCGTGACCGCGGTGAATCCGCCGTCCGCGCCCGAGAACGCCGAGGGCACACCGGCCGCGAGGATGAGTACGCCGGCCATCTGCACGAGCACGAGCACACGGTACGGAACGTCGTCGGTGTCGTACGCCGACGCGAACCAGGTGAAGTTCATCCACGCCCACCAGATGGCGAAGAACACCATGAGGTAGGGGCCGAGCGTCTCGAGTGCATGGCCGTCGGCAATGCTGTGGGCGAGTTGTGCCGCGACCTGGGCGATCGCCGCCACGAAGACGAGGTCGAAGAGCAGCTCGAGCGGACTCGACGACCGATGCGCCTCCGACGTATCGCGCGCGGACATGCGGGTCAGGAGACGGGGCATGCCACCACTGTAGGGGCTGGCGCAGCAGGGGTTGGTGCCGCGCAGGTTGGCGCAGCAGGGGTTGGTGCCGCGCAGGTTGGTGCAGCAGGGGTTGGCGCAACAGGCGCTGGCCAGGCTGCTGCTAGTCGTCGAGCAGTTCCGCGATCGCCGAGACTCCCGTGGCGACCTCGGCGAAACTCGTCGACAGCGGCGACAACCCGAGCCGGATGCCGTTCGGCCGCCGGAAGTCGGGGATGACGCCGCGCCGCCACAGTTCGGGCATGATCGCCTCGAAGCCGTCGTGGTCGATCGTCACATGGCTGCCTCGACGCCGTGGGTCGCGCGGACTCGCAAGCACGGCCGAGGGAAGCAGCTCATCCACGAGCTGTACGGCGTACTCGGTGAGCGCCACAGACTTCGCACGGACCGCGTCGATGCCGACCTCCTCGATGAGCGCGATCATGTCGCGCATCGCGAGCATCCCGACGATCGGCGGAGTTCCGCTCGTGAACCCGCGGATCCCCTCGGCCGGCTCGTACCCCTGCCCCATCTCGAAGGGGGTCGCGCTGCCCAGCCAGCCCTGGATCGGCTGGCGCATCCGCTGGTTTCGGTCTGCGACGTAGGCGAACGCGGGCGATCCGGGTCCGCCGTTGAGGTACTTGTAGGTGCAGCCGACCGCGAGATCCACGCCCCACTCGTCGAGCTCGGTGGAAACGACGCCGACGGAGTGGCAGAGGTCCCACAGGATGAGCGCGCCGGCCTCGTGCGCGAGCGCGGTGAGCGCCGGAACGTCGGCGAGGAAACCGGAGCGGTACGACACCGCGCTCAGCACCAGCACCGCGGTGGCCGGGGGCAGCACCGCGGCGAGCGCCTCGGGGGTCGGTTCGCCGGCCGCGATCCACCGCAGCGTGAGTCCGCGCTCGGCGGCGATGCCCTCGAGCACGTAGCGGTCGGTCGGGAAGTTGTCGCGATCGATAACGATCTCGGTGCGCCCCGGGCGGGCGTCGACCGCCGCGCGCACGAGCTTGTAGAGCAGCACAGTCGTCGAGTCGCCGATCACGGTCTGTCCCGCCGCGGCGCCGAGCGCGACCCGGCCCAGGTCATCGCCGATCCGTTGCGGCAGCTCGAGCCAGCCCTCCCCCCATCCCCTGATGAGGCGGCCGCCCCACTCTTCGGTCAGGAAACTCGTAACCCGGTCGACGGATGCCATAAGCGGGCGACCGAGGGAATTGCCGTCGAGGTAGGCGGTCACCGAGGCGTCGCGCACAAAGAGGTCGCGGTGGTGGGCGATCGGGTCGGCGTCGTCGCGCGGGGCAGCCGAGTCGAGTGGGTCGAAGTCATCGAGCGGGGCAGCGGCGCGATCGGTCGTCATGGCTCGACGTTACCGGGAAGTGTGCGCACACCGAGTGCGCGCTTACGGTGGCACTTTCTCAGTTTCGGTGGCGCGCTGCTCTATACAGTCACAAGCATGGACTTCGCTCTGGAATTTACGCCCGACCTCCTCGTTGCTTTTCTCACACTCTTCGTACTCGAGCTCGTTCTCGGTATCGACAACGTGATCTTCATCTCGATTCTGGCGAGCAAGCTGCCCGTGGAACAGCAGGCCAAGGCCCGCAACCTCGGATTGTCGCTCGCCATGCTCATCCGCATCGGGCTGCTGTTCTTCGCGTCGTGGATCATCTCGCTCACTAACGACCTGTTCGAACTGTTCGGAATGGGGTTCTCCGGCCGCGACCTCATCCTCATCGCCGGCGGACTCTTCCTCGTCTACAAGGCCGTCCATGAGATTCACGAGAAGCTCGAGGGCAGCGAATCACACGGCAAGGAGGGTGGCAAGGCCGTCACCTTCGGCGCGATCATCGCCCAGATCCTGCTGCTCGACATCGTCTTCTCGTTCGACTCCGTGATCACGGCCGTCGGCATGGTGGACAACCTGCTCGTGATCATCGTCGCGGTCGTGCTCTCGTTCGGCGTCATGCTCTTCTCCTCGAAGTTCCTGTTCGCGTTCGTCAACAAGCACCCCACGGTGAAGATGCTCGCGCTCGCCTTTCTGGTGCTCATCGGGTTCACCCTCATCGCGGACGGCTTCGAGGTGCACATCGACAAGGCGCTCATCTACGTCCCGATCGGATTCGCGATCATCGTCGAGGCACTCAACCTCACCTACAAGGCCCGCCAGGAAAAGCGCTCGGGAACGCACACCGATCCGGTCAAGCTGCGCCACGCCTACACGAAGGCCGACGACCACGACGCTGTCGCCGCCGCCACCTCGAAGGACGCGGACGCCGGTTCGGTCGGACTCTCGCGCAAGCCGGTCTCCGGCAAGAACACCGGCGGCGACCAGCCCTTCGGCCTCGGCTAGGCCGTAGCCGGTCGCTAGAATGGCGACGGCCCGATGGTCCCGTCGGTCTTCGGCCAGTCGCCCGGCGGCGGCCAGTCGCCCGGCGGTGGCCAGTCGCCCGGCGGCGCACCGGCCTGGGCCGAGCCCGGCGGCGCTCCTATGGTGTTCGCCGGGTAGGTGACATAGGTGCGGCCCGCCCGCGTGGTCCACTCGATGCGACCGTCACCCGGGTTACGCAGCCGCACCCGCGTGTGATGCTTCAGGTTGTGGTGCGCCCGGCACAGGTGGCTCAGGTTGCCGGCGCAGGTCGTTCCTCCCTGAGCGAAGTCGACGCTGTGGTCGACGTCGCAGTTCACGGCGGGGCTGTTGCACCCCGGTGCCCGACAGACCTCGTCGCGCACGCGCAGAACCAATCGCAGGTCGGCCGGCACCGCATACTTCGTGCGGTCGAAGTCGAGGATCGCGCTCGTCACCGGGTCGGTGAGCACGCGGGTGAAGCTCGGGGCATCCGCGGCCAGTTGGCGCGCTACGTGCGGGTCGATCGGCCCGTAGCCCTCGAGCGTGGCAGGTTGTTCGGACTTGCCGAGGAGCGTGAGCATCGGCACCGTCACGAGGACCTTCGGCCGGATGCCGTGCCCGGTGCCCGCGGGCGAGCCGGAGCCCGAGCCCGAGCCGGCGCCGGAACCACCGGCGGCACCTGCGGCGTCCCCCTCCGCCGCACAGGTGTCTCCGTCGAGCAGCAGGTCGCCGAGCGCGTCCGCGCGCTTCTGCGCCAGTGTTCGGTCGTCTCCGGGCGCATCCTGAGCGCGAGCGATCTCGGTCAGTCGTCCGTGCGCGGCTACACCGATCTCCGCGCTGAGGTGCGCCCCGAGAAACGTCATGCCGTCGGGCAGCGGATCGAGCCACACCCTGCGCTCTTCTAGGCCCTTCTGCCGTCGGTCGGTGATCGACTCGGGATGCAGCACCTCCCGCTTCTTGCGCGCTACCCGCACGAATTTGGCCACCGTGAGCGTCTTGGCGAACGGCAGCAGTTCGCGCTCGTAGTCCGCGGCGGCCTCGTCGGGCAGCGTCGCCGTCTGCTCCACCATCACCTGGGCGTGACGGTAGCTGATCTCGCCCTCGCGAAGCGCGGCGTGCGTCTCGGTGAGCACGTTGACCAGCTGTCTGGACTCGTCGAAGAGGCGGTCGGCCGTCGATTCGGGAATGCGCAGGGCACAGGCCAATTCGAAGACGAGTTCGCGGCGGCCGCGCACCGCGGGAGTCCAGCCGTGCGGCTCGCTGCCCGCGGCCGCCGGGCCCTCCGCGGCGACCATCGCCTCGCTCCACACCCGCAGCTTGTCGATCTGGGCGGCGCGGAGAGCCATCGACGCGCTGACGATGCGTTCTGCCGACTGAGCCGACGACACCAGCCCGTCGAATGTCGAGAGCATCGCCCGTTCGAGCGCATCACTCTCGAGCACGACGGCGTCATCGCCGGGCGGCGCACCCTCGTTGGGCCCTGATAATCCGTTCATGCGGACAGTGCAATTGCTACCACCGACATTCCAGCGAACCTCGCCAAAACCTGTGGAAAGTCGGCCCGTTGTGCATAACCGCCGGCTTACGACACCGGCGTCACAGCCGCGTCCGAATCAGCCGCACCCGAATCATCCGCCGCACGTCCCTTGAGCAGCTTCAGCCCCACGACACTCCCCACGATCCCGACCAGGAACAGCACGCGCAGTACCGTCACGACCTCCTCGCCCGTGGCCATGCCGTACGCGACGGTGAGCGCCGCGCCCGTTCCGGCCCAGACCGCGTAGGCGGTGCTGATCGGGATGTTCTTCGCCGCGTACGCCAGCGTCGCCATGCTCGCCACGAGCCCGACCGCGAACACGATGCTCGGAACGATCTCGGTGAAGCCGTCACTCGCGCCGAGCGCGGTCGCCCAGACCGCCTCGAGGCCCGCACTGATAAACAAAACGATCCACGGCATTAGCTCACTACTTTCAGTCCGATGACGCACCCGATGAGCACGACGAGCAGCGCCGCACGACCGAGCGACAGCACCTCTTTCTTGCGCACGACCGCGACGATCACGGTGAGCACGGCGCCGATCCCGACCCAGACGGCATACGCGGTTCCCACCGAGATGTCGGTCATCGCGTAGGCGAGCCCCGCCATGCTGAGCACGAGCGAGACCGCGAAGAGCACCGTCGGTTTCGGTCGTTTGAAATTTTCGGATGCACCGAGCGCGGTAGCCCAAACGGACTCCAGCACCCCCGATGCGATTAGCACGACCCACGTCATTCGAACTCCTCGTACCTTTTCACGTATTCGCACAGTTGTGCCATAACCGAATCTAGCACATCTCGCACGACTGTGCGAATATGGGCATATGCCGAAGACCGTCGACCTCACCGAACGCAACCGAGTCGTCTCCGAGGCGGCCTGGCGGGTGATGGTGCGCGACGGACTCACCGCACTGTCGGTGCGCAACGTCGCCGCCGAGGCCGGTTTGCCCCCGTCGTCGTTGCGCTACACGTTCCCCACCCAGGCGAGTGTGCGCGACAGCGCCGTCGCGCTGCTCGTCGAGCGCATGGCCGAGCGGGTGGCGCGGCACGGCGCAAGCGGCGAGAGCGACGAGAGCAACGAGAGCAACGAGAGCGACGAAGACGATACCGGCACAGCCCGCGCGATCCTGCTCGAGCTCCTCCCCCTCGACGAGGAACGCCGCGTCGAGATGGAGGTCTCGCTCGCCCTCGGCGCGATGGCCGCCACCGATCGAGCCCTCTGGCAGGCGCACCAGCGAACCCACCTCGCCGTGCGCGAGGCGTGCGTGCGCGCGATCGAACTTCTGGGAGCCGACCGCAGCGACGTCGACGGCACCCACGCCCTCATCGACGGTCTCGCCCTGCACCTCGTGCGACAGGCGCCCCAGACCGGCGATGCCTGGGCGCTGCGATCACTCGACGCGCACCTGCACCGGCTGCTCACGCCCGCCGCCTAGCGAAACACCCGTCGACCTTCGGAACGGCAGCGCAGCACCCCCGGTCGGGCTACCGCACCCCACGCATCATCCGCAGCACCGGCCGCGCGAACGCGACGAGCACCGTACCGATCACAACAGCGATCCCCCCGATCACGCCGAAGTAGGGCACCTCGTTCTGCGGGTCATAGAAGCCCGCGAGCTGCCCCGACGCGGCCGAGCCGAGCGCCACCGACAGGAAGAACAGCGCCACCATCTGCGTGCGGAACCGCGCCGGCGCCAGCTTGGTCGACACCGAGAGCCCGATCGGCGAGAGCAACAGCTCGGCGACGGTGAACACCAGCAGGATCAGCACGAGGGCGAGCAGCGGCGTTCCGTTCGTGCCGGTCGCCACGAACGGCAGGAACAGCAGGAAGCCCAGGCCGACGCCGATCGTGCCGAGCCCGAACTTCACCGGGGTGCTGGGCTGGCGTGTGCCGAGCCGGGTCCACAGCGCGGCGAACACCCCCGACAGAACGATGATGAAGATCGGGTTGATCGACTGCACCCACGACACCGGAAAGTCCCAGCCGAACAGGTTGCGGTCGAGCCGCTCGTCGGCGTAGATCGTGATCACCGTGAACTGCTGCTGGTAGATCGACCAGAACGCCGCGCTCGTGAGGAAGAGCGGGATGAACGCGATCACGCGGCTGCGCTCCTCGGCCGAGAGCCCGGCAGACGAGAGGATCACCACGAAGTACGCGACCGCGGCGAGCGCCGTCACCACGATCACGATGAGGGCGAGGTTCTGCGCGGTGATGACCCCGGCGAACACGAGCCCCGCCACCACCGCAACGAGAACGACGGCCACCGCGATGACCAGCGGGTAGCGCTGCCGCGGCAACGGGTTGGGGATTTCCCTCGCGACATCCGGAAGCCTCCTGCGACCGAACGAGTACTGCACGAGGCCCGCCGCCATTCCGACCGCGGCCAGGCCGAACCCGAAGTGGAAACCCGCGGTGGTCTGCAGCAGTCCGGTGAGCAGCGGGCCGAAGAACGCGCCGAGGTTGATGCCGAGATAGTAGAGCGAGAAGCCGGCGTCGCGGCGCGTGTCTTCGGCCGAGTAGAGCGTTCCGACGATCGAGGTCGCCGTCGCCTTGAGCCCGCCGCTGCCGAGGGCGATGCAGATGAGGCCGACGGCCACGCCCACGAATCCGGGCAGCACGGCGAGCGCGACGTGCCCGACCATCACGACCGTCGCGCTGATGAACAGCACCCGCTCGCTGCTCAGCAGCCGGTCGGCGACCCAGGCGCCGAGCACCGTGGCGAGGTAGACCCCGCCGCCATAGGCGCCGACGATGCCCGCGGCCACGGTCTGGTCGACGCCGAGGCCGCCGTCGGTCACCGAGTAGTACAGGTAGATGAGCAGGATGCCCTGCATGCCGTAGAACGAGAACCGCTCCCACGTCTCGACTCCGAACAGGGTGGCGAGGGCCCGCGGTTGCCCGAAGAAACCGGTGTCGCGCGCGACGCCGCTGTCAGTGTGGCTCATGCCCCCAGAGCTACACCCTCGGTGGCGCCCGCGCAAACGCACGCGCCCGGTCGAGCGCGCGGGCCAGCCTCTCGACGCCCTCAGGAATAAGATCCGCGGATGTCTCGCCGAACGTCAGCCGCAGGTGCGGGCCGTCCGGCTCGGCGGGAAACCACGCGCGCCCCGCGGTCACCGCCACACCCTCGGCGAGCGCGAGCCCGGCCAGCGCGATGTCGTCGATATCGTCGGGAAGTCGCGCCCAGAGGTGCATGCCCCCGCGCGGCCGCACGGTGACGGCGAGTTCGGGCAGCTTCGCGGCGAGACTCGAGACCAGCGCGTCGCGTCGCACGCCGAGTTCGGCCGCAACCCTGCGCTTGTGGGTGGCCCAGGCCGGCGAGTTCACGAAGTCGGCGGCCGTGTCCTGCAGCGGACCGGCGACGTAGAAGTCTTCCAGCGCCTTGGCCGACCGCAGCCGCGAATAGGCCGCGCCCTTCGCGACGAGGGCGGCGACGCGCAGCCCCGCGGCGGCCGACTTGGTGAGCGAACGGATGTGCACGACGTGCCCGTGCGGGTCGGCGCTCGCGAGCGGCGCAGGGCTGGGACGCTCGATCGCGAGGTCACGCGCGTAGTCGTCTTCGATCACGAACACCGAGTAGCGCTCGGCGATGCGCATGAGCTCGGCGCGCCGCTCGGCGGCCATGGTTATCCCCGTCGGGTTCGCGAACAGCGGCTGGGTGAGGATCACCCGGGCGTTGCTGCGTTCGAGAATCGCGGGCAACAGGTCGGTGCGCATGCCGCGGTTGTCCATGGGTACCGGCGCGACATCCAGCCCGTAGCTGCGTGCGATCGAAATCGCGCCCGTATAGGTGGGGCTCTCGAGCACTATCGACTCCCCCGGCCGGGTGAGCGACCGGATGGCGATCGACAGCGCGGCCTGACCGCCCGAGGTGATCATGACGTTGGAGGCGTCGACGCCGCCGATCTCGCGCGCGAACCACTGGCGCAGGCTCTCCCGCCCCTCGGCCGGAACCCGGCCCCAGCTGCCCGGTCGGCGCACCGCCCGCGTCATCGACGCCGACAGCGCGGCGGACGGCACCAGGGCGTCGTCGAGATATCCGCCGGCGAGACGGATGACGCCGACCGCGGGTTTCGCGAACAGCGAGAGCGTGCTCGAGACGTCGAGCGGACTGTGCCCGCCGAGCGCCGCCTGCTGCCACGACGTGTCGGCGAGTTCGACCGGCCGGGCGGCACGCGCGACGAACGTGCCCGACCCGGGGCGGGCGGTCACGAGACCCTCGGCGCTCAGTTCGCGTACGACCGCCTGCACGGTGAGCGGCGAGACCCCGTGGCGCTGTTGCAGCTCGCGCACGCTCGGCAGGCGGTCGCCGGGGGCTCCGGATGCGACGAGTCGTCGAAGTGCGCGCGACAGCGCGCGAGTGCTGTTATCGTCATCCATGAAAGCTCACGATAACGTTATTGCCCCGCGCACGGTAACGGCGTCCCCCGTTTCGCGCATCGCGATACCGGGCGCCGGGCTCGGCTTCCTCGGCGTGCTGACCTTCAGCTTCTCCCTGCCGGCCAACAAGCTCGCGGTCGAGGGCATCGACCCGTTCTCGATCACGGTGCTGCGCGCCGCGGCCGCCGGGCTGCTGGCCGTCGGCTACCTCCTGGCCGTGCGCGCGCGGGTGCCCCGCCGGGCCGACCTGCGCGACCTCGCGCTGTCGTCACTCGGCGTCGTGATCGGCTTTCCGCTGTTCTCGTCGCTGGCCCTGGTCACGAGCGGGTCGGGCCACAGCGCCGTCATCCTCGGACTACTGCCCGCTCTCACCGCGGTCTTCGCGGCACTCGTCGGCGGGGAGCGCCTGCCCCGCGGGTTCTGGCTCGCGAGCGGTGCCGGCGTCGTGGTGCTCGTCGGCTACCTGCTCGTGCACCAGTGGGCGGAGACCGGCGCCCTCGCCGTGAGCGTCGGCGACTTCTGGATGCTCGCCGCCGCGGCCAGCGCCGCGTTCGGGTACGCCATGGGCGGGCGGCAGGCGAAGGTGATGGGCGGGGCGCGGGCGGTGTCGTGGTCGATCGTGCTCGTGCTGCCCGTTTCGGCGCCGCTCGCGATCGTGGTGCTCGCGACGCAGCGGTTCGACTGGACCGCGGGCGTGATCGTCGGCATGGTCTACGTGACGCTGATCTCGCAGTTCCTCGGCTTCTTCGCCTGGTACGGCGGACTGGCGCGAGGCGGCATCGCGCGCGTCGGCCAGCTGCAGCAGATCCAGCCGCTGCTCACGCTCGTCTGGGCGTCGCTGCTGCTGGGCGAGGTCTTCGACCCGTGGACGATCGTCGTCGGCGTCGCGATCGCCGTGTTCGTCTGGCTCGCCCAGCGCGCCCGGTTCACCGCGCCGACCGCCGCACCCGTCGCCCCACCGAAAGAGCCGATTCCGGCCGAATGAGCTCGCCGCGGCGGGGTCATCTGGCCGGAACCGGCTCATCTAGCGGAATTCAGGCGCCGAGTTCGACCAGCACCGCTTCGAGCTGCGCGACGGCGAAGTCGAGGTCGGCTTCGGATGCCACGATCGGAGGCGCAAACCTGATGGTCGAGCCGTGCGTGTCTTTCACGAGCACGCCCCGCTGCATCAACGCCTCGCAGACCTCACGGCCGGTAGCGAGTGCCGGATCGATGTCGACGCCGGCCCAGAGCCCTGCGCCGCGAACCTCGACGACTCCCCGGCCGATCAGCGAACGCAGGCCGGCCTGCAGGCGATCCCCGAGCATCCGGGCACGCTCCTGCATCTCTCCCGTCGCGAGCAGCTCGACGACCGCGAGGCCGACGGCCGCGGCGAGCGGGTTTCCGCCGAACGTGGAGCCGTGCTCGCCCGGGCGCAACACGCCGAGGATGTCCGTGTTGCCGACGACCGCCGACACGGGCAGGATTCCGCCGCCGAGTGCCTTGCCCAGCAGGTAGAGGTCGGGCACGACGCCCACGTTGTCGCACTGGAACGTGGCGCCGGTGCGGCCGAGCCCCGACTGGATCTCGTCGGCGATGAACAGCACGTCCTTTCGCGTCGTGATCTCGCGCACGGCGGGCAGGTACGCCGCGGGCGGCACGACGATGCCGGCCTCGCCCTGGATCGGCTCGATCAGCACCGCCACGGTGTTCTCGTCGATCGCGGCCTCGAGCGCCGCGGCGTCACCGTAGGGCACGCTCACGAAGCCCGGCGTGAACGGACCGAAGTCGGCGCGCGCCTGCTCGTCGTTGCTGAAGCTGATGATCGTGGTGGTTCGCCCGTGGAAGTTGCCGTCGGCGACGATGATCTTCGCCTCGTTGGGCTGCACGCCCTTCACCCGGTAGCCCCAGGCGCGGGCGATCTTGATGCCCGACTCCACCGCCTCGGCGCCCGTGTTCATCGGAAGCACCATGTCTTTGCCCGCGAGGTCGGCGAGCGCCGCCACGAACGGGCCGAGCTGGTCGTTGTGGAACGCGCGGCTGGTGAGCGTGATGCGGTCGAGCTGGTCTTTGGCCGCCTTGACGAGGGCCGGATGCCCGTGGCCGAAGTTCACCGCCGAGTATGCCGCCAGGCAGTCGAGGTAGCGGCGGCCGGTCACGTCCGTGACCCACGCGCCGTCGCCGCGCGTGACGACCACCTCGAGCGGGTGGTAGTTGTGCGCGGCGTGCGCGTCTTCCTGGGTCAGGAACTCGGTCGCGCTCCGTGGGTCGAGCTTGTCGAGGCCAGAGATTTCGACAGGCTCAATCCGCGTGTTGGCGCTCATGACCTGAGCTCCAGCGTGCAGCACTTCACTCCGCCGCCGCCGAGCAGCAGTTCGCTGAGGTCGACGCCGATCGGGTTGTAGCCGCGCTCCTTCAGTTGGCGTTCGAAGTCTTTCGCCCGGTTCGCGATGACCACGTTCAGGCCGTCGCTGAAACTGTTGAGGCCCAAGACCGCGGCATCCTCTTCGTTCACGATGATGGCGTCGGGGTAGCGCCCGCGCAGGATCTCGAGGCTGGCCTCGTCGAACGCGCTCGGCAGGTAGGCGATGTTGGGGTTCTCGTAGCCGGGCTGGGGGTCCAACACGGCGATCGCCGTGTCGAGGTGGTAGAAACTCGGGTTGATCAGCTTCAGCGTGATCACCGGGCGGCCGAAGATCTCGGCCATCTCGAGGTGGCTGTTCGAGGCGCTGCGGAAGCCGGTACCGGCGAGGATGACGTCGCCGACGAGCAGGAAGTCGCCCTCGCCCTCGTTGATGTTCTGGGGATCGCGCACCTCGAAGCCGTTGTCGCCGAACCACTTCATGTAGGCCGGCCCCTCGGGCTGGCGCTCGGGGTGCGTGAAGCTCGCACCGTAGGCGATGCCGTCGAGCACAAAGCCGCCGTTGGCCGCGTAGACCATGTCGGGCAGGCCGTCGATCGGGTCGACGAGCTTCACGTCGAAGCCGAGGTCGACGTAGGTCTGGTAGAGCGTCTCCCACTGGCGCACGGCGAGGCTCGTGTCGGTGGGGATGGCCGGGTCCATCCACGGGTTGATCCGGTAGACGACGGTGAAGAAATCGGGGCGGCACATGAGGATCGTGCGCTTGCTGGCGACGCGCGTCGGGGCGCTCAGGGATGGCTCGATGAGGGTCATGGCTCCAGTCTCACACGCACCATATGACACGTTTTCGCTATGTTGCGCACTTTTTCGCCGCGTATGGGCGGGGTCGCACATTTTTTCGCCATAGGCTGAGCGAATGGACAGCCTCGACTACGGCATCATCGACCACCTGCGGCTGAACGCCCGCGCCGGCTACGGCGACATCGGCGACATCATCGGCCTGTCGGCGTCGGCCGTGAAACGCCGCGTCGACCGCCTGGTCTCCGACGGGGTGATCCGCGGCTTCACGATCCAGGTCGACCCGGCTGTCGAGGGCCTGAGCACAGAGGCCTACGTCGAACTCTTCTGCCGCGGCACCGTCGCGCCCGACGAACTGAGGCGCATCCTCTCGGGGATCCCCGACGTGGTCGACGCCGGCACGGTCACCGGATCGGCCGACGCGATCGTGCACATGCGTTCCCGCGACATCGCCTCACTCGAGCTCGCGCTCGAGAAGGTGCGCGTGGCGCCGAACGTCGATCACACCCGCAGCGCGATCGTGCTCTCGCGCCTGATCAGCCGCTCGCACGACTGAGCCGGGCCCGCAGGCCCCCGCGCCCGTAGCGAAACCCCGTGGTGATCGCGGTCACGAGTGAGCGCGCAGTCCCGGGACGACTGCGCACGGGCGCCGCACCGCGGTCGTCCCGAGAGTGCGCGCTTACACGGCGCCGCGCTGCGGATTTCACCGGTCGCGTCGGATTACCAGCACGGTGCTGTCGTCCTCGAGTTCCGGTGCCCTATGTGCGAGTTCGGTGAGGTTTGCGGCGAGTGCGTTGGGTGATGCTGCGTCGCGGGCGAGATCAACGACGTAGTCCAGCGTGGCGAGGGTGCCGTCGTAGAGGTCGAGGAGTCCATCGCTGAAGGCGATCAGTGCGTCGCCGGGGTGGAGTATGTCGGAGTGCGTCGTCCAGTCTCCGCCGAGATCGATCCCTAATGGCACGTCTACAGAGGCCAACCGGCCGACAGAGCCGTCGGCGCGCAGGATAAACGCGAGTCCGTGCCCGGCGTCCACATAGTCGAATTCGCCGGTGTCAGCCCGGAGGCGGCCGTGGAAGAGAGTGGCGAACGAGCTCGCGCTGGCCGCCTCGATGGTGAGTGTGTCGGCGGCGCGTGCGACGGCCACGGTGACATCGCCATCGTGACGCGCGCTCCTGAGCGCGGCGCGGGCAGTGGCGGCGATCATCCCCGCCCCCACTCCTTTGCCCATAACGTCGCCGAGCGAGAATGCGAGCCCGCCGTCGACTCGATACCAGTCGTAGAAGTCACCGCCCACGGTCTTCGCCGGGACGCAGGTTCCCGCGACGTCATACCCGGTGAGCGGCGTCAGATTCTTCGGAAGCAGCGCCTGCTGCACTTCGCCGGCCCGCAAGAGGTCCTCGCGGGCGGTCTGCTGCACCCGTTGCTGCTCGGTTATATCGAAGAACTGGACGGCGAGGCTGTCGTGGTCGAGGTCACTGGCCAGACTGGATATCAGCACCTGGACGCTGCGCCCGTCTCGGAGGGTCATAGCGCCCTGCCACTGGGTCCTACGCACCTCGCCGTACTTTCCGATGATCTCGTCGAGCGCCACCAGGCTGTCGTCGCTGAGGTGATCAGCGATACGCACCGGGTCGCCCTCATGCAGTACGAGGAGATCGCGTCCCGCGGAATTCAGCTGATCGACAATGGGTCCCGTGGGCGTCTTCGTAACAACCGCATAGCCGAGCGGCGAGAAATCGAACGCGGCGCGGAACAGGCTCGCGCTCTCCACCACTGTCCTGCTCAGGTGGCGGCGTTGCGCGGTCAAGACAATCAGAGTGAGGGCTACGAGCCCGAACGACAGGTTGAACAGCTGAACCATGAGCACACTCACGTCGGGTGACATCCCGCCGAACGAGAAGGGCCCGCGGCCGAAGAGGCTGAGCGTCGTCACCGCTATGGCGGTGACGACCATGATCCAGAGGGCGCTGCGCGGTGCGAGTCGCGTCGCACCCCAGGTAAGAGGCACACTGACCAGGAACGCGATGGGGAGACCCACGTTGATCCCGAAACAGACGAGTATGACCAGTGCTAGCGCGATCCAGACAGCGACGGACTCGACCCGGCTGGCGACGCCTGGTTCTCGACGACGCGGAATGAGCAGAGGGGCGATAAGGAGCACTCCGGCCGCGTGCGCGGGGACCGTGGCGACGAGGGCCGGAAGGTAGCTGTCGGCACCGCGGAACGCGGCCACGGCTGTTCCCGCAACGGCAGCGAAGGCGACAGATGATGAGAGCGCGCAGAGGAGCAGGCGGTAGAGATCCCCTGCGGTGTTGAGCCGCGGCGCCCGGTCAGAACGCCGCAGAACCGTGGCCCCGACCCACACCTCGACAGCGACCGCGACGCCGATGCAGGCCGCTACTGGGAGCTCACGACCGGCGATCAGGCTCGCCAACCCGGATACCGCGCCCGCCGCGCCTATGAAGGACCAGAGATGCCGCCTCTCGCACCGTGCCGCCACCCCGATTGCGACTCCGCAAGCCGGCCACCACGCCGACCAATCCGTGCCCGGGGGACGCAGCACGATCGACGACGTCGACAACACGAAGATCACGGCCAGAATGGACAGCCCCACAAGCACAGTCCGCAACCGCACCCGTCGCCGCCCATCGGGCCCGATAGCTTCAGGACGTTGCACAGACGCCGCGGTCATGCGGCCGTGCCTACCGATGAGTCCTGCTGCACCCCAGTGTCGAGTATGACTAACGCCATGTGATCCCCCTCGCCCAGCCCTTCCTGAATCTTAGACAGGCCCGGAGCATGCGGAGATTATCTGTAGGGACCCGCGGCGCCGATATCGCGGGTTTCTGCGCAGTCCAGGGACGACCGCGCACGGGCGCCGCACCGCAGTCGTCCCGAGAGTGCGCGGTAACGCGGCGCCGGGCCGGTCACGCGGAGTCGACGAGCAGCCCCACGCGGTCGTCGAGGTACGCGTCGAGCGCGCGCGACTGCGCGAGGTTCGTGGGGTTCCAGCGCACCCGGGCCTCGCCGCCCTCGACGAACAGCGGCGTCGAACGCGCGTCGAGCTCGGCGAGCACGATCTCGGCAGTGTCGAAGTTCACCGTGTCGCCCTCGGCGAACTTCCCCGCGTGGGCGGCGGCCCGGTACCCGCGACGCACCTCGAGGCCCGGCGACTGGTAGCCCGGATACCCCGCCGGCACCGCCCTGGTGATCTTGCCGGTGGCGTGCAGGCTGCCGTCACGCCCGAGCAGCAGAACGCCGAGCGGCCAGACGCGGCCGATCGGCACCATCACGGGCGCGCGCTCCATGCCGAGGATGCGTCTGCGGTGCACGAAGTCGGCGAGCGCCTCGTCCGCGACCCCCGCCTGTTCGAGCCGCAGCACCGCGCGGTCGAGTGACTCGCGCACGTGGTCGCACCCGGCCACCTCGGTCAGTGACCGGTCGTATCGGAGTCGACTCCGGCATCCGGGCCCTGCGACAGCTGCGCGATCAGCGCGAGATCCGCCGACGTCAGCTCGAAGTCGAAGACCTCGAGGTTCTCGGCGAGGCGCTCGGGGGTCTTGCTCTTCGGGATAGCGACGAGGCCCTGCTGCACGTGCCAGCGCAGGATCACCTGGGCCGGAGTGCGCCCGTGCTCGCCCGCGATCTCGAGGATGCGGGCGTCCGTGAGCAGTCCGGTTCCGGGACCGAGCGGGCTCCACGACTCGGTGACGATGCCGAAGTGGTCGTTGGCGGCGCGCTGCTCGGCGCGCACGACGATCGGGTTGAGCTCGATCTGGTTCACGGCCGGGGTGATGCCGGTCTGCTGGATGAGGCGTTCGAGGTGCGCGGGCTTGAAGTTGGAGACGCCGATCGAGCGGGCTTTGCCCTCGTTCAGCAGCTTCTCGAAGGTGCGGAAGGTCGACACGTACTCGTTGCGCGCGGGCAGCGGCCAATGGATGAGCAGCAGGTCGACATAGTCCAGTCCGAGTCGGTCGAGCGACGCGTCGAGGCCGGCGATCGCGCGGTCCTCGCCCTGGAACTGGCCGTCGAGCTTGGTGGTGACGAACAGTTCGTCTCGGGCTACCCCGGTCGAGGCAACCCCGACACCGACGCCGCGCTCGTTGCCGTACTTGGCGGCGGTGTCGATGTGCCGGTAGCCGAGGTGCACCGCCTCGACGATCACCGCGGCGACGGCGTCGTCGTCGAGGGGCCAGGTGCCGAGCCCGATCTGCGGAATCGAGTGGCCGACGTTCAATTGGATGCGCGGGGCGAGAGAGACCATACGTCCAGCCTCGCAGATGGTCACGGACACCGGCCAGCCCGGGCCAACCCTTGACAGCCTGCTTTGTATTGCTACGATGGTACAAAACGACGCACAAACAATCCGAGGAGTAACCCGTGGACGGTCTCACCTGGTTCGTCGCCATTGTCGTCGCGGCGGTGTTGGTGGCGCTCTTCGCCCTGACCTTCGTGCCCTTCTTCTCCCGGTACACCTCCTATCGCTATTCGGTGGACATCCGGGTCGACCTCCCCGCGCGCCTGGAACCCGGGGTCAGCTCCCGCTTCGTCGCACAGGGTCGTGGCGCGACTATCGGCGGCCTGAGCTTCGCCGTCGCCGCGGTGCTCGCGCTGCAGGGCGGGATACTCGTCGGCGACGGACCGTCGTCGTCGCTGTGGCTTGTCTTCGGCGCCGTGCTCGTGGGATCGCTCGTCGGGAGCACCGTCGCCGCTTTCACCGGCAGCACCGCGATCGCGTCGGATCAACCGCGGGTCGCACGGTCACGCGCGGTGAGCGTGGCCGACTACCTCTCCCCGCTGGAACGCGTGGGTGCGTGGGTGCTCGTGGGAGCCTCAGTCGTGGCGACCGTCGCCATGTCGGTGATCGGCGTCGGTGGAGCGGTCTTCCCCGTCGCGCTACTCGCAGGTCTCGGCGCCGTCACACTCGTGATGTTCGAGGTGGCGAGCAGTCGCATCGTCGACCGCTCCCAGCCTGCCGGTTCGACCGCCGATCTCGTCTGGGACGACGCGATGCGGTCATCGATCTTGCGTGATCTGATCTCCGGGTCGCTCGCCCTCGGAGGGCTCGGCCTCATTCTGGGCGCAGTCCAGCTCGCCGGCGTCTCCGCAGGGCTCAGCGCCGCGGAGATGTCGAACATTTCGGGTCCGCTGCTGTCTGGCGTGGGGCTGGTCTTGGCGCTCTACAGCCGCACGGGTCGGCCGCAGCGCTACTTCCTCGGGCGGCTCTGGCCGAACCTGCGCTGGAGCGATACGGCCGAGCCCGCAGACGTCGCGACGGATGCCGCCTGATGCTCACGATCGATCCGAAATCACCGGTGCCGCCGTTCGAGCAGCTGCGCCTGCAGTTCATGGAGCAGGTGCGCGGCGGCGAGTTGGCCGCCGGGGCGAAGCTGCCCACCGTGCGCCGCTTAGCCGACGACCTCGGGCTGGCGCCGAACACCGTGGCGCGCTGCTACCGGGAGCTCGAGCGCGACGGCTTCATCGAGACCCGCGGCCGCAACGGCTCGTTCGTGAGCGCGCAGGGCGACGCGGCCGAGCAGCAGGCGCAGGTGGCGGCGCGGGCGTACGCCGACCGGGTCGCGCAGCTCGGGGTGTCGCCCGCCGACGCTCTCGCCTGGGTGACGGCCGCGCTCAAGCGGTAGCGGGTCGCACGCCCGCAAATGAGCCGGTTCCGGCCCGATGAGCCGACCGCGGTCGAGTCATAGGGCCGGAACCGGCTCATCCGTGAGATTGCGCTAGACGCGCAGGCCGATCATGCCGGCGTCGGGGTTGCCGAAGCGGTGCGCTGTGACGCTCACGGCCTGCTCGCGCAGGAACGGCAGCAGCTCGACGCGTCCGGCCGCGGTGATCTCGCCCGCGTAGATCGCGAGGTCGGGTGTGCCGCCCACCGCGGCGGCGAGAGCCGAGGCATCCCCACCGACGAGGCGCACGCGAGCCGTTGTGACGCCGCCCGCCGCGGCACGCGCCAGCCACGCGGCATCCGACTCGATCTTGACGTCGCGAACGGCGACCGGCGAGGTTCCGCGCGCGACCCGCTCGATGAGCGTCGCGGGCATCGGGATCGCCGAGCTCACGAACACGGGTGCCTTCGCGCGCGTCGCGGCGGAGAGCAGGCGCACGAGCTTGCCGAGCGGTTCGCCTTCCGCCAGACGGAGCGTGACCGGCACGGGGAGGTAGCGGAACACGTTGCGCTCGACCTCGAGACCCGACGCGTCACGGCTGACGCCGAACTCCTGTTCCCACGCCTGCTCGTCGCTGAACGCGCTGCGACGAACGGCGTCGAACTCCAGAAACTCCAGCCCGCTCTGCGCCAGCTTGATGAACGTCGCGACACCGGTGCTGAGGCCGTCGAGACGCAGGTCTTCGTCGGGCTCCGCCGTGACGGCCGACCAGCTGCCGAGCGTCATGAGGTAGTTCGGGCCGCCCGCCTTGGTTCCGGCGCCGACCGAGGAACGCTTCCACCCGCCGAACGGCTGGCGCTGCACGACCGCGCCGGTGATGCCGCGGTTGACGTAGGCGTTGCCAGCTTCGACGTAGGCGAGCCACTTGGCGACCTCGTTCGGGTCGAGCGAGTGGATGCCGGCCGTGAGGCCGTAGGCGCTCGCGTTCTGCATCTCGATGGCGTCTTCGAGCGTGTCGGCGGTCATGATGCCGAGCACCGGGCCGAAGTACTCGGTGAGGTGGAACTCGCTGCCGGCTACGACTCCCTGGCGCACGCCAGGCGACCAGAGGCGACCGTGCATAGAACCGGTCCCGGAGCCCGTCGAGGGGTCGGCCAGCTCGACCGGCTTTACGAGCCACGACTGTCCGGGCTCGAGGGTGGTGAGCGCGCGCAGCAGCTTGCCCTGCGCCGGCTCGATGATCGGGCCCATCTGGCTGAGCGGGTTCTGCGGAACGCCGACCCGCAGCGTGCGTACCGAGTCGACCAGCTGGCGGCGGAACCGCTCCGACTTCGCGACCGAACCGACGAGGATCACGAGCGACGCGGCCGAGCACTTCTGCCCGGCGTGGCCGAAGGCGCTGCGCACGATGTCGGCCGCGGCGAGGTCGAGGTCGCCGCTCGGCGTGACGATGATGGCGTTCTTGCCGCTCGTCTCGGCCAGCAGCGGCAGGTCGGGACGCCACGAGCGAAACAGCTGCGCGGTCTCGTAGCCGCCGGTGAGGATGACGCGGTCGACGGCCGGGTGCGCCACGAGCTCGCGCCCCAGTTCGCCCTCCTCGATGTCGACGAGCACGAGCACCTCGCGCGGCACTCCGGCCTCCCAGAGCGCCTCGACCATGACGGCGGCGGCGCGTTTGGCCTGCGGCGCCGGCTTGATGATGACGGCGCTGCCCGAGGCCAGCGCGGCGAGCACGGAGCCCGCGGGGATCGCGACGGGGAAGTTCCAGGGCGGGGTGACCACGATCAGCCGTGACGGTGTGAACGCGGCATCCGTCACCTTCTGCAGGTCGAGCGAGCGCGCCGCGTAGTAGTGGGCGAAGTCGATCGCCTCGCTCACCTCGACGTCGGCCTCGGCGATCGTCTTGCCGGTCTCGCTCGCCATGACCTCGATGAGCCTGCCGCGGAAGGCGCCGAGCACGTCGCCGGCGTCGTGCAGGATGCGGGCCCTGGCCTCGACGGCGAGCGCCTGCCACCCGTCGGCGGCGTGCACGGTCGCGCCGACCGTGGTGAGCAGCCTGTCGAGGTCGTTGATGCGCGCGGCCTCGATCGTGTCGATACCCAAGCGTGACGTCGCGCTGCGTTCGAGGATGCGCAGACCCCACGCGCGGTTCGCGGCGATGGAGTTGTCGGTGTCGGCCTCGTTGCGGAACTCGTCGAGCGCAACGGACTGGTCGACCTCGGGGGCCGTGCGGTCCTGCACCCGGTGCGAGCCGGGGACCTCGCGGTCCAACGCCTCCATCGACGCGACGAACCGGCCCTGCTCGCGGGCGAAGACCTGTTCGTTGCCGGCGAGCTCGAACAGCCCGCTCATGAAGTTCTCGGTGCTCGCGTTCTCTTCGAGACGGCGGATGAGGTAGCTGATCGCGGAGTCGAACTCGCTCGGGCGCACGACGGGCGTGTAGAGCAGCAGCCCGCCGACGTCTTTCTTCACGGCCTCGGCCTGGCCGGTCGCCATGCCCAGCAGCATCTCGAACTCGATGCGGTGGTCGACTTTGCGCTCTTTGGCGAGCAGCCAGGCGAAGGCGACGTCGAACAGGTTGTGGCCGGCGACGCCGATGCGCACGGCGTCGGTGCGCTCGGGGGTGAACGCCCAGTCGAGAACGCGCTTGTAGTTGGTGTCGGTTTCGACCTTGCTCGACCAGGTGGCGAGCGGCCAGCCGTGCATGGTGGCGTCGACGTATTCCATGGCGAGGTTGGCGCCCTTGACGACGCGCACCTTGATGCCGGCGCCGCCGGCCGCCTTGCGTTCGGTGGCCCACGCGGTGAGGCCCTGCAGCGCGGAGAGGGCGTCGGGCAGGTAGGCCTGCAGCACGATGCCGGCCTCGAGCGTGTGCAGCTGCGGCTGGGCGAGCAGCGCCTCGAACACGGCGACCGTGAGATCGAGGTCGTGGAACTCCTCCATGTCGAGGTTGATGAACTTGGGGGTGGGCGATGCCGCCGCGAGCTCGTAGAGCGGGGTGAGCCGCTCGACCACGCGCGCGACGGTCTCGTCGAACGCCCACATCGACAGCTGGGCCGACACCGACGCCACCTTGACCGAGACGTAGTCGACGTCGTCGCGGCGCAGCAGCTCGAGCGTGCCCGCGAGGCGGCGGTCGGCCTCGTCGTCGCCCAGCACGGCCTCACCGAGCAGGTTGATGTTGAGACGCACGCCGTTCTCGCGCAGGTGCGAGAGCGTCTTGTCGAGGCTCTTCGGCGTCGCGTCGATCACGAGGTGGCCGACCATACCGCGCAGCACCCGCCGCGCGATCGGCACCACGACCCAGGGCAGCGCGGGGGCGACAGCGCCGCCGACGCCGATCGCGGCCCTCAGGTACCAGGGCAGGAATCTGGGGATGCGACGGCTGAGCTGCTCGAGGCTGCGTGCCGCCACGTGCAGGTCTTCGGGCCGCACGACCTTGTCGACGAAGCCGATAGTGAACTCGAGGCCGAGCGGGTCTTTGAGCACCCCGGCGAGGCGCGCGGCGCTCGCGTCGGTTGCGACGTCGGCGCTCTCGGCGAGCCACCGGCGCACCGTTGCGACCGTCTCGTCGACGAGGCCGTCGATCGGGGCGTCTGGCACGGTGTTTTCGGGGCGCTCAATCGACATGCTCACGAGAATAGGCCTCCCTCTGGGGCGGTTGCTGGATTAGGTCAGTGTGCCCCGCGATTCGATAAAGCAAAAGCGAAGGTTTATGCACGATATTGTTTAGATTCACCGAAAGATCGGATGCCCGTGCTCGACCTCAAGAGGCTGCGCCTGTTGCGAGAACTCAAGATCCGCGGAACCATCACGGCCGTGGCCGAGACCTTCTCGTACAGTCCGTCGTCGGTGTCGCAACAGCTCGCCCAGCTCGAGGTGGAGGCCGGCGTGCCCCTGCTCACCAAATCGGGACGGCGCGTGCAGCTCACCCCGCAGGCCGAGGTGCTCGTGGCGCACACGACCCAGCTGCTCGAGCGGGTCGAGCTGATGGAGAGCGAGCTCGTCTCCAGCCTCACCGAGGTGCGCGGCACGGTGCGGCTCGCCGTGTTCCAGTCGGCCGCGCTCGGCATCATCCCGCAGGCCCTCACGCAGCTCGCCGACGAGTATCCCGAGCTGCGGGTCGAGGTGACCCAGCGCGAACCCGAGAACGCCCTGTTCGAGGTGTGGGCGCGGGAGTTCGACCTCGTGATCGCCGAGCAGTACCCCGGCCACGCCGCGCCGCACCAGCCCGACCTCGACCGGGTCGAACTGTGCGTCGACGAACTGCGCCTCGGGGTGCCGTCGGCACGCGGCATCCGCTCTCTCGAAGACGCCGCCCACCTGCCCTGGGTGATGGAACCGCGGGGCACGGCCAGCCGCCACTGGGCGGAACAGGCCTGCCGCCGCGCCGGCTTCGAGCCCGACGTGCGATTCGAGACGGCCGACCTGCAGGCGCACATCCGCTTCGTCGAGTCGGGAAACGCCGTGGCGATCCTGCCGGATCTGGTCTGGTCGGGGCGCACCCCGAGCGTGCAGCTCGTGCGTCTCGACGGGCATCCGACGCGTACGGTGTTCACTTCGGCCCGCGACGCGAGCAAAGACCGACCCACCATCGTCGCCTGCCGGGCCATACTCAATCAGTCGGTCGCGTTCCTCTAGCGACGGCCTCGCTGGCGTTCGTATCCCGGCGAAACGGTAGGCTGACGCCCAAGGAAACACACAGGGAGAATCAAATGAGCACCGACATCGCGGGTGCGAGTGTGCGCCGGATTCCACGCCAGGACCGCAGCGAACAACGCTTCGAACTGATCCTCGACACCACCGCCGCGCTGATCGACGAGGTCGGCTACGGCAACCTCACGACCTCGCTCATCGCGAAGCGGGTCGGCATGTCCGGCCCCGGCATCTACCGTTACTTCGACGGCCTGCAGGCCATCGCCACCGCCCTCGCGACCCGCAACCTGCGCCGCCTGCTGGAACGCGCCACCGAGCTCACCTCCGACACCAGCCTCGAGTGGGAGGCGGCCATGCACGGCCTGGTCGGCGTCTACTGCGACATGTTCCGCTCCGAGCCCGGCTTCCGCTGGCTGCGGCTGGGCGACGCCATCGACCGGCACCTCATCGACGAGACCGAGACCAACCGCACGGTCGTCGCGCGGCACATGGCCAACCACTTCGTGCAGCGCTACGACGTCTTCCCCCGCATCGATCTGCTGGCGCACGTCGAGGTCATGGTCGAGATCGCCGACAGCCTCGTGGCCCGCGCCTTCGTCTCGAACAGCCAGGGCGACGAGTTCTTCATCGCCGAGACGTCGCGCCTGCTCACCCGCTATCTGGGCGAGTACCTCGCCAGCACGCTCGAAGAAGCGGAGCGGCTGCAGAGCCTGAAGGCCTGAAGCCCTTACCCGCGCGGCACCCTTTTCGATAGGGTCGGCGGATGATCGACACCGTGCAGCTCCGTTCACGCATCGCCGGCGTCGTGCTCGGCACCACCGACGAGGGCTTCGCCGCCGAGGTCGCCGGATTCAACCTTGCGATCGAACAGACCCCGGATGTCGCGGTGGGCGCCGCCTCCGCGAGCGACGTCGTCGAGGCGGTGCGTTTCGCCCGCGAGCTCGCGCTCCCCGTGCGGGTGCAGTCGACCGGCCACGGTGCCCACGAGCGGATCACCGACGGTGTGCTCATCACCACCAGACGTCTCACCTCGGTGAAGGTCGACCCAGCCACCCGCATCGCCACGATCGGGGCGGGCGCCCGGTGGAGCCGGGTCATCGCGGCCGGCGCTCCGCTCGGACTCGCGCCCGTCGGTGGCGCGTCACCGACGGTCGGCGTCGTCGGCTACCTCACCGGCGGCGGGTTCGGGCCGCTCTCCCGCAGCCACGGCGTCTCGTCCGACCACGTGCGCGGCTTCACCGTCGTCACCGGCACGGGCGACGTCGTCGAGGCCAGCGCCGCGAGCAACCCCGACCTGTTCTGGGCGCTGCGGGGCGGCAAGTCCGGCCTCGGCATCGTCACCGAGGTGCGCCTCGAGCTCGTCGAACTGCCGTCGCTCTACGCCGGGTCGCTGCTCTTCGAGAACCAGCACATCGAGACGGTGCTGCGCGGCTGGCTCGAGTACACCCGCACCGCTTCCGACGCCGTCACGACGAGCGTCGTGATGCTGCGGTTCCCGCCGATCGACGCCGTGCCGGAGCCCATGCGCGGCAAGAACTTCGCGAGCCTGCGCTTCGCCTATCCGGGCGAGATCGGCGAGGGGCGCCGCCTCGCCGCTCCCCTGCGCGCCCTCGCCCCCGTGTTCATCGACTCGCTCGGCGAGCTGCCGATCGACGAGATCGCCCTCATCCACAACGACCCGGAGGGGCCGACGCCGGCCTGGAGCAACGGAACGCTGCTCTCGCACGGCGACGCGGCCCTCGCCGACGCCGCGTTCGCGGCCGCCGGACCGGGAGCGCGCACCCCCTTCGTCGCCGCCGAGCTGCGCCACCTCGGCGCCGCGACCGCCGTCGATGTCGCGGAGGGCTCCGCCGTCGGCGGACGTTCGGGCCGGTACACGTTCACCCTCATCGCGGCGCCCGAGCCCAGCCTTTTCGAGAACGTCGTTCCCGCGGCGGCCGCGAAGATCTTCGAGGCGTTGCGCCCGTGGGTCAACGCCGAGTCGAACGTCAACTTCTCGAGCCACGGCGGGGCGGGGACGCCCAACTGGTCGCCGGCCGTCGCGGAGCGCCTCGCGGCGGTGCGCGCCCGCTACGATCCCGACCGCGTGTTCGCGCGGCAGTAGCGGCCTCCGCAGTTCGGCGGCGGGCGCGCGGCTAGTGCCTGCGGTGGTCCTGGATCGTCATGCGCGGGCCGAACGTCGGCTTGCGGAAGCCGCTCGCCTCGATGAGCCGCATCACGCGCTGCCGGTGCCCCGCATACGGCTCGAGCAGCTCGAGCATCCCGTCGTCGTCCACCGGTTTGCCGATCAACGCCCAGCCGACCACGGCCGGCAGGTGGTAGTCGCCCACGCTCGGCGAGTCGGGGTCGCCGTGGGCGCGCTGGGTCGTCTCGGCCGCCGTCCACACGCCGACGCCGCGTATCGAGCGCAGCTTCGCCGCAACGCCCGGTCCCCCGCGTCCGTCGGCGAGGGTGCGCTCCAAAGACGAGGCGACGGATGCTGCGCGCATCACCGTCGCCGACCTCTGGGGTCCCACTCCCGCGGTGTGCCACTCCCACGAGGGCACGCGGCGCCAGCGTTCGGCGCTCGGGAACACCCGCATGCCGTCGGGCGCCGGCCCGGGAGGCACGTCCCCGAACTTCGTCAGCAGTGTGCGCCAGGCACGGCGAGCCTCGATGCCCGTCACCTTCTGCTCGAGGATCGCCACGAGCAGCATCTCGAACACCTGGCGCGTGCGCAGCAGCCGCAGTCCCGGGTTGCGGCGCAGCGAGTCGGCGAGGAACGCGTTGCCCGAAACGTCGAGTCCGCTCCAGTCGTCGCCCTTGCCGAGCAGCTCGGGTACACCCGCGATGGCCCATTCCGCGCCGTCGCCCCACGCCGAGGCCTCGACCGAGCCCTGGCGTTCGGCGAGATGGAGAGTGGCGGCGCCGTGGGGAGTCAGCAGCGTTCTCCAGACCCCCGTGACATCCACCCGCATCGTCGGGTCGGCGTGACCGCGACGCAGCGGGCGGAGCGTGCCGGTCATGGCGACTCGGATACGCGGCGTGTAGGTTGTAGTGAAGTGGGGTACAGCGTCCATCGGATCGAGCCTACGTCGATCGGGGGCCGTTCCTACTGTCGACCGCAGCACCCCCCGAACTGGGAGGGGGAACGTTCGGTCTATTTACAGAATGTCACGTTCTACGGGTTTATGATCGCAAGCGAGACCTCCCGAAGTGCGAACCCGAATCGCGCTGGTCTCGCCGAGGAATCCCCTAATGCCTACAACGCCTATGGCCGCGCCCGCTCGAAAGAGACAGTGGGGCGCCGAACGCAGCACCGAACCGCTACCCACGATCCACGTTCGCCCGAGCGACCGTCAGATCGCCATGAGCCGACTCGCCATCGTGGCGACCGTCGCATTCTGGGTGCTCTACGTCGTCTACACGATCCTGCGTCAGTTCATCGACAACGGAACACAGAATTTCCGGTTCACGACCGAGGCCGTGTCGTACGTCATCGTCGTGACGTTCCTCACGTTCTCTGCGCTCATGTACCTCGTCGCGCGCCAGGGCGCGCTCATCCGGTTCCGCGACCACGTGCGCGTGCCCCGCGCCGAACTCGACCGACACTTCGCGCAGAACCACTCGTCGATCACGGTTCTGGTGCCGTCGTACAGCGAAGAACTCGTCGTCATCCGCTCGACCCTCTGGTCGGCCGCGCTGCAGGAGTATCCCGAGATGCGCGTCGTGCTGCTCATCGACGACCCGCCCTTCCCCACCGACACGGCCGTGGCCGCGAAGCTCGATCAGGCGCGCGGCATCGCGTCCGACATCATGGACGCCCTCTCCGAACCGCGCCAGCGCTTCGCCGACGCGCGCATGCAGTTCGAGCTCGAGACGATGGACAACGCCGAGCCGACGATCGAGTCGGTTCGCCAGCTCGCCTACCAGTACTTCTGGGCCGCCGACTGGCTCGAGACGATGGCCGAGGGCGAGAAGATCGAAGACCACGTCGACGAGTTCTTCGCCGACCAGGTTCTGCGCGGCCTGAGCGAGGAACTCGCGCTCGTCGGAACCGCGCTCACCGCGGCGGCCGACCAGGGCGAGACCCCCGCAATCGAGCGCATGGCCGAGCTGTACCGCCGCCTCGATTGGACCTTCGACGCCGAGATCAGCACCTTCGAGCGCAAGAAGTACGCCTCGCTCTCCCACGAGGCGAACAAGGCCATGAACCTCAACTCATACATCGGACTGATGGGTGACAGCTACGACGAGGAACAGACCCCCAACGGCCTCGTGCTGCGCCCGTCGGTCACCGGCGACTTCATCGTGCCCGACTCCGACTACCTGCTCACGCTCGACGCCGACTCGGTGCTGCTGCGCGACTACTGCCTCCGCCTCGTCTACTTCCTCGAGCAGCCCGAGAACGCCCGCGTCGCCGTGACGCAGACGCCGTACTCTTCGTTCCGCGGCGCCGGAACCCGCATCGAGCGCCTCGCGGGGGCGACCACCGACATCCAGCATCTGCTGCACCAGGGCATGTCGTACTACAACGCGGCCTTCTGGGTGGGCGCCAACGCGGTCATCCGTCGTGAGGCGCTCGTCGACATCGTCGAGGTAGAGAACGTCGGCGGCTTCGACATCAAGCGCTACGTGCAAGACCGCACGGTCATCGAGGACACCGAGTCGAGCGTCGACCTCGGAACCCACGGCTGGACGATCGTGAACTATCCCGAGCGTCTCAGCTACTCCGCCACACCGCCCGACTTCGGCTCGCTGGTTGTGCAGCGAAGGCGCTGGGCGAACGGCGGACTGCTGATCATGCCCAAGTTCGTGCGGCAGGTGCGCGAGCGCCGAGCCCGCGGCGAGCGCGTGACCTTCACCGAGATCGCCCTGCGCACCAACTACATGACCTCGATCGCGTGGGCGAGCTTCGGCCTGATCTTCCTGCTGGCGTACCCGTACGACAGCAGGCTCCTCAGCCCCGTCGTGGTGCTCGCCGCCGTGCCGTACTTCCTCTGCATGGGCTTCGACCTGCGCAGGTTCGGCTACCGGTTCACCGACATCGCCCGCATCTACGGATTCAACCTGATCCTGCTGCCCGTGAACCTCGCCGGCGTCTTCAAGTCGATCGAGCAGGCCATCACCGTCAAGAAAATCCCGTTCTCGCGAACGCCGAAGGTCAAGGACCGCACCGCGGCTCCCCTGCTCTACGTCGTCGCGCCCTACGTGATCGTGGCCTTCTCGGTCATCACCCTCTGGCGCGACGTGATTGCGGGCAACTGGGGCAACGCCGCCTTCGCGGGACTCAACGCCTTCCTCGCCCTCACCGCGATCATCGCCTACATCGGCATCTGGAACTCCATCGTCGACGTCTGGATCGCCATGACCGGCTGGCTGTTCGTGCCGGTGAAGCCGAAGACGACCACCACCGCCAGCGCGACAGACGGCGACGCCCCCATCGACTGGCGCTCGGTGCTCTACCGCGGCGACACCGACGGGCTCGGCTCGACGACGATCGCCAATGCCGAACCGCGCAACCCCGCACCGACTCCAAGAAAGGGGGCGTGACCGATGACCACCGTCGAGAATGCTTCCCAGAAGCCGCCGAAGACACGGCGACTCTCCATCCCCCGACTCCTCATCGCCATCACCGTGACGGCCGCGCTCGTCGCGGCCGGAGTGATCGGCGCGCGATCGTGGTACTCCTCCGCGAACACCCCCGAGATCGACCCCTGGTTCGCCGGCTACGTCGACGTCACCGCCACGCCCACCTTCGCGTTCGAGACGCCGAAGAGCGACGCGGCCCAGAACGTGGTGCTCTCGTTCATAGTCGCCAAGGCCGGTGAAGACTGCACCCCGTCGTGGGGCAACGCCTACACGATGGACGAGGCGGCGAACTCGCTCGACCTCGACCGTCGCATCGCCCGGCTGCAGCAGCAGGGGGGCGAGCCGATCGTCTCGTTCGGCGGCCTGCTCAACGACGAACTCGCGACCGCCTGCAGCGACGAGAACAAGCTCGTCGACGCCTACCAGAGCGTGATCGACCGATACTCTCTCACCACGATCGACCTCGACATCGAGGCGGGCAACCTCACCGACAGCGACTCGAGCACCCGTCGCGCCGAGGCCATCGCGAGCCTGCAGAAGTCGCAGAAGGCCGACGGCAAGAACCTCGCCGTCTGGCTCACCCTGCCGGTCGCCCCCACCGGCCTCACCGAAGCGGGAACCGACGCGGTGTCGGCGTTCCTCGACGCCGGGGTCGACCTCGCGGGCGTCAACGTGATGACCATGGACTACGGCGCTAGCCGGGTCGAGGGCCAGAGCATGCTCGACGCGTCGACCGCCGCGCTCGAGCAGACGCACCGCCAGCTCGGCATCCTCTACTCGCGCGCCGAGATCGACCTCACCAGCGACACGCTCTGGACCAAGATCGGCGCGACGCCGATGATCGGCCAGAACGACGTGGAAGACGAGATCTTCTCCCTCGCCGACGCGAAGGCGTTCAACCGTTTCGTGGTCGAGCACCAACTGGGCCGCATGTCGATGTGGTCGCTGAACCGCGACGTCACCTGCAGCCCGAACTACGGCGACACCCGCCGGGTCTCCGACTCGTGCAGCGGCGTGCCGCAGGGCGACGCCTCGTTCGCCGACCTGCTCGGCAAGGGCATCGACGGCGACCCCGTGGTCTCCGCCGCGGTCGTCACCACCAACGAGCCCCTCGCGCCCGTGGTGGAAGACGACCCGGCGACCAGCCCGTACCAGATCTGGTCGGAAGACTCGACGTACCTGCTCGGCACGAAGGTCGTCTGGCACCAGAACGTCTACTCGGCCAAGTGGTGGACGCGCGGCGACCTGCCCGACAACCCCGTGCTCGAGACGTTCGAGACCCCGTGGGAGCTCGTCGGCCCGGTGTTGCCCGGCGAGACGCCCGTGCCGATCCCGACGGTTCCCGCCGACGCCTATCCCGCGTGGGACGGCGCCGTCACCTACAAAGAGGGCGACCGCGTGATCGTGGGCCAGTACGCCTTCGAGGCGAAGTGGTACAACGAGGGCGAGCCGCCCGCGGCCGCGTCGACCGACCCCGACAGCTCGCCGTGGGTGGCCCTCACCGACGCGCAGGTGCAGGAGCTGCTCGACGCCGACACGGCCGAGTAGCCCGCGGTCGACCGGCGCCTTCGTGCCGCGCGCTCAGACGTGCGGCACGAAGGCCTGCCAGGCCTCGCGCCTGCTCGAGCGGGGATCCGGCTCCACCCGGTCGCGCTCGTCGAAGATCAGCGTCTCGCGTGACGCCTCGTCGTACAGCGGCCACTCGGCGCCCGCCCGCCCCGACCGGGCGAACTCGATCCAGTGCGCGCGCATGCGCGCTCCCGTTCTCTTGAAGGCGCGACGGCCGCCCAGAACGCCCATCGCGCGCCCGAACGGGCCATCCATTCGGTCGAAGAGGGCGAACAGCTCGATGCCGTGGGTCGCGTCGAATCCGAGCGCGCGCACGAGCCGCGGTGCGATGTCGAAGCGGTAGAAATACACCGGCGCGAACCGTGAGTGCCGCTCGGCCACCTTCACCGTCGGGTACCAGAACGCGAAGTCGCCCGCGAAGTCGGCCGCGGGACGCTTCGCCGGCAGTCCCGGGTACTCGGCCTTGATCGCCTTGCGCGCCTTCTTCTTCGTGTTCGAAAAGATCGAACGGATGCGAGGGGGCGTCGTCGCGAGGATGTCCAGTCGACCCGTGAACAGCGAGCCCTCACGGTCGTTGGTGCCGATGATGAGCGGAACCCGCATGGCCGTGCCGTTCTTGAACGCGTCGAGCGGACGCGCGGGCAGGAAGTCGCCGTCGATCACCGGGCAGAGCGCGATCGTTCCCGGGTCGCGGTCGGGCGTGAGCAGGGTGAGCTGCACGGCCGCCTCCACGAGGTCGGCCGGGTCGGCGATCGTCAGCATCAGCGCGGCGTCTTCGAGGGTCGTCGACTCCACTCCGGCGGGCTCGAGCCTCTCGGTGAGGAACTCGAGGTACTCGTCGGCCCAGCGCCCCGTCACGTCGGGTTCGTAGAGGGCGTTCGGCGGCGCGCTCTGGGCGATCGCCCGGGCGAAGAGGCCCTGTGCCGCGGGGGTCGCCATCAGCGTCGTCACGGCGTTGCCGCCCGCCGACTCGCCGAACACCGTGACGTTGCCCGGGTCGCCGCCGAACGCGGCGATGTTGTCGCGCACCCACTCGAGGGCCGCCACCTGGTCGCGCAGGCCGAGGTTCGACTCGATCGGCCTGCCCGGCGTCGAGTAGCGCGAGAAGTCGATGTAGCCGAGCGCGCTGAGCCGGTAGTTGAAGCTCACGTAGACGATTCCGCCCTCGCGCACGAGGGTCTCGCCGTTGTGCGGGTGCTCGGCCGACGAGCCCACCGCGTAGGCGCCGCCGTGCACGAAGACCATCACCGGCAGGTTCTCGCCGCCGCCCGCGGGGCGCAGCACGTTGAGGGTAAGGCAGTCCTCGCTCATCACCTGGCCCTTGGCGGCGCCGATGAAGTTTCCCGACCGCGACTGCCAGGCCACCGCGCCGAAGGCACTCGCGTCGCGCACGCCGGTCCACGGTTCGGCGGGGGCCGGTGCCCGCCAGCGCAGGGAGTCGACGGGAGGAGCCGCGAACGGCAGCCCGCGCCAGGCCTCGAGACCGCGCGTGCGCACCCCGCGCGCAGCGCCCTGGGCGACCGTTATTTCGAGGCTGACGGCTGCCGAGGTTCGAGTAGACACTGGCCGATGGTAACTCTTCAGCGTAAACGCGAGGGTGCGACTACCCTCGAACGGTGGCAGTTCCGAAAATCATCCTCTTCTACGGGTTCACCCCGCTCGCGGACCCCGAGGCCGTTCGGCTGTGGCAGCGCGACCTCTGCGAGTCGCTGGGGCTCACGGGGCGCATCCTGATCTCAGCCGACGGCATCAACGGCACTCTCGGCGGTGAGCTGAAAGACGTCAAGCGCTACGTGCGCAAGACGCGCGAGTACGCGCCGTTCAAGAACATCGACTTCAAGTGGAGCGAGGGCACCGGCGACGACTTCCCGCGGCTCAGCGTGCGGGTGCGCGACGAGATCGTGAGCTTCGGCGCTCCCGGCGAGCTGAAGGTCGACGAGAACGGCGTCGTCGGCGGCGGCACACGCCTGACCCCGCAGCAACTGCACGAGCTGGTCGAGCGCAAAGAGGTCACCTTCTTCGACGGACGAAACGCCTTCGAGGCGGAGATCGGGCGATTTGCGGATGCTGTGGTTCCGAACGTTGCGAACACCCGCGAGTTCGTGGCCGAGTTGGACAGCGGGAAGTACGACCATCTGAAGGACCAGCCGATCGTCACCTACTGCACCGGCGGCATCCGGTGCGAGGTGCTGTCGTCGCTCATGGTGAGCCGCGGGTTCGGCGAGGTGTACCAGCTCGAGGGCGGCATCGTGAAGTACGGCGAGGAGTACGGCGATTCCGGCCTCTGGCAGGGCTCGCTCTACGTGTTCGACAACCGCATGTCGATCGACTTCACCGACGATGCGACAGTGATCGGGCACTGCTACCGGTGCGGTGCCGACACGAAGAACATGCAGAACTGCCGCGAGCTCTCGTGCCGTGAGCAGCTCGTCGTCTGCGACCGGCACGCGGCCGAGACGGTGTGCGCCGGGCACGCGCCGCTCTTCGCCTGAGCGGCGGCTTCGCCTGAGCGGCGGCTTCGCCTGAGCGGCGGCCGTTAGACGCAGAACGCCCCGGCCGAAGCCGGGGCGTCGTGGCGGTGACGACTACGGGCAGGTGACGACGCCGCCGGAGATCTCGACGACGGTACCCGATGTAACACCGGCGCAGGCCTCCTGCACCAGCTCGACGGCTGCGATGCCCGCCGTGACCGCGAGAATCACCAGGATGACCTGGATCACGAACAACACGAGGCCGACGATGATCGCGGCGAGCGCGAAGCCGTTGTTGTAGCCGGCCTTCTTCGACTTCGAGCGGGCGACGAA
>NZ_JBKKAD010000002.1:0-24233 GCF_046714715.1 Conyzicola sp. | reverse complement strand
TGGGCTCGGATATGTGTATAAGCCACAGCCCCCGGGGTGCACGGCGAACCCCGGCTCGGCCGCCGCTCACCCCAGCGTTAGTGACGACGGCGCGGAGCCGGGCCATCGGCCCGGCTCCGCACCTTCGTCGTTCGCTGGTTAGACGCGGACGGGCTCGGGCTCCTCGTCATGCGTGGGGTGCGAGCGTTCGAGCGAAGCGCCCTCCACGTCGACGTTGGGCAGGATGCGGTCGAGCCACTTCGGCATCCACCACGCGGCGCTACCGAGCAGGTGCATAACCGCCGGGATGATGAGCAGTCGCACGACGAACGCGTCGAGCAGCACACCGAGCGCGAGGCCCAGACCGATCGACTGGATCATCACCGAGTTCGAGAAGATGAACCCGCCGAAGACCGAGATCATGATCAGTGCCGCGGCGATGACCACCGCGCGCCCCGCGTGGAGTCCCCGCTGCACGGCGAGACGGGCCGGAGCTCCGTGCGCGTACGCCTCCCGCATCCCGCTCACCAGGAACAGCTGGTAGTCCATCGCGAGTCCGAACAGGATGCCGACCACGAGGATGGGCAGGAAGCTCAGGATGGGGCCCGGATCGTGCACCCCGAAGACCGGCGCCAGCCAGCCCCACTGGAACACGGCGGTGATGCCGCCGAACGCCGCGAACAGCGAGAGCACGAAGCCCAGCGTCGCGGTGACCGGCACGAGGATCGAGCGGAACACGAAGATCAGGATGATCAGCGAGAGGCCCACGACAACGAGCAGGTAGAGCGGCAGGGCGTCGGCGAGTTTCTCACTCACGTCGATGTTGCCCGAGGCGTTACCGGCGACGCCGAGGGACGCGACGCCGTCGATCTCGAGCCCGCGAAGGTCGCGCACGAGCTGCTCGGTCGACTCGCTGGTCGGTCCGCCCTCGGGCACGACCTGGAAGGCGAGCAGCAGGTCGTCGTCGGATGCACCGATGGGGGCGACCGCCACGACGTCGTTCTCGGCCTTCAGCAGCTGTCCTATGCGCACCTGTTCGCCGACGAGCTCGTCGTCGGTGATGGCCTGGTCGAGGTCGGCGACCACGATCAGCGGGCCGTTCACCCCGGCACCGAACTTGTCGTCTATCAGCTTGTAGGCCTTGTAGGCGCTGGAGTCGACGGGCTCGGAGGAACCGGCCGGCAGCCCGAGACGCATCGACAGCGCGGGGATCGCGATGATGAGCAGCACGGCGATGCCGGCGACGACCGTCACGACGGCGCGCAGGGTGTTCATCGGCTTGTTCGGCACGCGCACCTTGGCGTCGGCCTGGCCGATGACCTTGCGCGCCTTCCTGGTAAGGATCTTGGTGCCGACCAGCCGCAGCACGGCCGGCGTCAGGGTGATCGCGATGAGGATGGCCACGAACACGCAGATCGCGCCGACCGTACCCATGAGCCCGAGGAACGGGATTCCGGTGAGGTTGAGGGCGAGTAGAGCGATCAGCACGGTAGACCCCGCGAAGACGACGGCGTTACCCGACGTTCCGTTGGCGAGTCCGATCGACTCCTGCAGGGGCACGCCGCTGCGCAGCTGTGTGCGGTGCCGGTTGAGGATGAACAGCGAGTAGTCGATGCCGACCGCGAGGCCGAGCATCACGCCCAGAACGGGCGTGACCGAGATCATGGTGACCGTGCCGGAGAGGGCGAGCGAGGCGAGCACACCGACGCCGACACCGATGAGGGCATTGATGAGGGGGAGGCTCGCTCCGATGAGCGTGCCGAGCATCACGAACAGCACGACGGCCGCGAAGATGACGCCGGCGATCTCGCCCGGGCCGAGGATCTCGGGGATGCTCGCCGCGATGTCGTTCGACACCTCGACGGCCACGCCGTCGATGTCGGCGTCGCTCATGGTCTCGACGATGGCTTCCTTCGCCTCGGCCGGCACCAGGTTCAGCGACTTGTCGAACTGGATGCTGCCGACGGCGGTGGTCTCGTCACTCGATACCTGGCGGATCTCGGCGGCGAGGTCGAGGAGGTCGGAACCCTGCTCGAGCTCGGTGCTCTTCGTCTCCAACTCGGCGCGACCCTCGTCGAGGGTGGCCTGCTGGGCGTCGATCTGCGCGGTACCCGCGTCGATCTGCGCCTGCTGTGCGGCGAATCGCGCCGCGAGCGGGCCGCTAGTGGCCGCGGCTCCGGCCTGTGCCTTCGCGGCGTCGAGCTGCGCCTGACCCGCTGCCGCCTGCTCCTTGGCGGCGTCGATCTGCGCCTGTCCGGCCTCGAGTTGAGCCGTGGCATCCGCGATCTGCGCGCGTCCGTCGACGATCTGCTGCGCCTGGTCGTCGAGCTGGGCCTGCGTGTCGAACGGGTTCGTGGTGGCCTTGACGTCGTCGAGGTCGTTCGTCTCGGTGAGCAGGTCGCCGATGGCGGTCTTCTGATCGTCGGTGAACGCGGAGTCGTCGGTGGTGGTGAACACGACAGTGCCGCGCCCTCCGCTCGCCTGCGGGAACTTCTCGGCGAGCTCGTCACTCACCTTCTGTGTGGCGGTGCCCGGAATGCTGACCGCGGAGGTGAGCGTTCCGCCGAAGAGAGCGTATGCGCCGCCGGCGAGGCCGAGAATGACCACCCACGCGACGATGACCAGCCAGGCCCGGCGGGCGGAGAACCGACCGAGTCGGTAGAGAAGGGATGCCATGTTCCTCTGATTTCTTTCTTAGCGGTGTGGGTGTCGCAGGAGGGTCGTACGTCTCACATCGCGCCATCGGGAAGGGAGGGGGGTGAAGCGGTATCGGGTCAGGCGGGGGCCGCGTATCCGGCTCGCACGGAGGCGAGCAGGCGCGCGAGCAGTTCGTCCCAGATGCCACGGGACGCGGGGTCGAGGCTCGCGCCCGTGCGGGTGATCCAGTGGCGGGCGGCGACGGCGACGCCGTTCATCAGCGAACTCACGAGCACCTCCACCTCGAGCTGATCGAGTTCGTCGCTGCGTCCCGCAATCTCCATCGACAGCTGATCGGTGGCGTGGGCGAACACGTTCTGCATGGCCGATTCGGAGCGGCCGTCTTCGCCGTCTTCGGCCAGCACGCCCCACAGGTAGGCGATGACGGAGGGGAGGTCCATGCCCTGCACCGCGGCAGCGATCTCGGAGAACAGTGCGTGTCGGCTGCCACCGGTCGGCGCTGCGCGGGTCGCTGCGCGGAACTCGTCGACGGCATCGGTGAGCACCCGGGTGCAGGTGATCTGCACGATGTCGTCGAGCGACGAGAAGTGGTTGAAGACGGTGCGGCGGGCGACGTCCGCGCGCTCGGCGAGTTCGTCGACGCTGAAGCGTGGTTTACCGCGCTCACGGATGAGTGCTGCCGCGGCATCCAGAATCGCCTGACGATGCCGCGCCTTGAGGGCGGCCCGTCGGTCGATGGTGATGTTCGCGGTGGTCACGTGAATACACTAAGTGCACCGACGCACTCTGTGCAGTGATTTCTCGTGGATTGCGCTGGGGATTCGCTGTGGATCGCGCCGCGGCGCGTACTAGGAGCGGAAGCGCGCCCGCACGAAGCAGTAGACGCCGTAGGCGATGAGCCCGACGCCGATCGCGATCAGCAGAACTCCGCCCGCCGGAAGAGCGACGAGCGACTTTAACGCCCCGTCGAGGCCGGTGGCCTCGCTCGCGTCCGCCGTGACGGCGGCGACGATGAAGAGCACCCCGACCACGAAGATGGCCACGCCCTTCGACACGTAGCCGGCGACGCCGAGAACGGTCGCGCCCCGCTTCCACCGCGCACTCGGCAGGGCCAGGTCTTCGAGGAACGTGCGGCGGACGCCCTTCACAACGAAGTAGACGCCGACGGCGATCGTGATCACACCGATGGCCATGAGCAGCACGACGCCGCCGGGCGCCGCGAGCAGGGAGGCGCTGAGGTCCTGCGTCTGGTTGCCGCTGTCGGACGAGCCGCCCATGGCGTAGGTCAGAGCGGATGCGCCGACGGCGAGGTAGGCGATTCCCTTGGCGGCCTCCTTGCCGCGTTCGGCCCAGTCGGACTTCTCCCGGCCGCGCACGAGCGCTGCGTCGACGAGCTGGAAGAGACCGAGCGCCGCGAGGGCGACCACGACGACCCACAGGATGACCTCGCCGAACGGGTAGCTCGCGACCTGCGCGAGGGCACCGCCCTGATCGGCCTCGCCCCCACCGCCCGACGCCACGGAGATCGCGATGCCCCCGATGAGAATGTGGATGAGGCCGTTGACGGCGTACCCGCCGCGGGCCAGCGTCTGGAACACGCTGCTGCTGCGGAGCGACGATGCTCCGCTTCGGACTGTGTCGACGGCGTCGGCCGTTGGTTCGCTCATAACTGCCTCACTGTACCGTCGCCGTGAGGCGCGCCACGTTGTCGAGCACCTGCGACTTCACGCTGCGGGTTCGCCATTCGTCGATGGTGAGCTCGCGCGAATGCTTGCGGTAGTCGTCTTCCACGGCGCGCAGCCGGCTGACGAAGTCGCGCCCGCGCACCATGAGCGACACCTCGAAGTTCAGGCTGAACGAGCGCATGTCCATGTTGCTCGATCCGACGACCGCCACGTCGTCGTCGACCGTGAAGTGCTTGGCGTGCAGCACGACCGGCTTCTCGTAGAGGAAGATGCGCACGCCGGCGTCGAGCAGGGTGTCGTAGTACGACCGCTGCGCGTGATAGACGACGGCCTGGTCGGCGACCTCGCAGCCGAACAACTGCACCTCGACGCCGCGCTCGGCGGCGGTCGTGATCGCGTAGAGCATCGAGTCGTCGGGCACGAAGTAGGGGCTGACGATCACGAGGCGGCTTTGCGCGCTGTAGACGAGGGCGTTGAACAACCGCAGGTTGTTCTCTTTGTCGAAGCCCGGGCCGCTCGGCACCACCTGGCAGTCGATGGCGCGGTCGGACGGCACCGCGTGCATGGGGTCGGTCTCGCGCGTCAGCAGCTCGCCGGTCTCGGCGTACCAGTCGGTGACGAAGATCGCGTTGACGCCCGCGACGACGGGACCCTCCAGCCGAACCATGAGGTCTTTCCACTGCAGGCCGCGCTTGATGTTGCCCTTCTTGTTGTAGCTGGGGTCGACCATATTCTGCGACCCCATGAACCCGACGACGCCGTCGACCACGAGCACCTTGCGGTGGTTGCGCAGGTCGGGTCGGCGCCAGGCGCTGCGGAACGGCTTGAACGGAAGCATCTCGCGGAAGGGGATATCCGCGTCGCGCAGGAACGCCTTGGTCTGGGCGAAGTAGGGGTGCCGCAGGGTGGCGATATGGTCGTAGAGCACCCGCACGATGACGCCGCGGGCGCGGGCGTCGGCCAGTGCGGCGAAGAACCCTGCGGTGGTGTCGTCGCGGGTGAGGATGTAGAACTCGACGTGCACATACCGCTCGGCCTTTTCGACGGCCCGCGTCATGGCGGCGATCGAGGGCGCGTAGTCGGGAAGCAGCTCGGCGGTGTTTCCGCCCACGAGCGGCATCGAGCCGAGGGTCGTGTTCAGCTCGACGACCGACTCGAGCCACCTCGGCCAGGTCGCGTCCTGGCGCACGAGGTCGAGTCCCGAGGTCGTGTCGACGATGTAGCTGTTGATCTCGCTCTGCTTGTCGCGGCGGTCTTGCGGAAGCTTGCTGCTGCCGAACAGCAGAAAGAGCAGCGCACCCGGGATCGGGAGGGCGAAGACGGTGACGAGCCACGCCATGGCCGAGGTGGGCCGGCGGTCGCGGGGGATGCGCACGACGGCCGCCACCCTGATGATGATGTTGATGACCGCAAGTACGGTCGGTGCCGCCTTGAGCAGTTTGCGCCAGTCCACTGTCGTCCGTTCTGGCGCGTCGCGTCGACAGGCCCCCGATGAAATCCTACGGCCGCGAACGGTGACCGCCGTCGCAAGCCTGCGGCGGAGGCATCCATTCGCCGAGAAATCAAGCCGATGCCCAAATGCTCGCCAGCGAGGGGCGTTCCGATACGGTCGTTTTACCGTTCGCCGACGCCGTCGATATGTCCGACCCGCCAGTCAACAGGCTGAATACGCGGAGTCCACCCCCCCCCACCGCCGAGGAGCACAACCATGACCGCAACATCAGAACGTCCGAACGACGAGCCGACGGCTCCGTCGAGCGCCGCGGTGGGCCAGGCGGCCGTGGTGTACAACCCGATCAAGGTCGACATCGACGCCATCAAGGAATCGGTCGCCCGGTACGAAGCGGAGGCCGGCTGGCCCGAGACACTATTTTTCGAGACGTCAGCGGATGACCCGGGGCAGGGGCCGACCAAAGAGGCACTCGCCGCCGGTGCCACCCTCGTGATCGCGGCGGGCGGAGACGGAACCGTTCGCGCGGTGGCCGAGGCGATGCGCGGATCGGACGCCAGCCTGGCGCTGCTGCCCTCGGGCACCGGCAACCTACTCGCCCGCAACCTCAAGCTCACGCTGAACGACCTCGACCACTCCATCGAGTCGGCGTTCACCGGTCGCGACCGCGCGATCGACATCGCCCGTATCAAGATCGAACGCGAAGACCGTAGCGTCGACCAGCACAGCTACCTCGTGATGGCCGGGCTCGGAATCGACGCCAAGATGATCGCGAACACCGACGACGACCTCAAGGCGAAGGCCGGCTGGCTGGCCTACGTCAAGGCGATCGCCGTCGTCGCGAAGGACAAGGACACGCTGAACTTCCGCTACAAGCTGGATCAGGGCCGCGAGCGTCACGTGCGCGCGCACTCGATCATGGTGGGCAACTGCGGCTCCCTTCCCGCGAACATCCTGTTGATGCCGGATGCCGCGGTGGACGACGGCGTCTTCGACGTACTCATCCTCGACCCGAAGAGCGTGCTCGGCTGGCTGCAGATCCTCGGCAAGGTGTTCTGGGAGAACGGCGTGCTCAGCCGCACGAAGGCCGGCCGCAAGCTGTCGACGGGCGACGTGGACGCGCTGAAGTACACCACCGGCACCACTCTGGCGCTGCGCCTGGCCAAGCCCGAGGAGATCGAACTCGACGGCGACGGCTTCGGCAAGGCCATGGCGTTCAAGACCTGGCTCGAGCCCGGCGGACTCACCGTGCGGGTGCCCGCCGACTCCTGATCCACCCGGCGCGTTAAGTCAAGGTCTACTCAGTTATCGGGGTTTCCGGTTGACTGACGCGGTGAAAACACTCTGGTTCGTATCGCTGGTCGCTATCACGGCCGCACTCACCGTTGGTGGCGTTCTCTTTCTCGTGGCGCAGGCCGAGCCGCCCCTGGGGGGCTCGCTTGTGTTTGCAATAGCGGCGCTTACGGTCTTTGTGTGCGGGCCCGTGTGCGTGGCCGCGGTCGCGATCTACTGGGACGTGAGAAACACCGATGCTCGACGTTATTTCCGCGTCTACCTGCGGGTGGTGCTGGTTCTGGAGTTTCTCGCGTCCGTCGCGATCGTGACGTACGCGGCGTTGGAGGGATCATCCATATGGCTGCCGGTTGCCTTCATCGGTATCGGAGGGGCGCTCACCGGGCTAGTCGTTTTCGCGAGCCCGAGAATCGCAGCCAAGTACCGCAAGCCGGAGGTGCAGGTGGTCTGGGCGCCCATCACGCGCGCGGAGATCGTGCGCGGGGTGCGCACCATCGCGATCTGGTTCCTCGGCACGCTGGTGGTGGTATTGGTCGGCTTCGCATTTGTGCAGCCCGACGCGCCGCTCGAGCGGACACTGGTTGCGCTTCAACTGGCGTTCACCGCCGGAGCGGTCGCGAGCGTTTTCGTGTCGGTGCCGTTCGCGCGTCGGCTCGGCGCGATCACCGGTAGTGACATCAGTCGCACGTCCAATATCGCGCGGGTCGTTATCCAAGGAAAGGCGATGGACCTCAACGAGGCGGAGCAGGATGCGGCGGCCAAGTATGCGGCGACTTGGCAGACGGTGCAGGCTTTCCAGCTCGGCTTCCTCGCCTTGTTCTATGTCGGCATCGCATTCTCTCAACTCGACACATTCGTCGCCGGATCGACGACCGGACTGGCCGTCCCTGTCCTGAGCCTGCTTGCGGCGACCGCGGTGATCATTGGGCCACTCGCGGTGCTCCAGATCCGTCGCGCACGCCGCTATGCCCGCGAGCACGCACACAGGCTGCCGGTCGCGGCGTAGCCGGGCTACCATCGGGAGCACTCGCCGCGCCGCTGAGGCCCGTCCCGAAGGATCATCCAGTGACAGAACTCCAGTGTGACGTCGTCATCGTCGGAGCCGGGGCGACCGGGCTCACGATCGCCACCGACCTGCAGAAGGCCGGCTTCTCGACCCTCGTCGTCGAAGCACGCGACCGCGTCGGCGGACGCCTGCGCACCGAGACCGTCGAGGGCGCCGTGCTCGAGCTCGGCGGCCAGTGGGTCTCGCCCGACCAACGGGCGCTCATCGCGATGCTCGACGAACTCGGTCTCGAGACCTTCGAGCGGTATCGAGAGGGCGACAGCGTCTATGTGGATGCCGCGGGCTCGGCCACTCGCTTCACCGGCGATCTCTTCCCGACGTCACAGTCGACGCAGGACGAGATCGAGAGGCTGATCGCCCTGCTTTCCGGGCTCACGGCTGAGGTGGATCCGTCGGAGCCGTGGAACCACCCCCGCGCGGCAGAGCTCGACGCTCAGTCGTTCGAGGCGTGGCTCGAGCAGAACTGCGCCGACGCCGAAGCGCGGGCCAACGTCGCGCTGTTCGTCGCCGAGGCCATGCTCACCAAGCCGGCCCACGCGTTCTCGGTGCTGCAGGCCCTGCTCATGGCCTCGAGCGCCGGCGGCTTCGAGCACCTCGTCGACGCCGACTTCATCCTCGACCGCCGGGTGGTCGGCGGCCTCCAGCGGGTTCCGCTGTTGTTGGCTGAACGGCTGGGCGACCGGGTGCACCTGTCGCAGCCGGTGCGCGGCATCGAGTACAGCGATGACGGCGTTGTCGTCACGACCGACGGGCTCGTGGTGCGAGCGCGCCGCGCCGTCGTCGCCGTTCCGCCGAACCTCTACGGCCGCATAGCATTCAGCCCCGCCCTGCCGCCGGCGCGCCAGCAGATGCACCAGCATCTCTCGCTCGGACTCGTCATCAAGGTGCACGCCGTGTACCCCACGCCGTTCTGGCGCGCGGCCGGCCTCTCGGGCACGGCCTTCAGCCCGTTCCAGGTGGCGCACGAGGCCTACGACAACTCGGGCTACGGCGAAGATGCCGGAACGCTCGTGGCGTTCGTCGCGGGGGAGACCGCGGATCGCATGCTCGCTCTCCCGGCTGACGAGCGGCAGCGGGTCATCCTCGACTCTCTCGCCAGCTATTTCGGCGACGAGGCGCGCTCGCCGTCCGTCTACTTCGAGAGCGACTGGGTGTCGGAGGAGTGGACCGGCGGAGCGTACGCCGCAAGTTTCGACCTCGGTGGGCTCGCGCGCTGGGGATCGCAGCTACGCAGCCCGGTCGGCCCGATCCGGTTCGCGAGCAGCGATATAGCGGGCGAGGGCTACCAGCACGTCGACGGGGCGATCCACATCGGCCACGAGGTGGCCGCGGAACTCGCGGCGACCCTGTAGGGCGCGGGCAGGCAGCGGATTACACCTCGAGGTCGGGCGACGTCCAGATGCGGTCCATATCGTGGCTCGACGCGACGGCCTGCGGCCGCATCAGCGCGCGCGCCTGATGGTCGAGCGCCTCGACGGCCGCCTCGTCGATCAGTTCGGGGGCTGCGCCTTGGATCTCGATGGCGACGACCTCGCTCGCCGGACCGATCACAAGGTCGACCGACGTAGGCCTGTCTTCGGCGTCGAGCGCTGGCACGTGCACCGAGGCCGAACCGTTGCTGGCCCCTAGGGCCGCCACGAGTGAAAGCAGGGAGTCAGCGATAGCGGTGCCGGTAATGAACGAAGTTCCTGCGTACGTGACCTGTTTCATCATCCCATCCTTGGTGGGGCGATTGGATGCGGCAACGCCTTGCGATGGTCGGGCATGTGGGTTACCGGACTTCTAGCTCCAGCGCCGGTAGTCGGGTTCTAGAGTGGGCAGGTCGACTTCGCGCACCGCGGTCATGCCCTCCCGGCGGGTGCCTTCGTACGCCGGGTCTGCCGCCGCCCGGGCGATCAGGTCGAGTCGTTTGACTATGACCGAACTCAGTTCCGACCAGGCATCGGCGCGGGCCGACTCGGCGAGCTCGGCACCGACGGACGGGTCGGCCGCTAGATCGGCGAAGGCCCGGGCGAGCTCGGAGTAGATGAGCGCGCGCTCCTCGAGCACCTTCACGTCTGCCGGTCGGTAGTCGTGCTGGTGGCGCAGGGCTCCGACGGCCGTGCGTGCCGTGCGTGCGCTGCGGGCGGTGCGGGCCGCGTAACCGTCTTGCTCGACCGACAACTGCCACAGCTGCTCGGCGACGAAGCCGTCGAGGTCGAGGTCGTGCAGCGATCTGCCCTCTCGAAGTGCGCCCACGATGAGGTAGTTCTTCGTCGCGAGCGTGACCGTGGAGCGCCCGATGAGCAGGCCCTCTTCCACGGCTCTCGCTACGTCGGTATCCACTTCTCGCAGGCTAGACCCTCTGCGGGTTTCCGTCGAGAGGGACGCGGCTATCGCCGGGTCAGGCCGAGGCGTCGGCCGATACCGGCCGCTTCTCGCTCTCGTGCTGCTCCAAGGCCCTGGTCATGGCCGGGTGACCCTGGGAGATCTTGTCGATCCACGCCAGAGCGATGGCCGACACGATGAAGACCATGTGGATGATGACCTGCCACAGCACGCCGTCCCAGGTGTAGACCTCGCCGGTGACACTGTCGGCGCTCGGGCTGGTCGAGCCGAGGTCGCCGACCTCGATGAAGGTCTTCAGCAGGTGGATCGACGAGATGCCGATGATGGCCATGGCGAGCTTCACCTTGAGCACGTTCGCGTTCACGTGCGAGAGCCACTCGGGCTGATCGGGGTGGCCGTCGATCTTGATCTTCGACACGAAGGTCTCGTAGCCGCCGATAATGACCATGATCAACAGGTTGGAGATCATCACCACGTCGATGAGCGCGAGTACCGACAGCATGATGAACGACTCTTCGATGTGAATCTCACCGCCGTTGAACAGGTCGACGAACACGATCTCGGCAAGATGCCAGAGTTCGACCATAAAGACGACGACGTACACGACCTGGGCAACGATGAGCCCGAGGTAGAGGGGAGCCTGCAGCCACCGGCTGAAGAAGATCAGGTAGCCGACACCGGAAACCCAGGCGGATTGTTGACGGTATTCACGGGGACTGGTCGGGATTTCGCTCACCCGCCGATTGTAGGGGGGCCTCGCTGAGAGTCCTGTATCGTGGACACCTGCGAAGGGGAGTATCCCATCTCGCCGAGATCGTCAACACGAGCCCCATCGCCGCGGCTCCGGTCTCGGCGGCACTATCGTTTTGTCGATACTGCGGGAGAGACTTTCGGGTTTTCCCCTGCCCACACCCTTTTGGAACGGACTCCTCCATGGACGTCGAACTGCCCCTCGCCTTCGAGATCACCTCGTATGCCGTGCTCATCGCGATCGTCATCGCCGACCTCGTGCTCGCCTACCGGCGTCCGCACATCCCGAGCACAAAAGAGTCCGCGCTCTGGGTGACCTTCTATGTGGTGCTCGCGCTCATCTTCGCGGTGATCATGTTCTTCGTCGGCGGCGCAGAGCACGCCGGCCAGTTCGTGGCGGGCTGGCTCACCGAATACAGCCTGTCTATCGACAACCTGTTCGTGTTCGTCATCATCATGGCGCGGTTCTCGGTGCCGAGGAAGTACCAGCAGGAGGTGCTGATGATCGGCATCATCCTCGCCCTCATCTTCCGCGGAATCTTCATCATGCTCGGCGCAGTGGTCATCGAGCAGTTCAGCGCCGTCTTCTACCTCTTCGGCCTCTTCCTCGTCTACACGGCCTTCAACCAGGCCTTCACCAGCCACGACGAAGAGGAAGACACCGAGAACAAGATCATCGGCTTCCTGCGCAAGCGCATCGACATCACCGACGACTTCGACGGTGCCAAGATCCGCACCGTGATCGACGGCAAGAAGGTCTTCACCCCGATCCTCATCGTGATCATCGCCCTCGGCACGACCGACATCGTCTTCGCGCTCGACTCGATTCCCGCGATCTTCGGGATCACCCAGAGCCCGTTCATCGTGTTCGCGGCCAACATCTTCGCCCTCATGGGTCTGCGCCAGCTGTACTTCCTGCTCGGCGACCTGGTCGACCGCCTCGTGTACCTCAAGTACGGCATCGCGTTCATCCTCGCGTTCATCGGCGTGAAGCTGTTCTTCCACGCCCTGCACGAGAACGAGCTGCCCTTTATCAACGGCGGCGAGCACGTCGAGTGGGCGCCCGAGATCGACACGTTCACCTCGCTCATCGTCATCGTCGCTTCCATGGCCGTCGCCACGATCGCGAGCCTGCTGAAGATCCGTTCCGACGAGCGAAAGAAGCCCGCCGTCGCGGACAAGGTCGAGGCACCCGTCGAGTCCGACGATCGCCCCGATGCCCACTAGCCAGCCGCTCTCGCTCGCCGAGGAGCTCTACCTCGTTCTGCACTACGACCCCGTCACGGGCGAACTGCTGCGCAACGGCAAGGTGAACGGTTCCGAGGCTCAGGTGCTCTCCGCCGCGAAACTGGTCGACCTCGTCGAGCACGACCGGGTCGCGGTGGAGCGCACGCGCACGGTTCGGGAGGCGCTCGTCGCGACGGAGCATGCTTCGGATGACGCGGCTCTCGACGAGGCTCGGGCACTGCTCTGGCGGCAGACGAAAGACCGCAGTATCACGTGGGGGCTGTCCAACCTGGGGTCCTCGACGCTCCTGATCGCCGGTCTCGCGGCGCGAGGCCTCGTGGTCGAGGAGCGCAAGCCTCTCGCCGCCCTGCCGTCGCTCGGCGCCGAGGTGCTGCGGGAACGTCGCGCACAGCTCGATGCCGCCTGGCTGGGCGAGCCGGCAGACGAGCGGGCGCAGCTCGTGGCCGTCGTGCTCTTCGCCGGCAAGGTCTGGCGCAACGTCTACCTCGTGCGCGACCGCGCGGAGAAGGACTCGACCGTGGCCCGACTCACCGTGCTCACCGAGCGGGCCGCGCGCGGCGGGGAACGCGGCAAGATCATCGGCCGCCTGCTCGCAGACGCCGTCACCCCGTAGCCCGGGCATGGGTAGTACTACCCATCTGTTTATCTCTGCGGCCGGTCACGACTTGGTACCGTGGGGGAAGGTTGCTCGCCGCCGCGGAGTTCGTGGGGTTCGATCGTGCACGCGAAAGCTGGGTGGGAATGTCGATTGACGTACGGGAGCAACTGACGCTGCCCGACCTGACGGCACAGTTCCGCTACACCGCGCACTCCCATCGCGGCGCCGTGCGCAAGCTCAACGAGGACAGCTTCCTCGCCGCCCTGCCGCTCTTCGTGGTCGCCGACGGCATGGGCGGACACTCCTTCGGTGATCGCGCGAGCCAGGCCGCCATCGCCGCCTTCGCCGCCGCCTTCGAGACGGATGACCCGGCGGCAGCCCAACGCGTGCTCGACACCATCCGGCTCGCCAACGAGGCCGTGCTCGAGCTGACCGCGGGCGAGGGTCCCGGCGGCGCGATCAGCGGCACCACCCTCACCGGCATGGCCTTCGTCGACGTGGGCGGCGACAACAACTACCACTGGATGGCCTTCAACGTGGGCGACTCCCGCACCTATAGCTGGGACGGCCGCACCCTCTCGCAGATGAGCGTCGACCACTCCGCGGTGCAGGAGCTCGTCGATCTGGGCCACATCACCAAGCGCGAGGCCGAGAAGCACCCCGACCGCAACATCGTGACCCGCGCGCTCGGCGCCGACGGAGAAGTCGACCCCGACGTCTGGCTGCTGCCGGCGAAGGGGCACCAGACGTTCCTGCTCTGCTCCGACGGACTGACGAAAGAGCTGAGCGACGACGAGATCGCCCGCATCATGGTCTTCCACTCCGCCGAGGTGCTTCGGGAGACCGACGGCCTGCCGATGACTCTCGCCGAACGCCTCGTCAACGCCGCCGTGGCGGCCGGCGGTTCCGACAACGTCACGGTGGTCGTGGTCGAATCCGACATGATCGGGGCCTCCCTCGTCGGGGTGGGTGGCGGCGAAGACACCGTCGACCGCGACGCCATGTCCAACCAGCTGGAAGAGACGAGACCGAGAGCATGACGACAGTGAGCACCCGGCAGGCCGTCGCGGCGACGAGCGGCGGCTGGATCGCCTTCTCGAGCGCGTCCCGCATCCTCGTGGTCGGTGCCTCGCCCAACGACGCGTTCGTCGCGGCGCTGTGGTCGGTCGTCGGGCTCCCCGACGGGCTGCAGCGCACGCTCGACCTGGTCACGAGCAAGGGGCTGTCGGCGACGCCGCCGTTCGCCCTGCTCGACTTCACCGCTGGACTGCGCGCCATCGTGCGCGGCGATGTGACGGTGACCGTGACCCGCGCCGGCGGCGAGGAGACCCTGTCGGGAAGCGGGGTCTCCACCTGGATCGAACGCAGCATCGACCGCGCGACCTCGGTGTCGCTCGTCGTCGGTGGCGCGACCGCGGCCGCCGTGCCCGCGCTGCCGCTCGAGACGGGCGCCGCCTGGATCGCGTCGCTGTCGGTGGGCGAGGTCCCGGTCGCTGAGCCCGTCGAAGCGCAACCGGTCGCTGAGCATGTCGAAGCGACCGCAGCGCCTGTCGTGATCACACCGCCCGCGCCCGTCGAGATCGACGTCGAGGCCACGGTCAGCGAGCCGCCGGCCGAGCCGCCCGCCGAGGCGTCCGACGACACCCCGACGGTAGCGATCGACAACCTGGAGTCGTCACCGGAGGGCTACGACTACCTGTTCGGCGACACGATGTATCGGTCGGTGGCCGATGCCGCCGTGCGCGACGAAGAGGAGGCCGAGGCGGATGCCCCCTCCGCCGAATCGGCCGGAGACCACGACGGGCACACGGTGCTCACCTCGGACATCGCCAAACTGCGCGGCCGCCGCAAATCCAAGACCGACGCCGACACCCCGCCGATCCAGCCCGAAGCGCCCGTCGTCTCGCTCGTTCTCGCCGACGGAACGCGCGAGCCGCTGAGCCAGCCGATCCTGGTCGGCCGCTCGCCGAGCGTCAGCCAGGTCTCCGGCGGCAAGATGCCGAAACTCATCACCGTGGGCGGTGCCGACCAGGACATCTCGCGCACCCACGTGCGCTTCGTGCTCGAGGGCGGAACCGTCGTCGTGACCGACCTGCACTCGCGCAACGGCACGACCATTGCAATGCCCGGAAAAGAACCGCAGAAACTTCGTGCAGGTGAGCCGACCTCCGTTATCGTGGGTACGGTGGTCGACCTGGGGGGCGGCGTGACATTTACCGTGGACGAGGCCGGACTGTGAACCAACGCGTGATCGAGAACAAGCTCTGATGCGACGCCCCGCTTCGCAACCCCCGGAACTCCCGGGGTACACCTTCGTGCGCCTGCTCGGCTCGGGCGGTTTCTCCGACGTCTTCCTGTACGAGCAGAAGCTGCCGAAGCGGCGCGTGGCCGTGAAGGTGTTGCTGACCGAGGAGCTGGTCGGCGCCAACCGGGCTGCGTTCGTCGCGGAAGCGAACTTGATGGCGCAGCTCTCGGCGCATCCGTATATCGTCACGATCTATCACGCGGACGTCGCGGGCGACGACCGTCCGTACTTCGTCATGGAGTACTGCTCGGGGCCGAGCCTCGCCGAGCGCTACAAGCAGGAGACCTTCCAGGTGGCCGACGCCCTGCGCACCGGCGTGCGCCTGTCGAGCGCGGTCGCCACGGCGCACTCCGCCGGGATCCTGCACCGCGACATCAAGCCGGCCAACGTGCTCGGCAACGACTACGGCTGGCCGGCCCTCACCGACTTCGGCATCTCGAGCGCGGTCGACGACGACCTGCTGCCCGTGCACACCGGCACCCTCGAGGGTGCTCTCGCCGACACCGGCACGGGCGGCACGGAGAGCGCGTCGATCGGCATGTCGGTGCCGTGGTCGCCGCCGGAGATGTTCGAGGACGACCCGCAGCCCGACGTGCGCAGCGACGTGTTCTCGCTCGCCGCCACCATCTACACGATCCTCGCCGGCCAGACGCCGTTCGAGGTGCGCGGTCGGTCGAACGGCACCCTCGACCTGATCGGTCGCATCGAACGCGGCGCGATCACGCCGATGGCCCGCGACGACATCCCTCGTTCGCTCACCGCGGTGCTGCAGAAGGGCATGGCGAGCGACCGCAACGACAGGTTCGCCACGGCCGTCGACTTCGCCCGCGCACTGCAGCGGGTCGAGTTGGAGCTCGGCTACACGCCCACCGCGATCGACGTTCCGAACCTGCTGATCGAAGCCCCCCAGCGCGACGGCGAGGCGGACGACGCCGACGCGACGCGCGCCCGCACCGTCGCCACGATCCAGGCCCAGCCCGACGGACCGTCGTCGCGGGCGTTCTCGGTCGCCGTCACGCCGAACGACGACGTGACGCTGGTGCGCGCCACCCAGAACGTCGTCGCCCAGCCGCCGACCGCGGCCGGAACCTACTCGTCGGCTCCCGTGCAGGAGGAGACGGTGGTGCGCCGCAAGGCCGCACCCGTCGTCGAGGCCGCGCCCGAGCCGGTCGCACCGACGACGCCCGCCGACCGACCGCGCCCGCCGTGGGTGCTCATCGGCAGCATCGCCGCGGCCGTGCTGATCGCCGGCGCGGTGGCCGCCGGCATCGTGCTCGGCGGCGTGCCGACCGCGCCGACCGCGGCCTCGAGCCAGGCCCCCGGCGCTGGGGGAGACGCGATCGTCGCCTCCGCCATCCCCACTCCGACGATCGGCGCCGCGGTACCGGGCGAGACGACGCTCACCTTCACCATGGTGAATCCCGCACCGGTCGAGGGCGACGAGTTCGTCTGGAAGCGGTACGACCGCCCCGGGGAACAGCTGCGCGCCATCGCCACCGACCAGATCGTGGTCGACCCGTACTCGCCCGGTGAGACGGTGTGCATCGAAGTGAGCGTCAAGCGCGGCACGAAAACCTCGGCCGACCCGCTGCAACAGTGCTACCCGCAATGAACCCGCTGAAGATCGAGTTCTGTGGCGAGTGGTACGACGTCGAACACCCCGCCGACTTCCACATCGGCCGCGAATCCGACCTCGTGATTGACGACAACCCGTACCTGCACCGCCGCTTCTTGCGCATCTACGAGGACTTCGGCATGTGGTGGCTCGCGAACGTGGGCAACCTGCTGTCGGCGACGGTGACGGATGCGACCGGCCAAGTTCAGGCCTGGCTCGCCCCCGGAGCGAAGCTGCCCATCGTGTTCTCCCAGATGCAGGTGCTCTTCAGTGCGGGCAGCACCACCTACGAGTTCACCATCCACTCGGCCGACGACTACTTCGACACCTCGACCGCGGTCGCCGGCACGGGCGGTTCGACGACGATCGAACCGGTGCCGCTCACAAGCACGCAGCGCCTGCTGATCGTGGCGCTCGCCGAGAACGTGCTTCGCCAGTCTTCGCCCGGTCGCGGCGAAATCCCCACCTCGTCCGATGCCGCGGAGCGCCTGCACTGGTCGATGACGACGTTCAACCGCAAGCTCGACAACGTGTGTGACAAGCTCGACAAGATCGGCGTGCAGGGGCTGCGCGGCGGCAAAGGCAACCTCGCCACCAACCGGCGGCTGCGGCTCGTCGAGTACGCGGTGGCGACGCGGCTGGTGAGTCAGGACGACCTCTACCTGCTGAACCGTAACGACACCGAACACGTCGAGGCAGAGAAGATCAAGGCGACTCAAGCCGAGGCGACTCAAGCCCAGGCGACTCAAGCCCTGACGACTCCGACACAGACGGCACCGGGGTCCGCGGTTTGATGTCGGTGCGGGCGTGGACCCGGCGTCATAAGACGACCGCCACGGCCCTCGTCATCGCGCTCGTGGCCGGCGTGCCGTTGACGATCGCGGCGTTGCATCCGGGATTTCCGATCTCGGACGTGCAGCTGACCTCGCGCGACGTCTGGGTCACCAACGGCTCCCAGCTGCTCGGCGGGCGGTTGAACCGGCAGATCGACGAACTCAACGGTTCGGTCACGGCCTCGTCGGCGAGCTTCGACGTGGTGCAGGATGCCGACACCCTGTTCATGTACGACCCGCTGAGTGGCCGGGTCGAATCGGTGAGCCCGGCCACGACCGAGGTGACCTCGGCGATCGACGTGCCTAAGAATGCGGAGGTCGCCTACGGCGGAACGGTGCTCACAATCGTGTCGCCCGAGGGCGACCTGTGGGCGATTCCCGCGGTCGGCGACCTGCAGTTCAACTTCGTGGCAATGCCGCCACTCGTCGAGCTCGGTGAGGGCGGCCACGCCGTGGTGACGAGAGACGGCACGATGCTCGCCGTGTCACGCGAGAACACGGCGCTCTACCGGATGGCGAGCCTCGCCGACGCCCCCGTCAAGACCGCTCTGCCGTCGCTCGGCGAATTCCAGCTGTCGGCGGTGGGCGAGCGGGCGGTCATGCTCGACCAGTCGACGAACGAGATTGTGACCGAGGATGGCGCGGTCTACCCGCTCGGCGAAGACCCCGCCCTGCGCCTGCAGCAGGTCGGTACCGACGACGACACGGTTCTCGTGGCGACCGGCGATTCGCTCTTGCGCGTCGCCCTGGGCAACGGGGAAGTCGAGAAGCTGGACCCCGGAGTCGCGACCCCTGTCGTCGACCCGCTGCAGGTCTCGGCACCCGTCTACCTCGACGGCTGTGCGCACGGCGCGTGGGGAGAGGCCCAGAAATACATCGCCGCGTGTGACGGCGCAGAGACTTCTGTGCAGGACATCCCGCAGGCGGGCGCCGGGGGCCAGATCGTGTTTCGCGTCAACCGCTCCGTGATCGCGCTCAACGACCTTTATAACGGCAACGCCTGGCTCGTTGACGAGAACATGCGTCTGGTCGACAACTGGGACGATGTCACCCCGCCCGAGGAGCAGGAATCCGAGGAGGTGGGCGACGAGAAGTCGGCCATCCAGTCGTTCGAGGACACCCTCGCCGACCGTTCCGAGGTGAACCGGCCGCCCACGGCGATCGACGACGAGTACGGCATCCGTCCGGGCCGCACGACGATCCTGCCTTTGCTCGACAACGACACCGACCCCGACGGCGACGTTCTGGTCATCTCGGCCTACGATCCAGTCAACGAGTCGACGGGCCGCCTCGACTCGATCGACGGCGGTCGTGCGCTGCAGTACACCCCGCGCACTGATTTCGTCGGAACCATTGCGTTCACCTACACGGTCGACGACGGGCGGGGCGGACTCGCCCAGGCCCGGGTCAGCGCGAGTGTCGTGCCCGACACGAGCAACGAGCCGCCGGTCGCGATCCGCGAGGCGGGTGTCAGCGTGGAGGCGTTCCAGACGGTCAGCTACAACGTGCTCACCGACTGGCGCGATCCCGACGGCGACGACCTCTTTCTCGTGGGGGCGAGCCCCAAGTCGGGCGACCTCGTGCGGTTCACGCCCGACGGCTTCATCACGTTCACCCACGCGACGTCCGAAGTGGGCGAGAAGGAGGTGCAGTTTCAGGTCAGCGACGGACGCGGCGCGCCCACGCAGGGCACACTCACCGTGAAGGTCGAGCCCGTGGGCACCCTCAACCCGATCGGCACTCCCGACTACGCGACGGCGTTTGTCAACGAGTCCGTAGTCGTCAAGCCGCTCGCCAACGACCTCTCGCCCTCCGGCGCACAGCTCGCGCTCGTCGCGATCGAGGATCCGGGTAACGGTGCCGTCGCGACATCCAACCCCGATGCCTCGACCATCAGCTTCTCGTCTGCCAATGTGGGCGTGTACTACGTGAAATACACGCTGCAGGCCGGGGCCAACAACAGCGTCGGTATAGTGCGCGTCGACGTCAGAGAGAAACCGGCCGACGACAACGTCCCGCCGGTCGCGGTGAAAGACACCGCGTACCTGCGCGGCGATGAGCCGGTAACGGTGGCGGTGCTTGCCAACGATGTGAGTCCGGCGGGCAGAGTGCTCGCGGTCCAGTCGGTGGATGTCGCGCCGGAACTCACGGCGAAGGGGCTCGTCGTCGAACTGCTCGAGAGCACGCTCGTCCGGGTGACCTCTCCGGCCGCGCTCACCGAACAGATCAACTTCGCCTACACGGTGAGCGACGGCATCTCCACCGCGACCGCGGGCATCACCGTCGTTCCGGTTCCCGCGCTGACCAAACACCAGCCGCCCGTCGCGGCCAACGACACCGCGAAAGTGCGCGTCGGCGACATCACGACGCTCGATGTGTTGGCCAACGATTTCCACCCCGACGACTCGACCATGACGCTCGACGAGAACCTCGTGACGCCGCCCGTCGACGGACTCTCCTTCGTGTCGAAGAACACGCTGCGTTTTCAAGCGCCGATGACGCCGGGGGAGTACCGCGTCGACTACCGCGTGCTCGACCCGTTCAACGAGACCGCGACCGCCACGGCGGTGTTCACAGTGACGGCCGTCGATACCCCTGGCAACCAAAATCCTGTTCCGACGCCGCTCATCGGCCGCGTGCTTGCCGGCGGTTCGATCCGCATCGACGTGCCGCTGAACGGCATCGACCCCGACGGCGACTCGGCCCAGCTGCTCAACTTCCCCACCAACCCGGCGTTCGGCGCGATCGTGGAGACCGGCACTGACTACTTCATTTACGAGTCGTCCGAGGCGGCGGCCGGCACCGACGTCTTCAGCTACGAGGTGTACGACGCGTTCGGGGCGACCGGCCAAGCGGAAATCAAGATCGCGGTCATCCCGCCGCCCACCGATTTCCAGCAGCCGAACGCCGTTCCCGACGCCGTCTCGGTGCGTCCGGGACGCATTGCACAGGTCGATCTGCTCGCCAACGACTCCGATCCGCAGGGCTCGCCGATCAAGGTGTCGACAGCCCTGGTCGACGTGCCAGAGGGCATCGACGCGGAGGTGGCAGACCAGCGCTACCTCGTGCTGACGGCTCCTGACACCGAACAATCGTTCTCGTTGCGCTACGAGCTCACCAATGCCCTCGGCGGCAAGACCATGAGCTACGTGCTGGTTCAAGTGAACCCGAACGCGCCTATCCTGCCGCCGACGGCCGCAGACATCCCCATCCTGCAGAAAGACATCGCCGGCAAGGCGACCTATACCGTCGACGTGTTCGACGGCAAGGCGTTCAACCCGTCCGGGCCGACCGATGAGCTCGTCGTGTCAATCGAGGGACCGAACGCCGGCGCCGCCACCCAGCTCGAGTCCGCGGGCAAGATCGAGGTGACGCCCGGCGAGAACCGCCAAGCCATCGCATACCGCGTCACCAACGAGGCCGACGATCTGAGCGCGATGGCGTTCATCCTCGTACCCGCTGCGGTCGAGGAAGGCTTCGACAACCCGCCGCGCATCGATCCGAATCTGCCCGTGCAGTACGTAAGCATGAACGAGACCCGGCAGTGGGACCTCGACGACATCCTCGACGTGCCCTCGGGCCGAGACGCGTGGATCCCAGACGAACAGAGCGTGAGCGCGCTGCAGAGCGACGGAACGCCGAACTATGTCGACAAAGACACGCTGACGTTCACGCCACCGAAGGACTACCGCGGACCGGCCGCGATCAACTTCACGGCGTTCGACGGCGCCTCGAAGAACGACCCTGCCGGGGTCTCAGCGCCGCTGCGCCTGAACATCGTGGTCGGCGACCCCGAGTTTCGCGACACCCCGCCGGTGTTCACCACCCCGAACGCGCAAGTCGAGGTCGGCGAGACCACCACGATCGACTTGCGCGCATCGACGAGTCAGCCCAACCCGCAGATCCTGCAGGAGGTCACCTACTCGGACATCAGCCCGTCGGTCGCAGGACTGCAGACCAGACTCAGCGGGTCGCAACTCACTCTGACCGCGCCGCGCAACGCGAAGAAGGGCGCGACGTACACGCTCAACGTGACGCTGCGCTGGGACAAGTTCACGGTTCCCGGCACGATCGATGTGACCGTCGTCGGATCGACACGCCCCCTCGCGGTCGCCGTAACCGACACCCTGGAGATGAAGCGCAACGCGAACAGCGGATCGATCACCGTGAGCGCGCTCGCCAACGACTCGAACCCGTACCAGACGACGGGCGAGCCGCTCGTGATCACCGACGCCGTCGTGCAGAACACGGGCGAGCCCGCGACGATCACCAAGACCAAAGACACGATCACCATCCGGCCCGCAGCCACGCTGAAGAGCGGCGTGATCGAGGTGGTCTATACGGTGCAGGACGCGACAGAAGACGGCGACCGCAAGGTCAACGGCACCATAACGCTCACCGTCAGCGATGTGCCCGACCAAGTGGCGAAGCCTACGCGGCTCAACGGTCAGGCAGTCGGCGGTGACAGGTCAGCTACGTTCCGGTTCATCGCGCCCGCCGCCAACGGCAAGCCGATCACCTCCTACGAGGTCGTGACCAACCCGTCGGTCGCGACGCCGACGAACTGTACCGCCGGCGCCGACTGCACCATCACCGGGCTCGAGAACGGCACGCCGTACACGCTGTCAGCTAGGGCGATCAATCAGCACGGCGTCGGCGAGTGGTCGCCCGCGAGCGACCAGATTACGCCGTACGGCGTTCCCGCGCAGGTCACGCCGACGCTGAGCACCGGAAGCAAATGGGCCACGGCGAACATCAACGCGAGCTGGCCGGCCGTGCCCGGTACCGGTGGAACGACGACCTATAGCTGGAGCACCAGTTCCGGCAAATCGGGAAGCACCACCGGCACGAGCGCGTCGTTCAGCGAGAACGAGGGCAGCTACACGATTACCGTCACTGCGACAAACCCCGGTGGCAGGTCGGGACCCGCCGGAACCTCGAACACGCTAGTGATCCAGAAGGAACCGGTTCCGCTCGCTCCGCAGAACGTCTCCACCCCGGGTGGCGGCGAGGGACCGATGACTGTGAGTTGGACCTGGTCGGCTCCAACCAACGGCGGTGCAGACCAAGCAGCCGACGGGCTGGAATACGTGTGGTCGACGAACAGCGGCCAGGGCGGTGTCACGACCGGAACGACCGCGTCCATAACCGTCGACAAGAACGGCGGAACCCGAAACCTCACCGTGTACGCGCGCAACAGCAGTGGTTCCGGACCGTCGGCCGGTTCGGGCAACACGGTCGTGACCCCGAAGCCCGACCCGCCGGTCGTTATCACTCCGTCCACGACGTACTGCAAGGGCACAACCAGCGACGTTCGCGGCCAGGGCGAGGGCCTTCCACACGACGGTGTTCAATACGCAAACATCACGCCCGGCACCTATACGATCTACAGCGATCAGCCCGGTCTGAGCCACTCCAACACCTACGTATTGGGTGCCAGCGGATCGGTGTCGCTGACCAGCTGGCAGAGTACCGGCGGCCTCACCATCACCATGCTCGGTCCCAACAACTACTCGTTCCCGGGTAACGCCGGGTCCGCACCGAACTGCAACTAAGCAAGGGAAGAGACCTACATCTCGAAAATGGGCACCGTTGGTCCGAGCCGTTAGTGCGCGCCCGGCTGACCCCGACCCATGGGTAGATCTACCCATGTTCGGGAGGCCGCGAAAAGCGACCCCCGTGTTAGCCTGAAAATGGATCGGCCGGGGAAGCAGTGCCGATCACACGGGGATCAATCAATGCCGGGGGAATCGCTTGACTGGTCTGAGCGCGTGGACGAAGCGCCATAAGACGACCGCGTCCGCCCTAGTGATCGCGCTGGTCGCCGGTATTCCGTTGACCATCGCGGCGTTGCATCCGGGCTATCCGATTTCTGACGTGCATCTGACGTCTCGCGACGTCTGGGTCACGAACGGCCAGCAGCTGCTTGGTGGCCGGTTGAACCGGCAGATCGACGAACTCAACGGCTCCGTCACCGCCTCGTCGGCGAGTTTCGACGTGATGCAGGACGCCGACACCCTCTTTATGTACGACCCGCTGAGCGGGCGCGTCGAGTCGGTCAGCCCGGCCACGACCGAGGTCACCTCGGCGATCGATGTTCCCAAGGGTGCCGAGGTCTCCTACGGCGGAACGGTTCTCACGATCGTGTCGCCCGATGGTGATCTGTGGGCGATCCCGGCGGTGGGCGACCTGCAGTTCAACTTCGTCTCCACCGAGCCGCTGCTCGAGCTCGGCGAGGGCGGCCACGCCGTCGTCACCAAAGACGGCGAGATCCTCGCGGTCTCCCCGACGAAGAAGTCGCTCTACCGGGTCGCCAGCCTGGCCGACCCTGCCGTGAAGAGCGACTTCCCGGCCGTCGGCGAATTCCAGCTCACCGCCGTCGGCGACGTCCCCGTGGTCTTCGACCAGTCCACGAACGAGATCGT
>NZ_JBKKAD010000001.1:0-3366 GCF_046714715.1 Conyzicola sp. | reverse complement strand
GCTCACTCCCGCCCTGCACCCCGTGGTCGGTCTCTGCGGGAGCCGGCTCCTCCTCCGGCTGCCCAACCGGCAGGAGCACGTGCTCGCTGGCGGCGACGGCGGCACCTTCGTCGAGCGGCTGCCGCCGGGCGCCGGCCGGTTCGACACCACGGCGAACGGTGCTGAGGCATCGATCGTGGGGAGGGTGTGCGGGGCGTCTCGGTTGGGCTGCGCGCCGGAGTGTCTGCCGGGCTGGCGCTCGGGCAGGCGGCTCACGCGGTCTACGGCCACCTGGAGGCGCAGACCGTTCCACCGGCCGGCGCCCGGCGGCAGCCGCTCGACGAAGGCGCTGCCGTCGCCGCCGGCGAGCACGTGCTCCTGCCGGTCGGGCAGCCGGAGGAGCAGGCGGCTTCCGCAGAGACCGACCACGGGGTGCAGGGCGGGAGTGAGCCGCTGGGCCGTGATCGCCCAGTGGATGCCGCGGGCCGGGCCCTCACGCAGGCACTGGGTGACCAGCTCGAGCACGGCGGACTCGTACTCCTCGGGGAACCGGCCGAGCAGCGCGTCGAGGTCGTCGAGCAGCACGAGTCGCGGGCCGCGCGGGTGCTCGGCCGTCGCGCGCAGTTCGGCGAGCAGGTCGACCAGCGCGTCCCACGCGCCCTCGATATCGGCGGCGATGCGCTGCACCTCTGCCGTGGCGCCGAGGGTCGCCAGCAGGGTCGACTTGCCCGAACCCGCGGCACCGACGACGAGCAGGCTGCCGTGGTCGGTTGGTCGGTAGACCGCGACGGGCTGGCTCTGGGTGGCCGGGTCGTCGAGCAGCCCGAACGGGATTCCGCCGCGCCTGACCGCCGGATCGGCCGCCGGATCGGACTCGCGATCGACCGCGGGAAGGGCGTCGAGGGCGACCTCGGTCGGCAGCGGGTCGAGCCATGGCCGGTGCGGCCGGTGCGGATAGGCGACCCATCGCGCGGCGACCCGGTCGATGTCGCCCTGCGTGACGAGCGGGAACTGCGCGAGCACCGGCTCGTCGCCGTCGGCCGCGACGAACGCGCGGCCTCGCGGTTCGACGGGAAGGCTCGCCGCGGCATCCGAACCGATGACGGCGGCGCTGTCCGCCCGGTTGTTGACCCGCAACGAGAGGCGCAGGGCGCTGTTCGCGAGCACTGAGTCGCGGATGACCCCCGCCGGCCGTTGCGTGCACAGCACGAGGTGCACACCGAGCGAGCGCCCGCGCGCGGCGATGTCGGCGAAGACCGCGTGCAGCTCGGGAAAGCCGGACACCATCGCGGCGAACTCGTCGACGACGATCAGCAGCCGGGGCAGGCGCGCTCCCGAGGGTAGCGTGTCGATCGACTTCGCTCCGGCCGCCGCGAGCAGCCGCTCGCGGCGACGCAGTTCGGCGGCCAGACTCTCGAGGGCCCGCTGCGCGGCGGCCTCGTCGAGATCGGTGATCACACCGACACAGTGGGGCAGCCGCTCGAGGGCCGCGAACGCCGAACCGCCCTTGAAGTCGACGAGCAGCACGCTGGCGTCGCTCGGCGCGTGGTCGTGCGCGATCGCCAGGACCCAGGCGGTGAGCAGCTCGCTCTTGCCGCTGCCGGTGGTGCCGCCCACGATGGCGTGCGGTCCGTGGGCCACCAGATCAAGGCTCAGCGGCCCGTGCGCCGTGACGCCGACGACGGCCGCGAGCGACGGCTGGCCATCCGCCCGCGTCTCGCGCGGGCCGCAGTCGTCGAAGCCGAGGCGGTCGGGCAGCGGATCGTCGCCGAGCCCGACCCGGGAAGCGTGGGCGGCCATGCCGCGCGCGACCAGCACGGCCTCTTCGCGCGAGACCTGCTCGAGGCGCACCGGGCCGAGCAGGGAACGGTCGGGGTGCTGCTCGACGCACGACCGCAGCCCGCTCGCGGTGACCACGGCCCGCGTGACGCTCGGCAGCAGATCGCTGCGTTCCGCGACGCCGACGACGATCTCTCCGCCGGTGCCGACCACCCGCACGACGGTGCGGGGCTGATCGTCGCCGACGATCGCGGTCCGATGGGGCGCGGCACCGAGCCAGGCCCACTCCGCCCGTTCGTCGGTGCTCACGGCCACGGAGTGGGAGTCGGGCGACAGCGACGCGAGCACCTGCAGCACCACCCCGCGCGCGGTCGCGGTCGCCACGACCCGCGGCCCGACGATGCCGATGCCGAGCCGGGCGTCGAGCACGATCGGGGCGCCGGGCAGCCGAGCGACCGCATCCACCAGCGCGCGCAGCGCCACGTGGGCGTCGTCGCGCCCCCGCGCCGAGGTCGTCCCCTCGAGCTGCACGGCGCTCGCCCGCTCCCCCGCGCCGATACCGACGGGCACGGGCTGGTCGAGGCTCGCCAGCCATCGCTCCGATGGGGGCCACGTCGACAGCACGAGTCGCCGGGCCGACGGCAGCGATTCCGCGAGTTCGGTGCGTTCGCGCTCGTGCGCCTGCTCGACCTCGGCGCGCGCGGCCTCGAGCTCGGCCGAGAACCGGGCGTTCTCGCGCCGTCTCCGGCGCCGGGATTGGATGCGCGCATCCGCCAGGCTGGCCACGGCCACGGCCGGCCCGAGGGCCGCGAACAGCAGCGCGAACACCGACTGGGTGATCGCCCAGATGGCGAGGCTCACTACGACGGGCGCGACCGTGGCCATGAGCGGGAAACTGTAGGGCTGCGGCGGGGCCGGCGGTGCGGGCGCCGCGATGCGGAGATGTTCGGATGCCACGGATCCAGCCCATCACGCGGGCGTGTCCCTCGGCCCGGCGCACAGCGGTCGGCGGAGAGCCTGCGCCCGCCTCAGGGGTGGGGAGGACAGGGCGGGGCGGGAGGGAGCCCGGTCAGCTCACAACGAAGAACTGCTCGCCGATGTCGACGCGGGTGCCGCGGGCGACGATCTGGCGCTTGCCCGGGTCGAGCCGCTGCGGTCGCGCGTCGGGCTGGCGCACGACGGTGCCGTTGGCGGAGAACCGGTCGACGACCCAGAAGGCGCCGGCCGACTGTCCGAACTCGAGGTGGGTCTTCGACACGGACTTGCCCGGGTCGAGGATCGTCACGAGGTGGTCGACGAACTCTCCCGGCTGCACGACCGGGTTGCGCCCGACGAGCCCGGTGCCGAACACCGTGGAATTCTCGCCCGTGCTGAACTGCAGAACGAAACGGTCGCCCTGCCGGTTGCGCACGATGCGGGTGGCTTCGACGTCGTCGTGGTCGCTGTCGGGGGCGGCAGGCACGGCGACCGGGCTCGTGAAGGCGGGCTGGGCGGGGGCGGCGGGCTGAGCCGGAGTGACCGCGGGCGACAGTCTCGCCACAGGGTTCGTGGCCGGCGGGGTGCGGGGTGGCGCGGCGGCGGGCGGCACGATGCGGCGCGGCGGGGTGA